>NZ_JBEXTT010000020.1:0-147026 GCF_040614155.1 Nocardiopsis sp. NPDC006139
GGATCATCGGCCCGAACTGCCCGGGTCTGATCACCCCGGGCCAGTCGAACGCGGGCATCATCCCGGCGACCATCACCAAGCCGGGCCGGATCGGGTTGGTGTCCAAGTCCGGGACGCTGACCTATCAGATGATGTACGAGCTGGCCGACATCGGCTTCTCCTCGGCGGTGGGTATCGGCGGGGACCCGATCATCGGGACCACGCACATCGACGCGCTGGCGGCGTTCGAGGCCGACCCGGACACCGACGTGATCGTGATGATCGGTGAGATCGGCGGGGACGCCGAGGAGCGGGCGGCGGCGTTCATCAAGGAGAACGTGTCCAAGCCGGTGGTCGGGTACGTGGCGGGGTTCACTGCGCCCGAGGGCAAGACCATGGGGCATGCGGGCGCGATCGTGTCGGGTTCCTCGGGGACCGCGGCCGCGAAGAAGGAGGCGTTGGAGGCCGCCGGCGTCAAGGTCGGTAGAACCCCCACCGAGACCGCAGGGCTCGTCCGGGCCGCCCTGGCGGCCGCCGAAGACCGAGAGGAGGGGGACGGCTCCGCTGCGGCGGAGGCGCCCGCGACCGCATGACGGCGACGACCCTGAAACCCGGTACGGAGTGGGCGGCCCTGTACGCCCGCTGCCGCGAGATCGCCCCGGAGGCCTTCGGGCCCGACCGGGTGCACAACCGCTGGGGCGGCCGCTGGCGCGCCGACGGGCGGCCGCGCACCTCCTACTCCCCGGTGGACGGCACCGAGATCGCCGGGCCGCCCATGCTCGACACCTCCACCGCGGCCCGGGCCGTGGCGGCGGCCGCGATCGAGCACCGCGCCTGGACCCGCGTCCCTCTCGAGGAACGGCGCTCCCGCGTCCGCGCCGCGGTCCGGTCCTGGAGCGAGCACCGGGACACCCTGGCCCTGGCGCTGGTCTGGGAGATCGGCAAGCCCTGGCGGCTGGCCCGCCAGGACGTCGACCGCGCCATCTCCGGTGTGGAGTGGTACCTGGACGAGATCGACGGGATGCTGGACGGGAGGCGGCCGCTGGAGGGGCCCGTCAGCAACATCGCCAGCTGGAACTACCCCATGAGCGTCCTGGCGCACGCCATGTGCGTGCAGGCCCTCGCGGGCAACGGGGTGATCGCCAAGACGCCCACCGACGGCGGGCTCGTGTGCCTCACCCTCGCCGTCGCCCTGGCGGTGGCGGAGGGCCTCCCGTTCACCCTGGTCGGCGGGGGCGGCAGAGACCTCTCCCCGGCACTGGTCCGCAGCCCGGAGATCGGCTGCGTGTCCTTCGTCGGCGGCCGCGACACCGGCGGCCGGGTCGCCGCCGACCTGGCGGACCTGGACCGGCCCCACATCCTGGAACAGGAGGGGCTGAACTGCTGGGGGGTCTGGGAGTACGACGACTGGGACACCCTCTCCGGCCAGATCCGCAAGACCTTCGACTACGCCAAGCAGCGCTGCACCGCCTACCCCCGGTTCGTGGTGCAGAGGTCCCGCTTCGCCGACTTCCTCCAGGCGTACCTGGCCGCGGCGGCGGGGGTGCGGTTCGGCCACCCGCTCGCGGTCGCCGACCCCGGGGACGACCTGCCCGAACTCGACTTCGGGCCGCTGATCAACGCGGCCAAGGCCAAGGAGCTCAACGACCGGGTGGCGGAGGCCGTCGCGGGCGGGGCGGTGCCCCTGTACCGCGGGTCCCTGTCCGACGCCCTGCTGCTCCCCGGCCAGAACACCGACGCCTACATGGCGCCCGTGGCCCTGCTGGAGCCGCCGAGGTCCTCCCCGCTCTTCCACGCCGAGCCCTTCGGGCCGGTCGACTCGGTCGTGCTGGTCGACACCGAGGCCGAGCTCATGGCGGCGATGAACGCCAGCAACGGCGCCCTGGTCGCCACGCTCTCCTGCGACGACACCGACACGGCCGCACGCCTGGCGGCCGGCGTGCGGGCCTTCAAGGTCGGCGTCAACCGCCCCCGCTCGCGCGGCGACCGCGACGAGCTGTTCGGCGGCCTGGGCGACTCCTGGCGCGGGGCCTTCGTCGGGGGCGGGCTCCTCGTGCACGCGGTCACCCGGGGGCCCGCCGACGAGCGGCCGCCCGGCAACTTCCCGCACTACACGCTCCGTCCCCGGGGATGGGAGGGCGCCGTCCATTAGGGGCCCGGCCACCGTCCGTCCCGGTCCGGCGCCCGCGCCGGCCGGGGCGGGCACCGGACCGGGGCGCACGGAGGGACGCGGAGGACGGGGGCGCGCCCCGGGCCCCGACGTGCCGCGAGGCCGCTCGAATGTTCGAGCGGCCTCGCGGAGGTCCGGTATCGGCCCTGGGCGGTACGGGGGGCTGGAACGCACCGGCCAGGGCCGCGCCTACCGGTGCGGAGGGTGCGCAGCCCCTGGGGCCGCCGAGGGCGCGGTGAGCGCCCTCTCCAGGAGAACGCGGTCCCTTCCGCTGTAGACGTTCATGGAACTGCCGCGCAGGAAGCCGACGAGCGTCATGCCCGCCTCCGCGGCCAGTTCGACGGCGAGGGACGAGGGGGCCGAGACGGCGGCCATCATGGGGATGCCCGCCATCCACGCCTTCTGGACCAGCTCGAAGGAGGCGCGCCCGGACACCATGAGCACGGTTCCGCGCAGCGGGAGCCGCCCGGAGCGCAGCGCCCAGCCGACCAGCTTGTCCACCGCGTTGTGCCGCCCCACGTCCTCGCGCAGGGCCAGCAGCTCGCCCTCGGCGGTGAACAGCCCGGCCGCGTGCAGCCCGCCGGTGCGGTCGAACACCCGCTGGGCCTCGCGCAGGCGGTCCGGGAGCCCGGTGAGGGTGGAGACGCTGACCCGCAGGCCGTCGTCGGCCACCGACCACCGCGCCTTGGTGCGCACGGCGTCCAGGCCGGCCTTGCCGCACAGCCCGCACGAGGAGGTGGTGTAGAAGTTGCGCTCCAGTGAGGTGTCGGGGAGAGGCACCCCGGGGGCCAGGGACACGTCCAGCACGTTGTAGGTGTTGGACCCGTCCTCGGTGGCCCCGGCGCAGTAGCGGATGGCGGTGACCTGCGGGCCCTCGGACACCACCCCCTCGCCCACCAGGAACCCGGCGGCGAGGTCGAAGTCGTTCCCGGGGGTGCGCATGGTGACGCTCAGCGGGGAGCCGTCCAGCCTGATCTCCAGCGGCTCCTCCACGACCAAGGTGTCCACGCGTTCGCTTCCGACACCCTCCCTGATCCGGAGGACCTTCTCACGGGCGGTCACCCGTCCCATGCCCCACCACCGCCTTCCGGCGTCCGAGCCGTCTACTGGTCTACTCCTCCCGACATTCGATGTCGAGGGGACGAAGCGTCAAATCGGTGCGGAGGCCGGACCGCCGCCCCGGGGGCCGGCCTCCGCCCGCGGGTCAGCCGTCGCCGCGCCGCTGCACGTGCTGGAAGCCGAACCTGCCCTTGATGCACAGGTTGCCGTGCGTCACCGGGTTGTCGTGCGGGGACGACACCTTGACGATCCGGTTGTCCTGCACGTGCAGGGTCACGTTGCACCCGACCCCGCAGTAGGTGCACACCGTGGTCGTCTCGGTCTGGCGCTCCTCGTCCCAGGTGCCGGCCTTGCGCATCTCGAACTCCGTGGTGAACGACAGCGCCCCGGTCGGGCAGACCTCGATGCAGTTCCCGCAGTACACGCAGGCCGAATCGGGCAGCTCCACGTCGTGCTCGGTGGAGATGCGGGCGTCGAACCCGCGCCCGGCCACCCCGATCGCGAACGTGTTCTGCCACTGGTCGCCGCAGGCGTCCACGCACTTGTAGCACATGATGCACTTCGAGTAGTCGCGCACGTAGAGGTCGTTGTCCACCTTGGCGGGCTGCTCCACGGTCTCGGCCACCGAGCCGTCGCCGGGCCGGTGCTCGCCCGCGTGCCGGGCGTCGCGGACCCCGAGCGCGGCCGGTTCGGCCCGGGGGCCGAACCGGTCCGGGTCCGCCTCGTAGCGCTCCATCCACTCGGCGATCTGGGGCGTGGTGGACAGGTCCACCGACGAGCCCAGCAGTTCCAGGACCAGCTTGCGGCTGTGCCGCACCCGCTCGGAGTCGGTGGACACGCTCATCCCGGCCTCCAGCTTGCGGGAGCAGGCCGGGGCGAGGGTGCGGGCGCCCTCCACCTCCACCACGCACACCCGGCAGGCGTTGCGCGGTGTGAGCGTGTCGCCGTAGCAGAGCGTGGGCACCTCGGTCCCGGCCGCGGCGCAGGCCTCGAGCACGGTGGTGCCCTCCGGCACGCGGACGGCCTCGCCGTCGATGGTCGCGTCGATCAGCCTCTTGGGGGCGGGCAGGAGTACGGGGACGGTCATCGGGCCTCCTCGGTCGCAGCCCGGTCGCCCGGGGCTGGGGTTGCTGTGCCGCCGGGGGCGGGGGTCTCGGTCGCGGGGCCGTCCTCGGAGTACAGGCCCAGCCGGTCGATCGCGGATTCCACGGCGTTCCAGGCGGTCTGGCCCAGGCCGCAGATCGACGCGTCCCGCATCGCCCGCCCGACCTCGCGCAGCAGCGGGATCTCCTTGGCGGGGGAGGCCCCCGCGCGCAGCCGCAGCAGGGACTCCTCCTGCCGCACCGTGCCGACCCGGCAGGGGACGCACTGGCCGCAGGACTCGTCGCGGAAGAAGGCGGCCACGCGTGCCAGGATCGCGGGCAGGTCGGCGGTGTCGTCCAGGACCAGCACCACGCCCGAGCCCAGGGACGCCCCGGCGGCGCGCGCCCCCTCGAAGGTCAGCGGGATGTCCAGTTCGTCGGCCCGGACGAAGGTGCCGGCGGCCCCGCCCAGGAGCACGGCCCTGATCGAGCGCCCCTCGGGCGGCCCGCCCGCGGCCTCGATCAGGTCGCCCAGGGTGGCCCCGAAGGGCAGCTCGTACAGGCCGGGGCGGCGCACCCCGCCCGACAGGCAGAACAGCTTGGGGCCCGTGGACCCGGAGGTGCCCACGGCCGCGTACGCCGGTCCGCCCATCAGCAGCACGGGCAGGACGTTGACCAGGGTCTCCACGTTGTTCACGGTGGTCGGCTTGCCGAACAGGCCCTTCTCCACCGGGAACGGCGGTTTGGTGCGGGGCTCGCCGCGCTGCCCCTCGATGGAGCCGAAGATCGCGGTCTCCTCGCCGCAGATGTAGGCGCCCGCGCCGCGCCGGATCTCGATGTCGAAGGAGAAGCCCGACCCCATGATGTCGGTGCCGAGCAGCCCGCGCTCCCGGGCCAGGGATATGGCGTTCTCCAGGTGCAGCAGGGCCCGGGGGTACTCGCCCCGGATGTAGAGGTAGCCGGTGCGCGCCCCGATCGCGTACCCGGCGATGGTCATGGCCTCGACGACGGAGAAGGGGTCGCCCTCCATGAGGACGCGGTCCTTGAAGGTTCCCGGCTCGCTCTCGTCGGCGTTGCACACCAGGTAGTGCGGGGTGTCCGGCTGCTGGGCGGTGGCGTTCCACTTGCGCCCGGTGGGGAAGGCCGCCCCGCCCCGGCCGACCAGGCCGGAGTCGGTGACCTCCCGGATCACCCCGGCGGGGCCGAGCCGCAGGGCCTCGCGCAGTGCGGCGTACCCGCCCGCGGAGCGGTAGTCGTCGAGGCTGAGCGGGTCCACACGGCCGATCCGGCGCAGGAGGACGTGGTCGGGGGAGCCCGCGTCGGGGACGGCGTCCTCGGGGCGGGGCTCGGGGGAGGCGCCGGGCAGGGGCTCGGGGTGGAAGGTGGTGGGGTGGGCGGTCCCGGGGCCGTGGGGGCGGTGGCCGTTGGTCGGCTCCTCCCCGCGGGGCGCGCCCTCGGTGAGCGAGTCGAGCCCGTCGGGGGTGGCCGGGGCCGCGACCGCGTACCGGGCCGGCGCCCCGGCCTGGAGGGAGAGCGCCGCGGGGGCGCGCTCGCACATGCCCAGGCACGGGCTCTCGTGCCAGGTGACGGGGGGAGCGTCGGGGCCGGCGGCCTCCGAAGCGGCTCCGGGAGGGCCCAGGCGCTCGGCCAGCCGGTCGCGCAGCGCGCCCGAGCCCGCCGCCGCGCAGGCGATGTCGGTGCACAGGTGCACGACCCTCCGGGGGCGCTCGTGCAGGGCGAACATCGCGTAGAAGGAGGCGACGGCGTAGGCCTCGGCCGGGGGGACGGTGAGTCTGCGGCAGATGTGGTTGAGCGCGCCCCGGCTGATCCAGCCCACCCGGTCGTTGACCGCGTGCAGGGCGGGCAGGAGCAGGTCGCGCCGGTCGCGGGCGGCGTGGCCGCCCCTGGCGTAGCGCAGGTCGGAGTCCCGGCGCGTCCCGCCGTCCCAGCCGGATTCGGGCGTGCCCAGGAGTGAGTCGACGGCGTCGCGTTCGGCTTCGGTGGCCGCCTCGTCCAGAAGTCGCAGGTCCACGCCCGGATCACCTCAATCGTGTAAGACAGATCACAGGATTCTGTATACAGAAGACAGTAGGATGGGAGTTCCGGATTGACAACCCTCGTCACCGATGCGAATCCGTCGGCGGAGGCGGTCGCTCCGGGCGTCCGGTCGAACGGACACGGGGTGGACCGTCCCGCCAGGGGGCTGGGAGACGGTCCACCCTTCGCCCTCCCGGGCTAGCGGAGCGCCCCGTCCGGGGCGTCCCTGCGCTCGGCCGGGGTCCGGGGGCCGAGGCGCTCGATCCGCACGGCGGCCGCCTTGTACTCGGCGGTCCCCGCGATGGGGTCGGTGGCGTCGATGGTCAGCAGCTGGGTGTCGACCTGGTGCGGGAAGTGGAAGGTCATGAACACCAGGCCCGGCCGCATGGACTCGGTGATCGAGGCCGGGACCAGGACCGAGCCGCGGCGGGAGGTCACGCGGACCGTCTCGCCGTCCTCGATCCCGAGCTTGGCCGCGTCCTCCGGGGACAGGTCCAGCAGCTCACCGCGCCGCAGGGGCGAGGAGAACCCCCCGGTCTGCACCCCGGTGTTGTAGTCGTCCAGGCGGCGGCCGGTGGTGAGCCGGAACGGGAAGTCCTCGTCCAGCAGGTCCACCGGCGGCGAGTGGCCCACGATCCCGAACGGCGCGGGGTCGCCCCGCAGCGCCGGGTCCTTGGACCACAGGCGGGAGTGCAGATAGCTCGGCTCCACCCTGTCCTCGGAGTAGCAGGGCCACTGGATGCCGTCCAGCTCGGCCAGGCGCGCGTAGGTCATGCCCCGGTGCATGGGGGACAGCGAGCGCACCTCGTCCCAGATCTCCTCCGCCGCCGGGCGCTCCCACTCGTGGCCGAGCCGGTTGGCCAGCTCGCACATGATCTCGATGTCGTCCCTGGCGCCCTCCGGCGGGTCCAGGGCCTTGCGCACCAGCTGGACGCGCCGCTCGCTGTTGGTGAAGGTGCCGTCCGACTCGCACCAGGCGGCGCTCGCGGGGAGCACGACGTCGGCGAGCTCGGCGGTGCGGGTGAGGAAGATGTCCTGCACCACCAGGTGGTCCAGGGCCTGCAGCCGGGCGGTGGTCTTGTGCGTCTCGGGCTCGGACTGCACGGGGTTCTCGCCGATGACGTAGAGGGTCTTGAGCTCGCCCTCCTCCATCGCCTCGAACATCTGGGTCAGGTTCAGGCCCTTGCGCCCCTGGATGGGGCGGCCCCAGGCGCGCTCGAACGGCGCCCGGACCTCGGGGTCCAGGATGTCCTGGAAGCCGACCAGCCGGTCGGGGATGGCGCCCATGTCGCCGCCGCCCTGCACGTTGTTCTGGCCGCGCAGCGGGTTGAGCCCGGAGCCGTACCTGCCCACGTGCCCGGTCAGCAGGGACAGGTTGATGAGCGCGCGCACGTTGTCGGTCGCGTTGTGGTGTTCGGTGATGCCGAGGGTCCAGCACAGCTGGGCGCGCTCGGCGCGGGCGTAGGTGTGGGCGAGCTCGCGGATGGCCTCTGCGGGCACGCCGGTCTCGGCCGAGGCCGCGGCGAGCGTCCACGGCTCCACCAGGGCGCGGTACTCGTCGATGCCGCTGGTGGCGCGCTCGATGAAGGACTCGTTGGCGAGCCCCGCGTGCAGGATCTCCCGGCCGATCGCGTGCGCCAGCGGGATGTCGGTGCCCACGTTGAGGCCGAGCCAGCGGTCGGCCCATTCGGCGGTGGACGTCCGCCGGGGGTCCACGACGAAGAGCCGGGCCCCGTTGCGCACGCCCTTGAGCACGTGCTGGAAGAAGATCGGGTGCGCGAACCGCGGGTTGCCGCCCCAGATGACGATGAGGTCGGTGTCCTCGATCTCCGCGTAGGAGGAGGTGCCGCCGCCGGACCCGAAGGCGGCGGCCAGGCCCGCGACGCTGGGCGCGTGGCAGGTGCGGTTGCAGGAGTCGACGTTGTTGGTGCCGACGACGACGCGCGTGAACTTCTGCGCGATGAAGTTCATCTCGTTGGTGGCCCTGGCGCAGGAGAGCATGCCGAAGGAGTCGGGCCCGTGGCGTTCGATGCCCTGGCGGAACCCGGCCGCGGCGCGGTCCAGGGCCTCCTCCCAGGAGGCCGGGCGCAGCTCGCCGTGTTCGCGGACCAGGGGAGTGGTGAGGCGGTCATAGGGGGCTGAGAAGTCTTCGGAACGACGCATGTGGCCTCGCTTGGAGTTCGTGGCCTTGGAGAGAATACTGTATGCAATGTTGAAGGCCGCGGCAATGGGCGGTCCGGGGAAAGGGCGGTCCGGGAGGGGCCGCGGGTGCCGGCTCCGGGGTCGGAGGGCTAGGCGGGGGCGGGCTCGGAGACCCTCTGGTTCAGGAGGCCGGCCACGGCGTCGACCGCGCGGAGGGTGGGCACGGGGGCGCCGGTGAGGTCGGCCAGCTCGACCACGGCGGACAGGATGACGTCCAGCTCCATGGGCCGGCCCCGTTCCAGGTCGTGGAGGGTGGAGGTCCGGTGGTCGCCGGTCCGCTCCGCGCCCGCGAGCCTGCGTTCGACCGAGATGTCGGGGTGCACGCCCAGCCGGGCGGCCACGTCCAGGGTCTCGTTCATCATGGTGCGGGCCATGTCCCGGGTCGAGCGGTGGCGGCAGATCTGCGCCATGGTCGAGCGGGTGAGCGCGCTGAGCGGGTTGAAGACGATGTTGCCCATCAGCTTCACCCAGATGTCCACGCGCAGGTCGGGCTCGACCGGGCACTTCAGCCCGCCGGCCACCATCGCCGCGGACAGGTCGCGGCAGCGCTGGGAGTCGGAGCGGTCGGGCTCGCCGATGGAGAACCGGGTGCCCTCGATGTGCCGGACCACCCCCGGCTCGACGATCTCGGTGGCCGCGTAGACCACGCAGCCGATGGCGCGCTCGACCGGGATCGCCCGGCTGACCGCGCCGCCCGGGTCCACGCTCTCGATCCTCCGGCCGGCGAACGGCCCCCCGATCCCGTGGAAGTACCACCAGGGGATGCCGTTCTGCGCGGCGACCACGGCGGTGGACGGGCCCAGAAGCGGGCGCAGCAGCGGGCCGCACGCGGCGTAGTGCTGGGCCTTGAGGCCGAGCAGGACGATGTCCACGGGGCCGACCTCGCCGGGGTCGTCCGTGGCGTGGGGGTGCGCGGTGAAGTCGCCGCGGGGGCTGAGCACCCGGACGCCCCGCTCGCGCAGGGCCCGCAGGTGCTCGTTGCGGGCTATGAGGTGGACATCGGCTCCGCCGCGGTGCAGTGCGGCGCCCGCGTAGGCGCCGATCGCTCCGGCGCCGAGGACGGCGATGCGCATGGGAACTCCTTCCATTTACCATACTGTATACAGTATGCTTTGTGGTGTTCGTCTCCTCACCTCGGCAGGGAGAGAAGGAATGCCCGACTCGGTCGCCCCGGAAACTTCTCTGGTTCTTCGTCTCCACGGCCGTCGGCGGGGCCACGCGCCGACACCCTGGCACCGCGCCCGCGAGCTGGCGCGCGAGGCCGGCGCCGAGGGCACCACGCCCGTGGAGGAGGTGCCGCTCTCCGCGGCCCTCGGCTCCACGCTCGGGGCCGACCTCGTCTCCGCGGTCGACGTCCCCGTCCTGGACAGCGCCGCCATGGACGGCTACGCCGTCTGCGGCGAGGGGCCCTGGACCGTCCTGGGCCGGGCACTGGCCGGACACCGCGGGCCCGTCGCCCGCCTCAACGCGGGGGAGGCGGTGGAGATAGCCACGGGTGCCATCGCTCCGGACGGCACCACCTCCGTCCTCCCCTACGAGCGCGCCACCCTGGCTCCGGCCGGGCCGGAAGGGGCCGCCCCGGCGGCGGCCGCCGGAGACCGGGGCGGCGCGCCGGGACCGGGGGGCGCGGGGCTCCTGAGCGGTGCGACCGAGCCGGGGGAGCACCTGCGACTGCGGGGCGAGACCACCCCGGCCGGGACGGTGGTCGCACGCGCCGGGAGCCCCGTCACCCCCGCGCTCCTGGGCCTGGCCGCGGGCCTGGGGCGGGACGCCCTGCCGGTGCTCCGCCCCCGGGTCCGCGTCCTGGTCACCGGCGACGAGGTGGTGCGCGAGGGCGTCCCGCGCCCCGGGGCGGTGCGCGACGCGATCGGCCCCGTGCTGCCCGGGCTGGTGGCCTGGGCCGGCGGCGCGTGCGCGCCCCCGGAGCTGCTGGCGGACCGGCGGGAGGACCTGGAGCGGGCACTGGACGAGGCGTCGGGGACCGACCTGGTCGCGGTCTGCGGCTCCTCGTCGAAGGGTCCGGCCGACCACCTGCGCGCGGCGCTGACCGGCCTCGGCGCGCGGTTCGTGGTCGACGGGGTGGCTTGCCGCCCCGGCCACCCGCAGGCCCTGGCGGTCCTGCCCTCCGGCGCCGTGGTCGTGGGGCTGCCGGGCAACCCCGGCGCGGCCCTCGTCGCCGCCCTCACCCTGCTCGTCCCCGCGCTGAGCGGCCGGGCGGGCCGGCGCGACCCGGCCCACACCGGGCAGCGGGCCCGGCTCATCGGCGAGACCCGTCCCCACGCCTCCGACGTGCGGCTGGTCCCGGTGCGCGTGAGCCGCGACCTCGCAGTGGAGCTGCCCTCCAGCGGCTCCGCCGACCTGCGCGCGGCCGCCGTGGCCGACGCGTTCGCGGTCGTCCCGCCCGCCCGCACGCCGGGACTCGTCGAACTCGTCGGGACGCCCCGATGACCCGTGGACCCTCTGCACTTCGTAGACTGTCTACAGTGAACCCGACCACGCAGCCGGAATCTGGAGACTCCTCATGTCCTCGCAGGGATTGAACGCCGTCGCAGGACGGATCCAGCGCCCGGTTCCGTTGCGGGAGTCCGTCTACGAGGCCATCCTCGACCTCATCACCACCCGTGCGCTCTCACCCGGCCAGCACCTGGTCGAGACCGAGCTGGCCGGGACCCTCGGCGTGTCGCGCCAGCCGGTCCGCGAGGCCATGCAGCGGCTCAGCAACGAGGGCTGGGTGGACCTGCGGCCCGGCTACGGCGCGTTCGTGCACACGCCCACCGAGAGCGAGGCCGACCAGCTCCTGGCCGTCCGCGCGATGCTGGAGGCCGAGTCCGCCAGGCTCGCCGCCGAGCACGCCTCGCCCGAGCAGATCCGGCACCTGCGCGAGCTCGTCTCCGCGGGCCGGGCGGCCACCGGACACGCGGACACCGAAGCCGTGGTCCAGGCCAACGCCGACTTCCACCGGGCCGTCACCGAGGCCTCCGGCAACCGGGTGCTGGCCGAACTGGCCGCCCAGGTGGACCGCCGGGTCCGCTGGTACTACGCACCCGTCGCCGGCATCCGGGGCTCGGCCTCCTGGGACGAGCACGAGCAGCTGGTCGAGGTCATCGAGCAGGGCGACGCGGCCCGCGCCCGCCTGCTCATGAGCGAGCACACCGAGCGCACCCGCCGCACCTACCACGAAGAGGTCGACGGCGTCCGGCCCTGACCCCGCGGGCCGGGCGTCCGCACGGCCCGGAGGGCCCGGCGGGGCCCTCCGCCGTGGTGGGAGCGTTGGGAGACGTTCGCGTCTCCCGCCACCCCCCCGTCACTCCCGACCCTGGGAGAGCTCCTCGATCGCACGCGGAAGAAGCGATCGTGCCGGAGCCTTCCTGGTGGTCGCGGATCATCCACACCTGGCCGTCCTTCACGCTGGTCGGCGCGTACGAACTGCTCATGCGCGAGTTCCGCGCTATCGCCGGGACGCCGGCGGTGAGTGCCGTGAGGTCGGTCTTCGAGTCAGCGCTTGGTCCGGCCGCATACTCTTTCTTGATCGATCGATCCAGATAGTTTGCGGTGGGGCCATGGCAAGGACCCGGGAGTTCGACACCGAAGCGGCCGTGGGCCGCGCCATGGAGCTGTTCTGGGCGCGTGGCTACGAGGCGACCTCGGTGCGCGACCTGACCCAGCGCCTGGGGATCGGGCAGGGGTCTCTGTACGCGGCGTTCGGTGGCAAGGACGGCCTGTACCGGGCCGCGCTGGAGCACTACCGCGCCACCCTCGCGGCGGATGCCCTGCGTGCTCTGGAGGAGGGGGCGGACGCTCGCGCGGCGATCCGTACGCTGCTGACGGAGCGGATCCGCGTCGCCGTGGAGCGCGGCGGTCAGGGCTGCCTGGCCGTCAACGCCGCCTGCGAGAGGCTGCCGCAGGACGCGGCGACCCGGCGCACCGTGCGCGACGCAGGACGCGAGCCGGGAGGCGCTGACCGAGGTGCTGCGGGCCGCGAGGGACCGGGGCGAGATCGCCGAGCGCCATGACCCGCACACGGTCGCCGCCTTCCTGGTCGCCTTCCTCAACGGCCTGCTGGTCTCCTCGAAGATCACCCCGGACCGCTCCTTCGAGCCCCTCATCGACGTCGCGCTGACCGCTCTCGACTGACGCGGCCCTCACAGCCCGGGCCGGGCGTTGTCATGCCCTCATTCTGTAACGAACGATCAAGAAAGTGGATGTCCCAGGATGTACGACCATGACGGAGCGCCCATGCGCACCGGCCGTGCCACCGTCAACGGAACGAGCCTGCACTATCGGACGGCCGGGTCCGGTCCCGCCGTGGTGCTGCTGCACGGCGTGCCCAAGACGGGCTACCACTGGCGCCACCTGGTCCCGAAGCTGACGCCCCACCACACCGTCGTCGTGCCCGACCTGCGCGGTCTCGGTGACTCCGCCCGCCCCGCGGACGGCTACGACTCCGGGACGATGAGTGACGACATCGCCGGGCTGGCGGCCCGCCTCGGCCACGAGACCTACGCTGTGATCGGCGAGGACTGGGGCGCGGTGATCGGCTACCAGCTCGCCGCCCGCCACCGCGACCACGTCACCTCCCTCGTCTTCGCCGAGGCGCTGCTCCCCGGCTTCGGCTTCGAGGACCACACGGCCCTCACCCCCGAGAACGTCTCCGGCATGCACCTGTGGCACCGGGGCTTCTACTTCCAGCCCGACGTGCCCGAGATGCTGATCTCCGGGCACGAACGCGAACTGATCACCTACATGATCAAGAGCGAGCGCAGCCACCCCGACACCGCCACCCCCGAGGCCATCGAGGAGTACATGCGCTGTTACTCCCTGCCCGGCGGCATCCGCGCCATGCTCGCCGTCTACCGGGCGATGCTCACCGATGCCGAACAGAACCGGGAGGCGGCCCGAAAGAAGCTCGACATCCCCGTCCTGACGCTCGGCGGCTCCGCCTTCATCGGCGAGCGCAACGCGGAGCAGGCACGGTTCGTGGCGCACGACGTCACCGGACACGTCTTCGACGCGGGCCACGACCTCGCGGAGGAGGTACCCGACGAGATGGCCGCCGTGGTACTGCCGTTCCTGGCTGTGCACCGGTAGCGGTCGGCCCTCCGGCCGTCACCGAACTGCCGCCCGGGTCACGGCCCTGCCATCAGAGCGCGATGACGGCGATCCCGACCGGAACCGCCTACGCGGTCCGGGCCGGGCTCGGGGCGGCCTTCACGGTGGCGTGGCCGATGTTCACGGGTGGGGAGCCCGCCACGGCACTGCGGCTGGCGCTGCTCGCCGGAATCGTGGGCAGCGTGGTGGGACTCGAGCTCCTCAAGCCCGCCGGCTGACTCCGCGCACCACTCGCCGCCACACCATGAAGCCCCGCACCCCGAAACCCCGGGGTGCGGGGCTTTTCTCGTGTCCGGTCGCCGACGCCCCTGACCTGCCATAACCACCACCATCCGCCGCCCCCGCTCTACGGCACTGGGAGGACACCGCACCCGCTGTACCGCATGGCGAAAGGACCACGACGATGGCGATCCGCTCTGAGGCGAACCGCACCGCCCCCTGCCCGGTGGCTCGGGCCGCCGCCGCACTGGAGGCCGACCCACACCGACCGGCACCAATAGGAGCAGGTGCGCGGGCTGATCGGCCGGGACGAGACCGCCAAGGCCCTCGACCGGCCCCGGGCAGGTGTGTGCCCGGGACCCGCGGCGGCGGCCCCGCCGGACCACCCGCGGGTGGCCACCCTGTCGGCGCTGGCCGCCCACACCGTCGTCGGCGCCACCGTCCCGTGCCAGATCCGCATCCCTCGCCCGCGGGTGAGTTCGGCGTGCACCCGCCGCACCCCGTGGACGCCGTTGGACGCGGCGTAGATCTGGCGGATGGTGTCGGTGAGCAGCACGTGCCGGACCGAGCGGGCCGAGGGCCCGCGGTCGCGCCAGGTGTAGAACCCCGACTCCGATACCCCCAGCACCCGGACGGCGACCTGGACCGGATGGCCCTCGGCGGCCATCACAGCGATCGCTTCGAACCGTCTTTTGGGGTCACCACCTTCCCCAGCAGCTCACTGGCCCGGCGGTGGATCGCCGGCTCGGCCTCCAGTGCGGCGATGCGCTTGTTGGCCGCGGCCAGCTCGGTCTTCTCGGCGCTGGTCAGGCCCGGGGCCAGGCTTCGGTCGATGCGGTCCTGGCGCCGCCAGGCGTAGATCGTCTCGGTACTGATGTCCAGATCGCGTGCCACGGCCGCGACGCCGCGTCCGGCCTGGACCAGGTCCAGGACCTCGCGGCGGAACTGGTCGGGGTATCCACGACGTCCCACGATGCCCCCCTTCAAGGGCCACGTGGTCCCAGGATCCGGAAAACCGACTCCGAAAAACGCAGGGCACACCACACCGTCTGTCAGGGAGATGGCCTGAAGAGGTCACTCCCACCGCCCGTTCGGCCGGGCGCGGGTATACCGCGCAGATGAGGAGTTTCTTCAGGGTGCACGCGGACTATGTCGGGCGCGTGGGTGTCGAGGTGGGGATCTTCGTGGCGGTCGATCACCTCCGGCGGGCGGGGATGCTCTCGGAGGCAGAGGAGGACCTCTACTTCGACATCGACGACTGGTTCCGGGACGCCCTGCCCGTCCCGCCCCTGTACACGGACGGGAACACGCTGGGAGCGGTGACGTGGTTCCGGCGGTCCGTGCGCACCCGGAGCGATTTCGTGGAGCGGATCGACACCCTGCGGGGGATCCTCACTACCCACGGGGTTTCCCACCGGGAGAGTACCTCCGACGACCCGGGCCGCATCGTGTACGAGGACGACCACCAGGTCGGCGTCGTGCCCCCTGTCCGTCGGCCGGTCACCCCCCTTCCCTTCCCGCCCTTCCCACCGGGGACCGTGCTGGGGCCGACGACCGCGGGCTCCAAGCGGCATCTGGCCCGAAAGGCGACACGGCCGGAGGGGACCTGAACACTGTGCGGAGGGCAGAGGCCACGGCCGTCCCGCCGCCGGCGCGGCTCCTTCTCCTGCCGGGGGGATGGCGGCTGCGAGCCGCGCGGTTTCGGCGCGCGGAACCTCGACGGCACTCCGGCGGGGGATCGAGTACAGGTGCGAGCGCACCGACGGCTCCAGGCAGACCGAGGACACCACGGCGTCGACCACGGTCTCGACGTGCCGCCGTTGCAGGTCCGGGTCCGGTCGCGACCGGTGAACAGGTGGGGCGGTGGCGGGGCTGTCAGCGGCGGCCCGGGAGCCGGTCGGCGGCCTCGCCCGGGCAGGCGTCCGGCGCGGGGATCACCAGTCGTCGAGCGAGCCGACGAGCATTGCGCCGGAGATCCCGCTGAAGAGGACGGTGACCAGGATCTTCGCGAAGAGCTCGGCCCCGGTGGGCATGCCGTAGGCCAGGGCGTCCACCACCATGACCACCGGCATCAGTCCCATGAACATCCAGGTGAAGGCGCGGAAGCAGAGCATGAAGAACCCGTCCCACCAGCCGAACAGCCCCCACAGCAGGATCCCGAGGCCGAGGAAGGCCAGGTACGACCAGGCTATGAGCGCCCCGCCGGACTCCGGCAGGAACCACTCCGCGCCGCCCGCCACCTCCACGCCGACGACCTCTCCCTGCCAGAGTCGCAGTGTGGCCGGATGCCCCTCCTCGGCCTCGGAGTAGAAGGTCGACGACACGTCGCGGGTCTGGTGGGAACCGTCGGCCCGCTGCCAGGTGACCTCGTAGTGGGTGGTCCTGGTCGTGCTGGTGTGGGTGTGGCCGTTGGCGTCGGTGTACGTCGACGTCGAGGTGGTGGTGTAGGTGTGCCGGCCGACGATGGTGGCCGCCTCGCTGTCGAAGCAGTCGTCCGTACCCCTCTCGCACGCCACGGCCGCGCGGAACTGCCGGGTCTGCTGGTACGGCCCGGCGGCGCCGAACAGCGCCGCCGCGAGCACGCCCAGGCCGAGCACGACCACCACCGCCCGTCCGAGGACGGGCGTGTGGGCCGGTGAGCGGCGCAGCGGAGAACGGAACCGGTGAAGCCTCATTGCACCATCCCTACGATCACCTGTGAGGGGGCGGTGGATCGCCGATCCGTTGATGCCCGCTCGCGGTCCGCGGAACCCCTCCCGCCGGGGCGCCCCGGGGTCTCCTGCCCGGTCCTAGCGCAGGCCCGCCAGGGCCAGCTGGGCCGCGGACGCGTCCACCGGCCGGGAGACGTCGAGGCCGGTGGCGTCGGCGAACCTGCGCAGGCGGTTGATGACCGTGTTGCGGTGGCAGAACATCCGCTGCGCGACCTCGGTGACCGAGCCGGTCCTGAAGTAGTTCTCGACCGTCTCGATCTGGAGGTTCCTCTCCCGCTCGGAGAACCCCCCGAGCGCCTCCCCGACGTCCTTGGAGAAGGCCTCGGCGACCGGGCCCAGGCGCGCGCCCGCCAGCCGGGTCCAGTGGCTCCCGACCGTCGCCGCCGCGCCCTCCCGCGCCCACGGCGCCAGCTCGCAGGCGACCCGCCACATCGGGGCGATCTCCCCGAGGCCGCGGGCGCTCGGCGAGATCCCGACGGGGCTCCGCGACAGCTCGGCCCCGGCGGCGCCCGTGGCCTCCGCCGCGGGGACGAGGGCGAACTCGACCCCGTCCGAACGGAGCGGGACCGCCCTGGGCAGGAGCTCGCCGATCCGGTCCCTGAAGCCGCGCGCGTGGTCCCCGTCGGCCACCACGACGATGTGGACGCCGTCGGCGCGCAGCCCCAGGGCCTGCGCCGCCTGCGCGTGCAGGCGCGCGTCCGCGCCGGAACCGCTCAGCAGGTGCCGCAGCAGGAACGCGTGCTCCAGCTCCAGTTCGGCGCGCACCCGCGCGATCTCGTCGGTGTACCCGGTCTGCACGTGCGTCGTGTGCACCTCCACCGCCTCCCAGATGGAGATGACGTCCTCGGAGAAGGCGGGGAAGTCGGGCTCGGGGACGTGGGCGCGCATCGCCTCCCACAGGAAGCGGAAGTCCATGCGCACGGCGCGCAGCAGCGACTCCAGGGGGATCCCGCGGCGGGCGCGCGAGCGCCCCACCTCGACCGAGTGGGCCCGCAGCTCCTCGTAGCGGTCCCGGCCCCGCAGGAGTTCCAGCAGGAGTTCGAGCGTGGCCCGGGCCGTGCCGTACAGCTCCGTGTCGTCGATGACGGTCTCGGCGTAGCCGGTGAGCTCGCGGACCCTGCGGACGTAGGCCCCGGCTATGGAGTCGAGTTCCGCCAGACACGCCCCCGCGGCGCGGGGGACGACACCCGACTGTTCGGATTTGTGCATGTGCACATTTTAGAGGGGATTTCCGTGGTGATCTGCGCTTGTCGGGGTGCGTTCCTTCCAAGACGATGATCGGTATCACACCTGGTCGTTCATGTTCCGTCCGACCGGTGCACATCTCCCGGAGGATCACATGTCACGACCCGACCCCGCCGTGCCCGAGCGAGGGCCGAAGGTGAACGCGGCCGACGCTGGACGGATCGCCTTCGCCGCCTTCGTCGGGACCGCCCTGGAGTGGTACGACTACTTCCTGTTCGGCACGGCCGCCGCCCTGGTCTTCAACCGCCTGTTCTTCACCGACCTGGACCCGAGCGCGGGGCTCATGGCGTCCCTGGCGACCTTCGGCGTGGGCTTCGCCGCCCGGCCGATCGGGGCGCTGATCTTCGGCTACGTCGGCGACCGCTACGGCCGGCGGCCCGCCCTGCTGACGACCATCGTCATGATCGGCTGCGCCACCGGGCTCATCGGGGTGATCCCCGACTACCTCGCGATCGGGATCGCCGCGCCGCTCCTGCTCGCGGTCCTGCGGCTCCTCCAGGGGCTGGCCGTGGGCGGCGAATGGGGCGGTGCCATCACCATCGCCATCGAGCACGCCCCCGAGCGCCAGCGCGCCCGGTACGCCGCCCTGGTCCAGGTCGGGTCCCCGGTCGGCACGCTCATCTCCTCCGCCGCCTTCGCGGCCGTGCTGCTGCTGCCCGCGGCCGAGTTCGACGCCTGGGGATGGCGCCTGCCGTTCCTCGCGGCCTTCCCGCTGCTCGGCATCGCCCTGTACATCCGCCTCAAGGTGGAGGAGTCCCCGGTCTTCCAGGAGCTCGTGGAGATGGAGGACCGCGCCAAGGTGCCCGCCCTGGCCCTGTTCCGCGAGGCCGGGGGCCGCCTGGCCGTGGCGGTCGCCGCCGCGCTGCTGGGGGTCGGCGGGTTCTACATGATGACGACCTTCGTGGTCTCCTACGCCTCCACCGTCCTGGAGGTCGACCGCCAGGTGGCCGTGAACGCGACCCTGGTCGCCGCCGTCCTCCAGATCGCGACGACGCTGGTCGCCGGGCGCGTGGCCGAGCGCTTCGGCCCGGGGCGGATGACGGTGATCGGCGCCGTGGCCACGGGCGCGGCCGCCTTCCCCCTCTTCCGGCTCATCGACACGGGCGCCCCCTGGGCGATCACCGTCGCGGTGGCCGCCGGCATCTGCCTGATCACCCTGGCCTACGCCGTCACCGGCACCCTGCTGGCCGACCTCTTCCCGCCCCGGCTCCGCTACAGCGGCGTCTCCCTGGGCTACAACCTCGCCGGAACCCTCAGCGGGTTCCTCCCGCTCATCGCCACCGCCCTCCTGGCCGTGGACGACGGCGCGTCCTGGCCCGCGGTCCTGGTCCTGATCGGCATCTGCGCCGTCACCGCCCTCGGCGGCGCGGCCGGCGAGCGCATCCGGGCCAAGGACATCCGCGCAGCGGCGGACGCGCGCACCGCGGCGTGAAGCGCCCGCACCGACGACAGCACCGAAGACAGGAGATCCCGTGAACCTCGCACCCGACGTCATCGCGCGCATCGAAGCGGCCGTCGACGACGCCTTCGAAGCCCAGCTGGCCTTCACACAGGAACTCGTGCGCCACCCCTCCCTGCGCACTTGTGAGTCCTCCGCGCAGGACCTGATGTACGAGGCCATGGCGAGCAGGGGGCTGGCCATGGACCGCTGGGAACTCGACCCCGAGGAGATCGCCGCCCACCCGGGCGCCGGAAAGATCAAGGTCTCCTACGAGGGCGTCGAGAACGTGGTGGGCACGTACACCCCGGCCGAGGGCGGCGGCCGCTCGCTCATCCTCAACGGCCACATCGACGTCGTCCCCGAAGGCCCCCTGGAGGAGTGGTCCCGGTCGCCCTGGGACGCCCCGATCATCGACGGCTGGCTCTACGGCCGGGGCAGCGGCGACATGAAGGCGGGGCTGGCGGCCAACCTGTTCGCCTACGACGCCGTGCGGGCGGCGGGCTTCGCGCCTGCAGGACGCATCCACTTCCAGTCCGTGGCCGAGGAGGAGTGCACCGGCAACGGCGCGCTCGCGACGATCCAGCGCGGGTACACCGCCGACGCCGTGCTGATCCCCGAACCCGAGGAGGACATGCTCGTCCGCGCCAACGTCGGCGTCATCTGGTTCACGGTCCGCGTCGCGGGGCACCCCACCCACCCCAGGGAGATGTCGGCGGGGTTCAACGCGATCGACGCGGCGCACCACGTGATGGGTCGGCTGCGCGGGCTCGAACAGCGCTGGAACGACGAGAAGGGGCGGCACCCCTACTTCGAGGACCTGGACCACCCCATCAACTTCAACCTCGGCGGGATCACCGGCGGCGACTGGCCGTCCAGCGTTCCGGCCTGGTGCGAGCTCCAGGTCCGGGCGGCGATCTACCCCGGGGTGAGCGCCGACGACGCCTGGGAGCAGATCCAGGGGGTGCTGCGCGACACCACCACCGACGACGCGGGCCACCCCATCGAGGCCGTGGGCGAGCGGACCGGCTTCTACGCCCAGGGGTACGTCCTGCCCGAGGGCACGGACGCCGAGAACGTGCTGCGCAGCGCCCACGAGGCCGTCTTCAAGGACGAGCTGCGCACCTTCACCACCCCCGGCTACCTCGACGGCCGCGTCTACGCCCTGTACCAGGGGATCCCGGCGCTGGTCTACGGGCCGGTCTCCGAGGCCATCCACGGGTACGACGAGCGCGTGGACGTCGAGTCCGTGCGGCGGATCACCAAGTCCATCGCCCTGTTCATCGCCCAGTGGTGCGGTCTCGCCGAGACCCCCTGACCGCCCCGGCCGGGGATCAGGCGGACAGGTGCGGGACCCGCGCGGCGACACGGCGCGCGGTGCCGGGCGGGTTGTGGGGGGTGGCGGTACCGGTGGGGCCGAGCCGGAGGAGCCGGCAGAGCGCGACCAGGCGGCGGAACCCGCGCACCTGCTCGGCCTCTCCGGACTCCAGGTCGAGCCGGGCCGGCAGGGCGCCGGGGGCCGGGGCGCCGGGGGCCGGGCGCCGCGAGGCCATCGCGGGTCGTGTCCGCCGTCGGGTGGAGCGGCGGGGCGGGTGGTCCGCCGCCCGGTCGGCGCCGGGGTCAGGTGGGGCCTTCGGGGCGCGCCGGCCGGTCCGGTCCGTCGGCCGGGTCCCGGCCGGGACCGGTGCGCGCACGGCGCGCGGTGATGAGGCCCAGGGCCGCGGTCGGGACCAGGGTGAGCGCGATGACGGCCGTGCCGACCGCGGCCGGCCCGTCGAGCCCGAGCGGCGAGGCCAGGGCGGCCCCCGCGGCCGGGGTGACGGCGGCGGTGCCGAGGTTGAACGCGGCGACGCTCAGCGCGGACCCCGGCGACGCAGCCCTCCCGGCGAAGCGCACGGCGAGGTGGATGAGCACGCCGTTCGCGCTGAGCCCGAACAGTCCGAGCAGCGCGATCAGGACGACCATCGCCCAGGACGAGCCGGAGAACACGAGGATCGAGGCCACCAGCACGGTCGACACCACCGGGGTCGCGATCGTCACCGCGTGCGGATGCCCGTCGCCCAGGCGCCCGGCGACGAGGGTGCCGATGAACGAGCCGACGCCGAAGACGGTGAGCACCAGGGGCACGGCCGCGGCGGGCACGCCGGACCGGTCGGTCAGGAGGGGCGCGATGAAGGAGTAGACCGCGAGGACGCCGCCGCTGGTGGTGGCACAGGCGGCCAGCACGAGCCACAGCCGGACGGACAGGAGCCCGGCCAGGTCCGCGACGAAGGACGGCCTGTTTCCGCTGGCGGGCTCGTCGCGGGGCACCGACCGCAGGACGAGGACGGTGACGAGCGCCGCGGCGGCCGCCAGGGCCCAGAAGGTCCCGCGCCACCCGGCCAGCTGGGCGATGTAGGCCCCGGCCGGAACGCCGAGGACGGTCGCCAGGGAGCCCCCGGCCCCCACGACACTGACGGCGCGGGAACCCAGCGCGGGACCGGCGGCGCGGCTCGCGACCACGGCGGACACGGCCCAGAACGCGCCGGTGGCCAGGCCCGTGAGGAACCGGGCGACCATGATCTGGTCGACGTCGGAGACCAGCGCCACCCGGATGTGCCCGGCGACGAAGACCCCGAGCGCCAGGATCAGCGTCAGCCGCTGGGAGAGCCGGGCCGTGAGCACCGTGATGAGCGGTGCCCCGACGATCATGCCCACGGCGAAGACCGTGATGAACGATCCGACCCGCGCGGGGGAGACGCCGAGGTCCGCGGCGATGTCGGGGAGGATCCCGGCGACGACGAACTCGGTGGTGAGCATCAGGAACGTGCCCACGGCGAGGACGTGGGCGACGATGGGGAGGCGCCTGCGTTCGGGAGCCGTCCGGTCGGTGGAGCCGCCGGAACGGGAGGCCGTGAGGGCTTCGGTTCGCATGGGTGAACCTCGCATGGGGTCGTGGTGCATGGGATCGCGGTGTGCGTCGGCCGCTCTCGTGGTGACCGGTGCGGTGGCCGGGGTGTCCGCGCTCCGGCCGCGGGGCGCGGTCGGAGCGGGATGAGCGGGCCGGGATCGCGCGGGCGATGGCGGGACACCGCGAGGTCCCGCGGTCGGCCGCCCCTCCACGACACCACGCCCGCCGCGGGAGGGGGAGACCCGCCCGGTGGGGGTACCGCCAGGGACTCCCTCGTGACGGGGGCGGCCGCCTACCGTTGGAGACATGGACAACCGAGCAGAGGTCCGCGAGTTCCTCACCACCCGGCGGGAGAAGGTCACCCCCGACGACGTGGGGCTGCCCGCGGGCACGAACCGGCGGGTGGCGGGGCTGCGCCGCAGCGAGGTCGCGACCCTGGCCGGCGTGAGCGTCGAGTACTACACGAAGCTGGAGCGCGGCGCGATCAGCGGCGCGTCCCCGGAGGTCCTGGACAGCATCGCCAGGGCGCTGCGGCTGGACGACGCCGAGCGGGCCCACTTGTTCGACCTGGCGCACGCCGCGAGCCCGGTGGCCCGGCCCCCGCGCCGGCGGAGCACGAAGTGCTGGCGGCCCCACCCGAGCCTGCAGTGGACGCTGGACGCGGTCACCGCCGGGCCCGCGTTCGTCCGCAACGGCCGCATGGACCTGCTCGCGGCCAACGCGCTGGGCCGGGCGTTCTACAGGGACACCTACGCCATGCCCGGGCAGCCGCCGAACATCGCCCGGTTCACCTTCCTCGACGGGCGCGCCCGCGAGTTCTACCCGGACTGGGACGCGTTCGCCGAGATCACCGTCTCGATCCTGCGCACCGAGGCCGGCCGCGACCCGCACAACAAGGAGCTGCACGACCTGGTCGGGGAGCTCTCCACCCGCAGCGACGAGTTCCGGCGCCTGTGGGGCGCGCACAACGTGAGGCACCACGGCACGGGGTTCAAGACGTTCCACCACCCGGTCGTCGGCGAGATGACGCTGGCCTACGAGGGGCTGAACATGGAGGCCGAGCCCGGCCTGACGCTGACGATCTACGCCGCCGAGCCCGGTTCGCCGTCGGCCGAGCGCATGCAGCTGCTCGCCTCGTGGGCGGCCGGCGAGGAGGACGCGCAGTCCCCGGCGGCCGCGGACGAACACCGCTCGAAGCCCCGCACCTGACGGGCGCCGCCCGCGTCCCTTGCCGACCGGATGCCGGCCGGAGCGGTGCCGTCGGCCACGTGCGGGACCGGCCGTTCGCGTGCGGGTGCCGTGCGGTGCGCGCACCGGGCGCGACCCGGAGCACGGCCGTCCGGTACGCCCTGCGGGAGGCACCGGGCGGAGGACCGGACCCGCCGCAGCCCCCCTTGACGGCGGTGAGACCATATCGGTGAGATGACCGAGAACAGAGCGTGCCGCCCGCTGCGCGCCGGGGTGTTCACCCTGGTGTGCGCGAGCCTGTCCGCTCACGGGCACGCGCTCTCCTCCGGTCACGACGTCCCGCTCCTGGGCCTGCTCCTGGGCGCGGCGGTCGTCTTCGCCATGGCCTGGGCGGCCACCGGCCGGCGCCAGGGTTGGGCCGCCCTCACCGGGTGGATGCTGTGGGGCCAGTTCGCCCTGCACGTGGCGTTCAGCTACGTCGGGTCGTTCGGCGTGCCGCACACCGCGTCGCACTCCGGCCAGGTCGTCGCCGAGGCGGCGGCGCCCGCCTGGACGATGATCGGGATGCACGTGCTCTCGGCCCTGGTCAGCGCCTGGTGGCTGCGCCGGGGGGAGAGCGCACTGTTCTCCTTCCTGCGCTTCATGGCGCTCACCTTCCTCCCGCTGCTGCTGGTGCTGGGCGCCCTGCCCGCACCGCGGGGCCCGGTCGCCCTCCGCCCGCGGAGCGCCGACGCGCCCGCCCGCATCCGCCTGCCCTACCTGCGGCACAGCCTCATCCTGCGGGGGCCTCCGGTCCCGTCCGTCGCCTGAGACCCCGCGTTCGCCCCGTGCGCCGGAACGCCGGGGCACGGCCGTCCGTGCCGTGACCCGCCCTCCGCCGTGCGGTCCCGACAGCTCCGCCGCTTTCCGCGCCGTGTCGGGAGGACCGTCGAGCGCGCCGTCCGGGCGTCCGTCGATCCTCCCCTTCCGGGGCGCGCCGCCCGAGCGGCCGCCCCCTCGACGAGTACGCGCGCACCCGGGCCGGCTCCCGGCCCGGCGACCGCGCGGACGGCGACAGAAAGAACGGACATGCTCTCCCTCTGTGAGGCCGCCTCCCCCGTGCCCTTCGACGGGGCAGTCCGCCCCGCCGACCCCGCCCGCCCCGACGGGGCCGCGCACGGCGAACTGACCGTGCTGGCCATGCGCGCCAAAGAAGGCACCCGCGAGGCGCTGGAATCCCTCTTCGAGCTCACCCGCGACGATGTGGTGCGGTTCATCGCCCGCCGGGTCGACCCCGCGTGGGTGGACGACCTGACCCAGGAGACCTTCTCCCGCGCCCTGCGCGGCCTGGCCCACTACGCGGGACGCGCCCCGGTGCGCTCCTGGCTGTTCTCGGTGGCGCGCCACACCGTGGCCGACCGCTACCGGCTCCAGGGCCGGACCCCGCGCCACAGCACCGTGGACGAGTGCGCCGAGACCGGGGCGCTCGCGGAGCCGGGCCGGTTCGACGAGTACCTCGCCCTGCTGGACCTGCTGGACGCCCTCCCCGAGGACCGCAGGACGGCCTTCGTGCTGACCCAGCTCCAGGGGATGCCCTACGCCGAGGCGGCCGAGGCCATCGGCGCCCCCATCGGAACGGTGCGCTCCCGTGTGGCGCGCGGCCGCCGCGACCTGCTCCGGATGCTGCGCCAGGCGGCCTGACCCCGCCCCGGGCGGGACCGCGCCGCCGTCCCACCCCACCCGGACCCTCCCTGTCCCGGTCGACCGACGACCGGGCCCCGACCATGGAACGAGAACGATGACTTCCCGCACGCGCCCGACGCGCGCCCTGACCGCCGCGCTCTGCGCCGCCGTACTGGCCGCGGCCACCGCCTGCTCCCCGGCCGACCCCGTCACGGAGGCCGGGTACTACCTCGACCTGTCCGACGACCCCATGGCGGCCTCGGCCGTCGAGCTGGCGACCGTCGACGGTGAGCCCTGGGGGTTCACCGACGTCGCCGACGACCGGCTGACCCTGCTCTTCTTCGGCTACACCAGCTGCCCCGACGTGTGCCCCATGACCATGGCCGAGATCGACCTCGCCCTGGGCCAGGCCGGGGACGCCGCCGACTCCTACGACGTCGTCATGGTCAGCACCGACCCCGGGCGCGACACCGACGAGCAGCTGCGCTCGTGGCTGGACCGCTTCGACCCCGCCTTCCAGGGGGTGCGCGGGGACATCGACGCCACCGTCGAGGCCGGCCGCGACTACGGGATCGCCATCGACCCCCCGCAGGAGACCGACGGGCAGTACCTGGTCACCCACGGCGGGCGCATCGTGGTCCTGCTGCCCGGCGGGGAGGCGGCGGGCATGTTCGACGAGGGCACCGAGGCCGACGAGATCGCCGCCCTGCTCCCGGCCCTCGCGGACACGCTGCTGTGAAACGCCGCACCGACACCGGGACCGGAACCGGTACCCACGGCGGCACCGGGGGCGGGCTCGCCCGGCGCGACCTGATCACGGCCGCGGCGGCGGCCGGGGCCGCCGGCCTCGCCACCGGTGCGGCGGCCGCCCACGCCGCCGCCGCGCCCCGGGACACCGGGGAGCCCGACCCCGCACTCGCCCCCGCCCGCTCCCGGGCGGGGGCCCGCGGCGGCCTGCCCCCGGCACTGCTGACACCCACACCGTCGCAGGTCCACCTGGTCGCCGTGGACCTGCGGGCCGACCCCGGGGCCCCGGCCCGCGAGGCCGCGCGCCGGGTGCTGCGGATCTGGAGCCGGGAGGCCGCCGCCCTGCACGAACACGGGCTGGCGGCCCTCGTCGAGGGAGCCCCCTCCCAGGGGCTGCGCCCCGCCTCGCTCGGCGTGACCCTCGGCCTGGGGGCCTCCCTGCTCGCCGCGGCGGGGCTGGCCGACCGGGTGCCGCCGCACCTGGAGGACCTGCCCGCCTTCGCCGCAGACCACCTGGAACCGGCCTGGTGCGGCGGGGACCTGCTACTCCACGTCGGGGCCGAGGACCCGGTCGTGCTGTCCTCCGCCGTGGGGCACCTGCTCGGCGCGGTCGCGGCCGACGTGAGGGTGCGCTGGTCCCTGGCCGGGTTCCAGCGCTCCGCCGCGGCGGCCGACGACCCGTCGGCCACCCCGCGCAACCTCATGGGGCAGATCGACGGCACGGTCAATCCGCGCCCGTCCGACGCCCTGTTCGGCCCCCAGGTCCTGGCCGCGCACCCCGAGCCCGCCCTGGCGTGGATGGACGGCGGCACCTACCTCGTCGTCCGCCGCATCCGGATGCTCCTCGACGACTGGTTCACGCTGGACCCGCGCGACCGCGAGGCCGTCATCGGCCGCCGCCTGGACACCGGGGCACCCCTGGGGGGAGCGGCCGAGGGCGACCGCCCCGACCTGGCCGCGACGGGGGACGACGGTTCCCCCGCCATCCCCCTCGACGCCCACATCAGGCTGGCCGCCCCGGAGAACACGCTGGGCGCCCGGATGCTGCGCCGCGGCTTCTCCTACGACCAGGGCTGGGACGCCCGGGGACGGCGCCGGGCCGGACTGCTCTTCACGGCCTGGCAGGCCGACCCCCGCACGGGGTTCACCCCCGTGCAGCGTGCGCTGGACGAGGGGGGCGACGCCCTCGGCCCGTTCATCCGGCACGAGGGCAGCGCCCTGTTCGCGGTCCCGCCGGTGCGCGGGGACGCCCCGTGGACCGCGCACGACCTGTTCGGCGGGTGAGGGCGCGCACCGGCGGGAACCCGGGCGGCCCTGGAGACGACTCCTGTGACGGGCCGCCCGCCCCGACCGGCCACACGCCCACGACCACGGTCACGAACGCGTCCGCGATCGTGACCACGACCGCGACCACGAGGAGACCCGAGCACCATGCCGTCCCCGCACGTCCCGCCCGCCTCGCGCACCCCGCATGGCCCGAACTCCCAGCACACCCAGCACGCCTCGAGCGTCCCGGATGCCCCGCGCGGCCGGTACGTCTCTCGGGTCCCGGATACCCCGCAGGCCCCGCGCGTTCAGCGGGCCCTGCGTCCCGCCGGCGTTTCCGCGGCGCTGGTCGCCGCGCTGCTGTTCGCCACGGCCTGTGGGGCCGCCGAGGCGCCCACGGTCGCCGATGCCTCCCCGGAGGCGTCGCGCGGCCACACGGTGGCGGGGGACCTGGAGGTCTCGGGCGCGTGGGTGCCCGAGCCCGCCAACCCCGAGGTCGCGGTGCTGTACCTGGAGGTGGCCAACGCCGCCGCCCGGGACGCGGCGATCACGGGCGTGTCCACCGACGCCTCGCCCGACGCCGACCTGTGCAGCACCGAGACCACGGACTCCGGGGCGTCCGGGATGCGGGTGGTGGAGGAGATCCCCGTGGCCGCCGGGGGAGCCACCGCCCTGGTGGACGGCGGCTACCACATCATGCTCAACGACCTCCCCGAGCCCCTGGAGGTGGGGGACCAGGTGGAGGTCACCCTCACCTTCGACGGCGACCGCGAAGCGGTGTTCACCGCCCCGGTGGAGCCCATGACCGCCGGGAGCGCCCCCGAGGCCGACCACGGCGGACACCACTGAGCCCGCGGCCGCCCGCACGGGCACGCCCGGCGGCGGGCGCGCCCGTGCGGCCGTTCACCGGGCGTCCGACCCGACGGCCGGGGCCTCCCGCACCCTTCCGCCGGGGTCCGCGGAGTCCGGGCGGTTCCTGCGCGCCCGCCACCCCAGGAGGACGTCCACGGCGAGGAACACCGCCAGGGACGCCCCCAGCAGCGGCACCGCCCAGCCGGTCACCGCCAGGACGGCGACCACCCCCGCCTTCCACGGCCAGGGCAGCGACCGGAAGGACCCGCGCGGGTAGGGGCGGCCCACCCCCAGGGCCCGGCCCCGGGTCGGCCGCCGCTGCCACCACATCCGGTACCCCCAGAGGACGACCGCGACCAGCCCGCCGGCGACGGCGGTGAGCACGATCTGGTTGGGCACCCCGAACAGCACACCCATGTGCGCGTCGATGCCCCACCGGCTCAGCTTGGCCATGAGCGGGTAGTCGGAGAAGCGGACCACGTCGACCACCTCCCCGGTGTCGGCGGCGATCGCAGCGGAGTCCACGCTCGTCGGCCAGGACCGGTCGACCTGGGTCACCGTGTAGGGGGCGGCGGGGTCCTTCGGGAAGGAGACCTCGACGAGCCCGTCCAGGCCGGCCTCCCGGGCGCTCGCCAGCACCGTGTCGACGCCGACGTCCACACCGGGGGTGGCGTTCGGGGTCTCCACCGAGACGGCGGGGGTGGTCCAGGACAGCCGTTCGCGCAGGTCGGAGATGTTCGCCCCGGCGTACTGCGACCAGGTCATGCCCGTGGCGGACAGGAACAGCAGACCCGCCAGCAGCCACAGCCCGGTCGCCCCGTGCACGGACACCGACCGGGAGCGGCCGGGCGCGGTGCCCGCTCCGGGGACCAGCAGGCGGCGGGCGCCCCCGCGCCCGCGCCGGCGCAGCGCCGCCGACACCCACAGGGCGGCCCCGCCCAGGGCGACCGCCCACAGCCAGCTCGCCGCCAGTTCGCTGTACAGGCGGCCCGCGTCGCCCAGGTGCAGGTTGCGGTGCAGCATGTCCACCCAGGTCCGCACCGGCAGCGCGCCGCTGGTGCCGTAGGTCTCCATCACCCCCAGCACCTCGCCGTCGTAGGGGTCGACGAAGACCGTCGTCCGGTGGCTCTCGGACGACGCGGGCAGGTCGAAGAGGACCCGGGTGGAGTCCCGTTCCCCGGTGGCCGGGCGGACCGCGCCGGGTTCGGCGCCCGACAGCTCCGCGCGGGCGATGCGCACCTGCTCGTGCAGGGGCAGGTGCTCCCCGCCCGGTTCGACGTAGAGCTGCTCGGCGTGCACCGCCTGTTCGAGCTGCGGCGTCCACACGTACAGCAGCCCGGAGACGGCGGCCACCAGGATGAACGGGGCGACGAACACCCCGGCGTAGAAGTGCAGGCGCAGGATCAGCGGGCGCAGCGCCGCCCAGGCGCCGCGGGTCCCGTCGGGCCGGTCCGGTGCGGGGGTGTCCGGTCGTGGGTCCACGTGATCGTTCTCCTCGGAACGGTCCGCCGGGCGCGGTACCCGGCGGTCTCTCCCCCCTGTGGTCGTCGGCGGGGCCGCCCGGGTTCCCGCGGGGCTTCGGTGCCGCGCGCCCGCTTCTCAGCGGAGGAGTGAGAAGACGACCGCCGCGACGGCCGCGCCGAGCACCGCCCCCACGACGGCCTGCGCCGGCGTGTGGTCCCGGAGGCGGACCCGGGACCAGCCGATGACCGCGACGACCGGCACCGCGACCGCCGTCGGCGCGCCGTAGGTGAGCATGAGGACGACGGAGACCCCGCCGGCCACGGCGGTGTGGAAGGAGATCTTCCACGTCAACGTGATCGCCAGTGTGATCACCAGCGCGGTCAGCATGGCGGCGACGAGCGCGAACAGCTCCCGCGGCGCGTCCAGCGACACGAGCGTCGCGACGCCCAGGGACACGCACGCGATGACCATCAGGAGGGGGACGAACCGCTGGCGGCGCTCCCGTACATGGCGGTCGGTCCACCAGCCGCGCCGGACACCGAGGATGAGGACCGTGTAGGGGATGACACCGCAGAACAGCGCGGCGAGGAGGCCCCAGCCCAGACCGGCGATGCTCCCGGTGCCGTACCACCCGACCGCAAGCAGGACGGCGACCACGAGGATACCGGGCGTGAACACCTCGGTGACGGCTCGGGCCGCCCGGTCCGCGGCCGTGGGGGTGCGGGCCTCGTCGAGCGCGGTCACAGCGGTTCCTCTGTTCTGTCGGCGTCGTGGGCGGCGGACGGGTGTCCGCGGGCGGCACGGAACGGCCGACGGGTTCTCCGGTCCGGGTCCGTCCGACCATGATCCCCGGTCCTCCCGGGGCCGGGGCCGGTGGGGCGGGCGGGGGCGGGGCGGCCGTTCGGCCTGCGCGGTCACCGGGCGTTTCCCTCACGGTCACGGGGACCGTGTCGGCCGTTGCCCTGCCTGGGGTCATATGGTCCCGGACCCGGGCGGCCGCCCGGGTCCGGGACGAGGCGGGCACAGCCGTCGCAGGACCGAGGAGAGGAAATCCGTGACCGACGTCGATATCCCGAGAAGGAGGCGCGGGAGGGCGGCCCGGGCGGTGGCGTCCGCGCCGACGGTGTCCCTGGTCATCCCGGCGTTCAACGAGGAGGCCACCATCGAGCGGTGTCTGCTCGCCGTGCTGGCGCAGACACGGGCCCCCTGGGAGGTCATCGTGGTCGACAACCGCTCGACCGACGGCACGGCGGAGACCGTCCGGCGCCTGGCCCGGGCCCACCCCGAGGCGGGGATCAGGCTCCTGCGGCAGTTCGACGCCCAGGGGCTGGTCCCCACCCGCAACGCCGGGTTCGCCGCGGCGACCGGCGACGTCCTCGGGCGTATCGACGCCGACTCCGTGCTCGCCCCGGACTGGGTCGAGAACGTCTCCCGGGCCATGGAGGACCCGGCCGTCGGGGCCGTCACCGGGCCGGTCACCTACTACGACGTGCCCCGGTTCGGGTCCCTGCCGGTGTCCGACGACCTCGTGCGGCGCACGCTCTGGCACCTGGGGAGGCGGCGCTGCCCGTTCCTCTACGGCAGCAACATGGCGATCCGCGCCACGGCGTGGAAGTCGATCGAGCACGCGGCCTGCCCCGACCACGAGGACGTGCTGCACGAGGACATCGACCTGGCCGTGCACCTCAAGCAGGCCGGTATCCGCGTCGCCTACGCTCCCCGGATGCGGGCGGGGGTCTCCGCCCGCCGGCTGGACTCCTCCCCGGCGTCCTTCCGCGCGTACACCCACCGCTTCGTCGCCACCTACGAGAGCCACGGTATCGACCACTGGACCCTCCGCGCCCCGCGCCACCTCCTCCAGGGGCTGTTCTGGGCTACCCGGCGAGGGCGGCGGTGATCTGGCGGGTGGTCTGCGCGGCGACGCGCGCGTCGGTGGCGGCGTAGGCGGTGTAGGCGTTCAGGCCGGTGGCCAGGGCCCAGCCGCGGCCGCGCAGCCAGGTGGCCCCGTCCACGCCCAGCGCCGCCCGGAAGTCGGCCCGGCGGTCGGCCGACATCAGCGTGAAGGCGACCATCAGGTCGCGGGACGGGTCGCCGGCGCCGAACCCGCCGAAGTCGATGACCGCGCTCAGGCGGCCGCCGACGGTCAGCAGGTTGCCGGTGTGGAAGTCGCCGTGGAACCACACCGGGGGCCGCCGCCAGGCCGGCGCGGCCAGCGCCGCCTCCCACACCTCCGTCATCGCCGCCGCGTCGAACACGTCGGCGGTCGCGGCGATGGCGGCGCGGGTCTCGCGGTCCCGGTCGGCCAGCGGCTCGCCGGCGAGCCCGCCGCGGGCGCTAGCGGCCGGGACCGCGTCGGGGGCGAACCGCTGTAGGGCGGTGAGGAATCCGGCGAGCCCGACGGCGGCGTCGGAGGAGTCCGCCAGCGCCCCGACGGTCGCGGGCTCGCCGTCCAGCCAGCGGGTCACCGCCCACGGCCACGGGTAGCCGAAGCCTGGAGATCCCACCGCCACCGGCTCGGGCACGGCCAGCGGCAGGTGCGGGGCGAGCCGGGGCAGCCACTCGGCCTCCTTGCGGGCCTGCCCGACGGCCCCGGCGTGCCGGGGCAGCCGGACGGACAGCTCCCCGCCCAGCCGGTGGATCACGTGGTCCGAACCGCCGGGCTCCACCCTGGTCAGGGGCAGGTCCGCCCACCGCGGGAACTGCGCGTCGACCAGGCGTCGGACGAGGTCGTGGTCGATGGCGGGGCGGACGGTTCCCACGGGCGCGCTCCTGCGTTCGGTCCGCCCGGGGCGGGCGGCGGTGTACACGGCAGGTCCCCATCCCAGCGCCTCGGCGCCCGTCCGTCCAAGGGTTTTCCCGGGCCCCGGGGCGGAGTCAGTCCGGCGGGTCCAGCGGGGACAGGGCCGGGGCGTAGTTGAACAGCCGCAGCCTGGCCGCCCCCGGCTCGGTGAGGGAGGCCGCCCCGGGGTCGACGTCCACGATGCTGAGGCTGGCCGGATGGCTCGGCACCGTGCGGGCCGGGTCGAGCCCGACGGCGGCCGTGAGCAGGGCCCGGGCCGGCCCGCCGTGGGTGACCGCCATGAACAGCTCGTGTCCCCGGGCCGCGGCGTCGCGTACGGCGGCGTCGATCCCCGCGACCACCCGCTCGGTGAGCGTGCCGAAGCTCTCGGCCCCGGGCGGGTGGTAGCGGCCCGCGCGCCACGCGGCGTACACGCCGCCGCCCTCCTCCTTGATCTCCGCCGAGTACCGCCCCTCCCAGCCGGCCAGGTACGCCTCGTTCAGCCGCGGGTCGCACGCGTCCGGGCGGACGCCCAGCACCTCGGCGGTCTCGCGCGTGCGGCGCAGCCCCGAGGTGACGACGTACCCCGGCGCCAGGTACCCGACCGTCTCCGCCAGCGCGGCGACCTGCCGCCGCCCGGTGGCGGACAGCCCGATGTCCTGCTGCCCCTGGAGGCGCCGTTCCTCGTTCCACTCGGTCTCGCCGTGGCGGACCAGGACCAGCCGCATCACAGGGCGGCCCCGGCCGCCGGGCGCCCGTCCGCGGCGTCGAAGTACGCGTCCGCCCTCTCGGGCAGGCGCACCCCGAGCCGGTCGCCGGGCCGCAGGTCCACCGGGGCGTCCCGGGAGAGGTGCAGCCGGGTCCCGTCGTCGAGGTCCGCGCCCAGCACCCACCGGTCGGCCATCGGCACCTGGTCGGCGAACGTCGCCGGCAGGCACCCGGGCCCCGGCTCGGCGGCCGGCGCGAGCGAGGCCGCGCGGTACATGGCCTGCACGGCCCCGCCCGCGACGCCGTCGGGGGCGGGGCCGCAGTCGACGCCGTACGCCCGCAGCCGCCCGTCCTCCACCCGGCATCCGATGATGTTGGCCGGGGGAGTGCCCACGAACGTCGCGGCGAACGGCGTGCGCGGCGCCTCCAGCAGCTCCCGCGGCGTGCCGAACTGCTCGACGCGGCCGTCCCTCATGAGCGCGATGTGCGTGGCCATGGTCATCGCCTCCACCTGGTCGTGGGTGACGTAGACGCTCGTCGCGCCGGTGGAGCGGTGGATGCGCATCAGCTCCCCGCGGGTCTCGACCCGCAGCCGCGCGTCGAGGTTGGACAGCGGCTCGTCGAAGAGCAGGACCCGGGGTTGCGGCGCGATCATGCGGGCGATCGCGACCCTCTGCTGCTGCCCGCCGCTGATCTCCCCCGGGTAGCGGTCGGCGAGGTCGGTGATCGCCAGCATCGACAGCACCCGCTCGGCGCGGGCCCGCCGGTCGGCTCGCGGCCACTTGGCCACGACCAGCGGCCATTCGACGTTCTGCCGCACCGTCTTGTGCGGCCACAGCGCGTACGACTGGAAGACCAGCCCGGCCTCGCGCTCGCCGGGGGCCACGGCCGGGCCGCCGCCCCGGGCGATGACGCGGTCGCCGAACCGGATCTCGCCCCCGGTGGGGTCCTCCAGCCCCGCGAGCATCCGCAGGGTCGTCGTCTTCCCGCACCCGGAGGGGCCGAGCAGGACGAGGAAGGAGCCCGCGGGGACGTCGATCGAGATGCCGTCGACGGCCGCGGTGCCGCCGAAGTCCTTGCGCAGGTCGGTGATGGTCAGGGAGGCAGCGGGTGCTCCGGTTCTCATGCCGGTCCTTTCCGCCCGTCGGTGGTCCGTCGTGGAGGTCATGGGTTCGGGTTCCAGGGTTGGGCGGCGCCTTCGAGGCGCCGGGCGAGGACGGTCGCCCCGACCGAGATCACCGCGATGACGACGGTGACCGCGTTGGCGAGCTGGGTGAAGTTCTCCGAGGAGTACTGGTAGGTCAGGACGGCCAGGACCGGCATCGCCGGGGTCGCCAGCAGCACGACCAGGGACAGGTCGCGCACCATCTGGACGAACACCAGCACCCCGCCGGTGAACAGGCCGCGGGCGGTCAGCGGCGCGATGACGGCGCCGATCCGGCGGAACAGGCCGGCCCCGGCCATCACCGCCGCCTCCTCCACGTCCCGGGACACCTGGCTCAGCGCCGAGGTGCCCGACCGCACCGCGAAGGGGATCGTCGCGGCGATCCCGGCCAGCACCAGGATCGCGAAGGTCCCGTACAGGCTCGGGAACGGCCCGATGGGCGCCCCGAACTGCGCGATGAACGCCGCCCCGAGCGCGATGCCGGGGATGAGGAACGGCACGAAGGAGACGACTCCCAGGGTCGCGGGCAGCCATCCGGTGCCGCCGGAACGGGTGACGGCGTAGGAGACGAGCAGCCCCAGGACGCCGGCGCCGACCGCCACGCACACCCCCAGGAGCACCGTGTTCCAGGTCGCCTGGAGGATCTGCGGGTTGCCGAGGATCCCCGGCAGCCCCTGCGCGAACGCCGGGTCGGAGTCACCGATCCAGTAGTGGAGGGTGAACCCGGAGGCGAAGTCGTTGGTGCGCCGGGTCAGGGAGCTCAGCACGAGCACCGCGCCGGGGACGACGGTGGTGCACACGACCACCAGCCAGGCGAGCGCGGCCGTCGGCCGGGTCCACGGACCGAGGTCGACGCTGCGGCGGCGGCCGCCCTTGCCGGTGATCGTCGCGAAGCTCCGCCGGCCCCCGGTGAGGCGGGTCGAGGCGTACATGATCATCGCGGCCACGAGGATGAGCACGATCGACAGCACGTAGCCGCGCACGACGTCGCCGGTGGAGATCGCCCCGTACAGCCGGGTCGAGAGCGTGTGGAACCGGACCGGCAGCCCCAGGAGCGCCGGGGTGACGAAGTTGGAGACCCCCTCGGCGAAGGCCAGCAGCGCGCCGGACACCATCGCCGGGGCCACGACGGGCAGGGCGATGTCGCGGGCCACGCGCAGGGTGGAGGCCCCCGTCAGCTCGGCGGCCTCCATCAGGTCCCCGTTGACGCTCGCCAGGGCGGCGGCGATGAGCATGAACGACAGGGAGAAGTAGTGGGCCGTCAGGGTCGCCGCGACCGGCACGGGCCCCCAGGCCAGCCAGTCCGGGACGGCGACCCCGAGGTTCGTCAGGATGCCGGCGGAGCCGCCGATCAGGTCGTTGCGGAACACCGACTCCCAGGCCAGCGCCAGGGCGAAGCTCGGCAGCGCGAACGGGATCGTCGCCAGCAGGCCGAGGACGCCCCGCCCGGGGATGCGGGTCATCACGACCACCCAGGCGAGGAATCCGCCGATCACCGTGGAGCCGACGGCGGTGGCCGCGCCCACGAGGATCGAGTTGCCCATCGGCCGCCACAGGAGGTTCTCCGACATCGGGCTGGCGAAGACGTCGGCCCACGCCCCGCGCCCGTCCTGGGTGAGGGTCGTGTTGACCAGCCCGGCGAGCGGCGCCACCACGAGGACGGCCAGGACGAGCAGTGTGCAGGCCCCCAGCACCGCGGTGGGCCGGGTGAGGGCGGTCCGGGCGCGGGCCGCCGTGCGGCCGGCCGCGGTGCGCCGTGGGGAGGGTGCCGTCGGCATGGCGTCCTTTCGTCGCTGCGCTGGCGGGGGGCTCACAGGGTGAGCAGGAAGTCGGCCACGCCGTCGCGGATCCGGGCGGTCTCCTCCGGGACGATGTCCCAGGCGCCCAGCTCCTCCAGGGGGGCCGCGTCCGCGGGCTCGGCCATGTCGGTGCGCACGGGGTAGTCGCCGGGGACGTAGAACGGCTCGTAGGCGGGGCCGCCGGTCTCGGAGCCGTCGCCCATGAGGAAGTCCGCGACCAGCCGCGCGGCGGCCGGGTTCCGGGCGCCGTTCACCATGCCGATGTAGGCGGGGAAGGTGATGCCCGGCGACGGGACGGTGCCCAGGGACGCCTGGAGGGCCCAGCCCTCCTCCTCGTTGTCCCGGCGGTCGGAGTACGAGGTGATGCCGACCGGCGGGTCGTCCTGGCCGGTGGCGCCCACCGCCTGGTTGACGTTGTCGGTGTCGTCGACCAGGACCAGCCCGTTGGCGTACAGGTCCTTGATGAACTGCTGCCCGGCGTTCTCGACGCCCTCGTCGAGGACGACCTCGGTCCCGAAGTGCTCCCGGTGCGCCTGCGCCATCTCGTCGGACCGCCGGACGATCTCCGCCATGAGGTCCAGGTAGTCGCCGCGAACGGAGGGGTCGACCATGACGACCCGGCCGTTCCACTCCTCCTCGGTGAGCTGCCACAGGTTCTCGACCGGGCTGCCGTCGGGGTGGGCCTCCTCGTTGTACATGAGGATCTTGGTCGAGAGCCGGTTGGCCAGCAGCGGCTCCCGGTACTCCCGGGGGACGCTCTCCGCCAGGCGCGGCGGGACGTAGTTCCGCAGGATGCCGCCCGCGACGAGCTCGGTGACGACCACCGGCGCGTCGGAGATGTAGGCGACGTCCGCGGACGGGGCCCCGGCCTGCGACTCCGACCGCAGCCGGGTGATCTGCTCGGAGGAGGCGATGTCGTGGCCGATCAGGTCGATCCCGGGGTACTGCGCCTCGAACGCCTCCTCGACGGAGGCGATGCGGGAGGTGAAGGAGTAGACGGTGACCGACCCCTCCTCCGTGGCCAGTTCCACGAGCTCCTCGTGGGTGGCGTCGTCGAGTTCGTGGGGTTCGGCGGCCGTGTCGGCGGCGGGGGCCTGGGGGGTGCCGCCGCCGCAGGCGGTGAGGGCCGCGGCGAGGGAGAGGGCGACGGGGGCGGAGAGCATTCCTGACAAGCGCATGACGGTTCCTCGGTGTCGGTGGGCGCGCTGGTGGAGGGATGGGGGGACGGCGCTGCCGCCGTGCCGGGGCTTTCGGACCGTGCGGTCAGTCGAAGTCCGCGAGCAGGCCGTCCAGGCGGTCGAGTGCGGGCAGGACGGCGTCCGGGTGCCGCCGGGCGATGGTGAGCACGATGGCGTTCGCGATCAGCATCGGGACGCTGAGGGAGGAGAAGCCCTCCTGGTGCCCGCGCGGAGCGGACAGCACGGTGGTCGGGGCGGGGTCGAGGGTGTGCAGGGTGTCCGTGACGAGCACGGAGGGGGCGCCGACGGCGGCCGCGTGGGCGTACAGGTCGGTGAGGTTGCGCGGGGCGCGGCGGAAGGCGAAGGAGACGACGGCGTCGGACTCCGACATCGCCAGGAGGCGTTCGGCGACCTCGCGGCCGGGCCCGGTGAGGTTGACCGACCGCATCCCGAACCGGCGCAGGCGGCCGTCGAGGAGTTCGGCCAGGACGGCCGCGTTGCCCCGGGCGAAGAGGTAGACCGTCCGGGCTCCGGCCAGGAGGTCGGCGACGCCGTCGATCTGCGACTGGTCCACGTGCCTGACGACCGCGGACAGCGATTCCAGCTCCGTGGCCAGGAGCGTGTCCAGGACGAGCCCCGGCTCGCGGAGCTCCTCCCGGAAGCGGTCCCCGGCCCCGTTGAGGCGGTCCTCGCGGTCCTTGCGCAGGTCGTCCCGCAGCTCCGGGTACCCCTGGTAGCCCAGTCGCTGCGCCAGGCGGGTGGCGGCGGCCGCGTGGACCCCGGCGCGCCGGGCGACGTCGCCGCCGCGCCAGAACGGAGCCTCCGCCGGGTGGGCGAGGATCTCGTCGAGGAGCACGCGGTCGGACCTGGTCAGTCGGTCGCGGTACTCGTTCACACGCTCGGGGAAGGTCATGGCCGTCACGCTACAGCAACTTTAATTGCAGAGATAGGAATCTTTGCAACTTTACTTGCGTTTCATCGGTCCGTCACCCTCCGGACGGGCGCGCTTCCCCTGGTCAACGCCCTGCGGCGGGCGCGGTCGGGTCCTGCCGCAAGAGCTTGTACAGGCCGGCTTCGGCGGGGCCGTGGGGGGTGGCGGTCAGGCCGTGGGGCGCGGGCGTACGAGGGCCCGGCCCGGTGGCCTCCCGCGTCGGCGGGGGCACCCGTCGGCGCGGGACCGCGGCCCGACGGCCTGTTCGGACACAGGGGGCGGGGCGCGGGTCCGGCGGACGGGCGGCGCCCGGACGGAGGACGCCGCGGGGCCGGGAGGCGCCTCGTCCCGGGCCGGGGCGATCGCGGTGGCCGCACCCTCCCGCGCCCGCCCGGCGCGTCACCGAGGGGTCAGGACGAGGCGCGGAGCCTCTCCTCGGTCTCCCGCACCTGTTCCGTCCGGTGCTGGGTGCGGTAGAGGTCCAGGGCCCGCAGCCAGGCACCGCGGGCGGCCTCCGTCTCGCCGAGGGCGTGGTGGGCCTCGGCGATACCGCTGAGCGTGTTCGCCTCCTCGAAGGCGTCCTTCAGGGCCCGGTGCACCTGAAGTGCCTGTCGGTAGTGTTCGACCGCCTCCGTGTGGCGGCCCGAGCGGGTGGAGATGTAGCCCAGGCTGTCCAGGGAGGCGGCCTCACCCACCCTGTAGCCCAGTGCGCGCGCGGCCTCCAGCGCTTCGAGGCAGCATTCGCGTGCCCGCTCGTACCGGCCGAACCGCGCGAGGAACCAGCCCAGGTTGTTGAGCGCTCCGGACACCCACATCGACTGTCCGGCGCTCCGGTACAGCTCCAGGGACCGCTCCGCGGCTTCGACGCCCTTCTCGTCGCCGGTGAGGATCGCCATCAGCACGAAGGTCTGGAGCGTGTGCGCCTGGTTGAGCAGGTCCCCGGTCTCCTCGAAACCCTTGAGAGAGCTGGTGAGGTGGTCCAGAGCCTCCTCGCCGGGACGCCCGGCCAGAAGAAGGGCGGAGGCCAGGCCCCGGTGCGCCATCGCCCGCATCGTCAGGGCGTCCGGACCGGTGAGCCCGGCCGTGGAGTCGAGCCCGACGCGGCGGAGTTCGATGAAGTCCTCGACCCGTCCGCGGCGACGGACGTAGGAGTTGCAGTCCCAGCACAGCCGCCAGACCTGTCGGTTCAGGCCCAGGTCCGAGGCGAGCCGGACCACGGCCGGAAGCCAGGACCATTCGGTGGTGAACCACTCCAGCGCCTCGGTGTCGTTCGCCATACCGGGGGCGAGCGGGTGCCCGTCGGACGGTCCCCCGGCCAGGGACGAGGGGACTTCGTGCGGGTTCAGGGCGCTGTTGGCGAGGGTGGTGGTGTGGACGTAGAAGTCGACCAGGGAGCGCAGGGCCTCGCGGCGCTCCTCCTCCGGAAGGTCCCCCTCGGCCCGCTCCCTGCCGTACAGGCGGACCAGGTCGTGCAGTTCGTAGCGGCCCGGTACCGGCTGTTGGACGAGGTGGGCCGACTCCAGGGTGCGCAGCAGGGTCCTGGTGCGGGCCGGGCCGTGTCCGGCCAGGGCCGCGACGGCGGTCAGTCCGATGTTCTGGCCCGGGAGCAGGCTCAGCAGGTCGAGCAGGCGTGCCGCCGCGCCGGGCAGCGCCCGGTGGGAGGCTTCCAGGACACCGCGCAGGGAGGTCCCCAGGTCGCCGGTGTCCAGGGCGTCCAGCCGGGTCTCGGCCTCCCGCAGTTCGGAGGCGAGTTCGGCGAGCGGGAGGTGCGGGCTCCCCGCGGCGCGGGCGGCGGCGACCACCAGGGCCAGGGGGAACCTGTCGCAGCCGGTGATGATGGACTCCAACGCTTCGGGTTCGGCCGCCACACGGTGCTCCCCGATCCGGGCGGCGAGCAGTCGGCGTGCTTCGGCCGGGGTGAGCGGGCCCAGATCGACGGAGCGGGCCCCCTCGGTGGCGACCAGGCCGCTGAGCCGGTCGCGGCTGGTGACCAGGACGACGCACGAGGGGGAGCCGGGGATCAGGGGGCGCACCTGCCCTGCGTCGCGTGCGTTGTCCAGCAGGATCAGCATCCGCTTGCCCGCCAGGAGGCTGCGGTACAGGCCGATCTTGGCCTCGGTGCTGGTCGGGATGGCCTTGTTGTCCACGCCCAGGGCGATGAGGAAGTCGTGGATCGCGGATTCCGGCTGTGTCGCGGAGGTACTCGGGGAGAAGCCGTGCAGGTTCACGTAGAGCTGGCCGTCGGGGAACCGGTCGAGGTTGTCGTGCGCCCACCGCAGGGCCAGCGAGGTCTTGCCGATGCCGCCGATGCCGGAGACCACGGTGACGGGGGCCGCCTCGGCTTCCGGAGCGGTGTCGAGCGCGGCGAGTTCCCTGCCGCGTCCCGCCAGCAGCGGCGGCGGCGCGGGGAGCTGGCTCGGCAGGGGGACGGGAGGGGGCTCCACCGCAGAGGACGAACGGACCGCGGAGAGGGCCGTCGCCGGGGACGGGGCGTCCAGTGCCGGGTCGGTGTTGAGGATCTTCAGGTGGAGGTCCCGGAGTTCGGCCCCGGGGTCGGCGCCCAGTCCGTCGGACAGCGCGCCGCGGATGCGGTCGTAGTGCTCCAGTGCCTGGGCGGCCCGTCCCTCCCGGTACAGCGCGAGCATGAGCTGGCCGATCAGCCGTTCGTCGAGCGGGTGCGCCCGGGCCAGGGAGAGCAGGTCGCCGAGGCGTTCGGCCTGCCTGCCCTGGCGCAGCAGCAGCTCGTTGCGGTCCAGTTCCGCCCGCAGGCGCTCCAATCGCAGGCTCTCCCGGAACTCGTTGACCCAGGGGCCGTCCAGGGTGCCGAAGGCGTCGGCCCGCCACAGGGCGAGCGCCTCCTCCAGGAGGGGCAGGGAGGCGTGCTCGGTCGGGGCGTCCCGCGCCCGGGCGGCGAGTCGGCGGAAGCGGTACAGGTCGACGGTGTCGAGGGCGTCCCGGCTCAGGGAGAGGACGTAGCCGCCCGGGCGGCGGCCGACCGCCGCGTCGTCCCCGGCCGTGGACAGGGCGGTGCGCAGCCGGGAGACGTAGCTGTAGAGCGAGGACCGCGCCCCGTCGGGCGGCACGTGCCCCCAGACCCGGTCGATGAGCCGGTCCACCGGGACCGTGCGGTTGACGTCGGCCAGCAGTCCGACGAACACGGACTGCCGCCGCCCGTGCCCCAGGTCGACGGCGCGCCCGTCGATCCGCGTCTGGATGTCGCCGAGTACGGAGATCTCGACCGTCAACGCCACTCCCGGGCTGGAGAGAAAGGGGACGCCTGCGGGTCCGGTACGCGGGAGCACAGCGATACCTGGGGTCCCAGGAGTTTACTCTCCGAAGACCGTTCCGGAAGCCGTGTTCCCGGCCGCCCCGGCCGGGCTTTCCGGAGGGGGACCGCCGAACGCCGGGCCGACCGCTAGATTGCCGACATGGACGACACAGGGGACGACGGCGCGGTGCTGCGGGCCGTGGGCGAGCGGCTGCGGCGGCTGCGCACGGGGGCGCGGATGACCCTCGCCGAGCTGGCGGAGCGGACCGGGATCACCCCGAGCACCCTGTCGCGGCTGGAGACCGGGCGGCTGCACCCCACCCTGGGACAGCTGCTCCCGCTCTCGCGCGTGTACCGGGTGCCGATCGACGAACTCGTGGACGCGCCCCCGGTGGGGGACCCGCGGGTGCACCTGCGCCCGGTGCGCCGCTTCGGCCTCACCTTCGTCCCGCTCACCCGGCGCGCGGGCGGGGTGCAGGCCTACAAGGTGGTCTACCCGCCCGCCCGCACGCTCCCCGCGCCCGAGCTGCGCACGCACGAGGGCCACGAGTGGTTCTACGTGCTCTCCGGCACCGTCCGGCTGGTCCTGGGCACCGAACAGGACCTGCTGCTGGGGGCGGGGGAGGCGGCCGAGTTCGACACCCGTGTCCCGCACTGGATCGGCAACCCCGCCGAGTCGGCCGCCGCGGAGGTCATCGCGATCTTCGGGACCCAGGGGGAGCGCATCCACCTGCACGGGGCCTGAGGCGCCGCCTCCCCTTTTGCGGATCCGCAAGAGAACGTGCGCGGCGGGCGTGGGTGCGCCCACCATGGCGGCATGGAACCAGACACCACCCGATCCCCGTCCGGCCGCGGGTTCTGGGAGCAGCGGTACCGCGACGAGGACCCCTCGGGGCCGCCGCCCGCGCCCAACCCCGCCTTCACCGCACTGGCCGGCGAACTCTCCCTCGTGCCGCCCCCGTCGGAGGGGGCCCGAGCGCTCGAACTCGCCTGCGGCCGCGGCGGGGACGCCCTGTGGCTCGCCGCCGCGGGATGGCGCGTCACCGCCGTCGACATCGCGGAGCACGCCCTCTCCGCACTGGCGGAGCGGGCCCGCCGGGCCGGCCTGGGGGACCGCCTCGCCGTGGAGCGGCACGACCTGGCCCGGTCCGCCCCCGCGCCCGGGAGCCGGGACCTTGTCTACGCGAACTACTTCCACACCGTCGTGGACCTCGACCGCGGCGCCGCGCTGCGCCGGGCGGCGCGGTCCGTGGCCGACGGCGGGGTGTTCGCCGTCATCGACCACGGCTCCAGCGCGCCCTGGTCCTGGGAGCAGCGCGACGACCACCCGAGCGCAGAGGACCTGTGGCGCTCGCTCGGCCTCGGGGCCGGCTGGACCCTCCTCGTGTGCGAGGGGCGTTCCCGGCTCGCCCGCGGCCCCCACGGGGGGACGGCGACGGTGGTCGACACCGTGGTGGCGGCGCGCCGCCGGGCGGGCGGGGGTGAGCGCGCGTGAGCCCCGCGGGACCGCGCCGCCGGGACCGGCCGCCGCCCCGGACCGGCCCCGGTGAGAAGGCGGTGCTCACCGGTTTCCTGGACTACCTGCGCGGGAGCGTCCTGGCCAAGGTGGACGGGGTGCCGGAGCACGACCTGCGCACCCCCCGGGTGCCCTCGGGCACCAACCTCCTCGGGCTCGTCGAACACCTGGCCCACGTCGAGCGCTTCGTCTTCCTGGGGGAGCGGGCCAGCGACTGGCAGGCCACCTTCCACGCCGCCCCGGACGCGAGCCCGCGGGACGTCGTCCGCGGGTACCGGGAGGCCGTCGCGGCCGCCGACCGGGCCATCGCCGCCTGTCAGGACCTGGACCTGCCCGCCCACGCGGGCGGCCCGGGCGGGCCCGCGCCGTCGATGCGGTGGGCGCTGGTGCACATGATCGAGGAGACCGGCCGCCACGCCGGCCACCTCGACATCCTCCGCGAGCTGGCCGACGGGGCCACCGGCCGTTGATATCGGATTTGATAACATTCTCAAAGTTGATAACGTAAGGGCATGGCCACCGCCGACGTCCTCCTCCACCCGGTGCGGCTGCGCGTCGTGCAGTCGCTGTTCGACTCCGACCCGCTGACCACGGCGCAGCTGCGCGACCGCCTCCCCGACATCCCGCCCGCGACCCTGTACCGGCACATCGCCGTCCTGGTCGAGGCCGGCGTCCTGGAGGTGGTGGAGGAGCGCCGCGTGCGCGGGGCCGTGGAACGCGGCTACCGGCTGAGCCGGGGGCGCGTGGAGGTCGACCCCGAGGCCCGGGCCGCGATGACCGCGGACGACCACCGCCGCGCGTTCACCGCGTTCGCCGCCTCGCTGATGGCCGACTTCGACCGCTACCTCGACCACGAGGACGCCGACCCCGTCCGGGACGGCGTCGCCTACCGGCAGGCGGCGGCCTGGCTCACCGACGAGGAGCTGGCCGACCTGGTCGCCCGGATCGGCGAGCTGGTCCTGGCCGCGGCCGGGCGCGGCCCGGGCGGCGGGCGGCGGCGGCGCGTCCTCAGCTACCTGGCGGTACCCGACTCCCACCGGGGCCACGGGGCCCCGCGAGAAGGAAAGTGATCATGTCCGACACCCCCCGAACCGCGGTGGCGCCCGAGTCCGGCCGGAGGGGGCCGGCGCCGGCCCGCAACGGCCCGCGGTGGCTGCGCCCCGCCCTGGTGCGCATCGTGCTGCTGACCGTCCTCTTCCTGGCGGTGCAGGCGCTCGCCGCCCAGTTGATCCTGCCGGTGATGGACCGCCCCCTGTGGGCCCAGACCCTGGGCGTGGGGATCGCGGTCCTCACCCTGCTCCTCTACGCCGCCATGGTGCGCCTCACCGAGCGCCGGGGCGTCACCGAACTGCGCGTCACGGCCCTGCCCCTGGGGCTGGTGGGCGGTTCGGTGCTGGGCGTCGCGCTGTTCGCGGCGGTGATCGGGATCATCGCCGTGCTCGGCGAGTACACGATCACCGGCCGGGGCCCGGTCGACGGCGTCATGGCGGCGATCGGGCTGATGTGCGCGGTCGCGGTCATCGAGGAGGTGATGTTCCGCGGGGTCCTGCTGCGCGTCCTGGAGGAGGTCACCGGCCCGTGGATCGCGCTGGCGCTGTCCTCGGTGCTCTTCGGCGCCATGCACATGGCCAACCCCGGGGCCACCCTGTGGACCGGGACGGCCATCGCCGTGGAGGCGGGCCTGATGCTCGGCGCCGCCTACCTGCTCACGCGCAGCCTGTGGCTGCCCATCGGCCTGCACCTGGGCTGGAACCTCGCGGCCTCGGGGATCTTCGGCACCGCGGTCTCCGGCGTCGACCACGGGGAGACGAGCGTGTTCACCGCCACGGCCTCGGGCCCCTACCTGCTCACCGGCGGCGACTTCGGACCCGAGGCGAGCCTCACCGCGGTCCTCGTGTGCAGCGTCCTCACCGTGCTGTTCCTCCTCCGGTTCCGGAAGGGGTCCCGAGCGGACCGCTGACCCGCCGCACGGGGGACGCGGGCCCCGCGGAGAGCCCGCCACGCCCGCGTCCCACCGCCTTGACCGGTCCGGCGGCGGCTCCTAGGGTCGTGCACCATGGAGCCCATCGCCACGTTCAGCCTCGTCGCGCTCGACTGCCCCGACCCGGCCGGCCTGGCCGAGTTCTACGCTGCGGTCACCGGTTGGCGGGTCCGCCCCTGGGAGGACGACTCCTGGATCCAGCTCGTGAGCGACACCGGTGCCACGATCGCCTTCCAGAAGGCGCCCGGCCACGTGCCGCCCGAGTGGCCCGGCGACGAGCGCCCGCAGCAGCTGCACCTGGACTTCGACGTCCCCGACCTCGACACCGGCGAGCAGCGGGTGCTCGCGATCGGTGCCCGCAAGGCCGGGTTCCAGCCCGCCCCGGACTCCTTCCGGGTCTACCTCGACCCGGCCGGGCACCCCTTCTGCCTCGTGCGCTCCGGCTGACCGCGGGGCGGGACCCCGCCCCGGGCCCCGCCCCGCGGCGCCCGCGCCGTGCGCACGTCACCCCGCGGTGAGCCCGGCGAAGTGGGCGGCCATGCGGTCCCGGTCGGGGACCAGGCCGGTGATCAGCTCGAAGGCCTCCACCGCTTGGAGCACGGCCATGCGGCCGCCGGGCAGCACGCGGCATCCGCGCCGCTCCGCCGCGGCGACCAGTGCGGTGCGCAGCGGACGGTAGACGAGGTCGGCCACCCACAACCGGGGCTCCAGCAGTTCGGCCGGGACGGGCAGCCCCGGATGACCGGCCATACCGCTGGGGGTCGCGTTCACCAGGCCGTCGGCGGCCGCGACCCGTTCCCCCACGGCTCCGGGCGGGACCGCGGAGCACGACCGCCCGGGGAACCCGGCCCGCAGGCTCCCCACCAGCTCGGCGGCGCGTTCGAGGTCCAGGTCGACCACGGTCAGGTGCTCGGTGCCGGAGCCGAGCAGGGCATGGGCCGCGGCGGCCCCCGCCCCTCCGGCGCCCAGGAGCACCACGCTGCGGCGCGCCGCGCCCGGCAGCCCCTCCTCCAGGGCCCCCAGGAACCCCGACCGGTCGGTGTTGTGGCCGACGGCCGATCCCTCGTCGAACACCACGGTGTTGACCGCGCCCACCGCGGCGGCGCCGGGGGCGAGCGCGTCCAGGTGGGGCAGGACCAGCCGCTTGCACGGGTGGGTGATGTTGAGGCCGTCGAAGCCGTAGCGCGGTGCCGCGCGGACAAGCTCCCCCACGGCCTCGGGGGGCAGTTTCAGGACGTCGATGTCGATCGTCCGGTACACCAGCCGGCGTCCCAGGGCGGCGGCCTCCCGTTCGTGCATCGCCGGGGTGAGGGACGGGCCGATCCCCGCGCCGATCAGTCCGACCAGGAAGGACCGCTCCGGCACGGCCGCCGTCCCCCTCACGCGGCGCGCTCCGTCCGGTGGACCGCCAGGCGCACCGGGGTGTTGCGCGCCCCGTAGCCCGCGTAGCCGCCGATGCGCTGGACCACCTCGAAGAAGAGGTGCCCGTCCAGCAGCGGTGTGAAGAAGTGCAGGAACTCGCCCCGGCCGTCGGGGTCCCGGTCGTGGAGGATGTTCAGCCTTCTCATGTGCTCTCTTCGGTGCGGCGGCAGGTCGGTACGCGCCGCCAGGTCGTCGTAGTAGTTGTCGGGGACCGGTAGGGTCCGCAGCCCGGCCGCCACCGCGGCCTCGGCCACGGCGACGGCGTCCTCGCAGGCCAGGGCGATGTGCTGGACTCCTCCCGCGGTGTCGGCCCGGGGTCCGTCGCCGACCAGTGAGACGTTCAGCGCGATCCGCGGCCCGCCCCCGGCGATCGCCAGGGCCCGGCTGCGGATCAGCCCCTCCGGGGAGGCCAGTTCCGTGCTCTCCCCCGGGGACAGGCCCAACAGGGCGGTGTAGAACAGCGAGGCCTCGTCGAAGTGGGCGAAGGGCTGGTGCAGCCCCACGTGGTCGATCCCGGTGAGGGCGGGGCCGCCTCCGGAGTGGACGTCGCCGACCGCGGGGGCCGAGAAGTCCGACAGCCAGGGCTCCTCCCCGCCGTCGCCGGACGGGCAGAGGAAGACGGCGGTCCCGTCCGGGGCCGCGACCGCGTGCAGCGGCGTCTCGGACGGGTCCTGCCGCCGGGCGAGGACCGGGGAGCACAGGCGCTCGGCCCGGGCGGCGGAGCGTTCGGGGGAGTCCAGGACCAGACCGAGCGCGGTGACGGAGGCTGCGCCGTCCCAGGTGTGTCCGAGCCGGGGGTCGGCCGCGTTGAGCAGGATGCGGGCGGGACCGTGCTCCCACAGCTGCACCGGCTTGGAGCGGTGGTCCCGGGTGTGGGCGAAACCCAGGGCCGCGAGCATGGGCCGGATCCTGCCGGCCGCCTCCCCGGCCGCGGCCACCTCCACGAACCCGAAGCCCCGCGGAACCTGCGGTTCGGGCAGTCGGGCGAGCGTCACGGACGGCCTGTCCCCGGGCGGGGCGTCCCGGCGGGCGAGGGCGTCCTCCAGGACGGTGAGCGAGCGCAGCGCGTCGGCCGCGGTCCGCCCGGGGTCGCCCGCCCGGAACACGTCGTTGAACACCTCCAGGGACAGCGGCCCCGTGTACCCGGCGGCGAGCACGTGTCCGGTGAACGCGGCCAGGTCGAAGCCGCCCTGGCCGGGGAAGCACCGGTGGTGGCGGCTCCACTGGAGCACGTCCATGCTCAGCCGCGGCGCGTCCGCGAGCTGGAGGAAGAAGAGCTTCTCCCCGGGGATGCCGCGGACGCCCTCCGGGTCGTCCCCGCGGGAGAGGATGTGGAAGCTGTCCAGGCACAGCCCGAGCGACGGGTGGTCGGCCCGGCGGACGAGTTCCCAGGAACGGCGGTAGGTGGACACGTGGGTCCCCCAGGCCAGGGCCTCGTAGGCGACCCGGACCCCGTAGCGTTCGGCGGTCTCGGCCAGCAGCCGCAGTTGGGCGGCGGCCCGGGCGTCGTCGTCGATCGCCGACGTTGTGGCGTTGGAGCACACCAGGACGGTGTCCGCGCCCAGTTCCACCATGAGGGCGAACTTGGCCTCGGCCCGCCGCAGGTTCGCGGCCAGCGTCGCGTCGTCCACGCCCTCGAAGTCACGGAAGGGCTGGTAGAGGTCGATGGTCAGGCCCAGGTCCCGGGCCAGGGCCCGGATCTCCCGGGGGCGCAGCGGGGAGGCGACGAGGTCGTTCTCGAAGATCTCCACCCCGTCGAAGCCGGCCCCGGCCGCGGCACGCAGTTTCTCCTCCAGGGTGCCGCTGAGGCAGACGGTGGCGATGGAATGCCGCATGTGGGCGTCCTCCGATTCCGGTAGGGGGCGCGGTCGGGACCGCGCCCGTTCGGGTGCCGGGCGGGTCAGCGGGCGTCCTGGAAGCCCTGGTAGAGCTCCAGCTCCTCGCCCTCGAGGTTCCGGGCGAAGTACTCCCGCGCCCGCTCGCGGAAGGCCTCCACGTCGACGTCGTCGACGACCTCCATGGCCCCGGTCTCCTCCCATTCGGCGAGGGTCTCCGCTTCGGCCTCCTCGATGCAGGCGCGGTTGTCCTCGCGGACCGAGGACACGGCCTCCTGGAGCGCGCGTTGCTGCTCCTCGGTCAGGCCGTCCCAGGTGGTTCCGGAGACCACGATCATCTGCGAGCCGATCTGGTGGCCGGAGAGGCTGATGTGGGACTGGACCTCGTCGAAGTTGTCCGCGGCGACGGTGGCGATGGGGTTCTCCTGGCCGTCGACGATGCCCTGCTGGAGTGCCATGTAGACCTCCTCGAAGGCGACGGTGGTGGGGCTGGCCCCCAGGGCTTCGGCGTTGGCGAGGTAGACGGGGGAGTCGGGGAAGCGCATCCGCAGCCCCTCCAGGTCTCCGGGGGTGCGGATCGGCCGGTCGGCGGTGAAGTGGCGTTCCCCGAAGTACCAGACGTCGAGGATGTGGGTGCCGGTGGCCTCGGCGAAGCCGTCCTTCATCGCGTCGGCGGCCGGGGAGTCGAAGAAGGAGAACATGTGGTCGACGTCGTCGAAGGCGTAGGCCGCGTCGAAGACCCCGATGGGGGAGTAGGCGGCGCCCAGTGCGGCCGAGCCCTGCACGTCCATGTCGATGTCCCCGGACATGACGGAGGCGAAGGTCTCCGTGTTGCTGCCGAGTTGGCTGTTGGGGAAGGTCTCGACGGTCAGGCCGACGCCGGCCTCGGCCACCCGCTCGGCGACCAGGTCGATGCCGCAGCGGGTGTGCGGGTGGTCCTCGGTGTAGCTGTTGGAGAAGGTCAGGGTGGTGCCCTCCGCCCCGTCGCCGTCGCCGGAGGCGGAACAGCCGGTCAGGGCCAGGGCGGCGGCCAGGGCGGGTGCGGTCGTGCGAAGCAGGCGGTTCACTTCGGGTCTCCTTCTGGGGTGGGGGGAGGGGCGGGGTCACAGACCCAGCAGTCCGGGAAGGAACAGGACGAGGTCCGGGGCCAGGGTGAGCAGGAGCAGTACGGCGACGATCGGGACCAGAAACGGCGCGGTGCCGCGGAAGACCTCGTGCATGGGTGTGCGGGTGGCGGAGCCCAGCACGAAGAGGACACCGCCGATGGGCGGGGTGAGCAGGCCGATCATCAGGTTCACGATCACGATGACCCCGAAGTGGACCGGGTCCACGCCGAACTGGGCGGCGATGGGGAGCAGGACCGGGACGGTGATGACCAGGGCGGCCATGGGCTCCAGCAGCGCGCCGATGATGATCAGAGCGACGTTCACCATGATCAGGAACACCACGGGGCTGTCGGTGAACCCGAGCAGGAAGGAGGCGACGTCCTGCGGGACGCGCTCGCGGGCCAGGACCCAGCCCAGCAGCCCGGAGGCGGCCAGGATGAGGGCGATGGAGGCCGTCGTGGAGGCGGTCTCGACGGTGATGTCCCACAGGGAGCGCAGTGTGAGCCGGCGGTAGGCCAGGCCCAGGAGAACGACGTAGGCGACGCCGACCGCAGCGGCCTCGGTGGGGGTGAACAGGCCGCTGAGGATGCCCCCCAGGAGGATGACGGGGGCGCCCAGCGGGCCGATGACCCGCAGCCCGGCCCGGCGGAACTCTCCCGGTTCGGCCCGCCGTCCGGCGAGCTCGGGCCGCCTGCGGCTCCAGAGGAAGACGTACAGCGCCAGCCCGAGCGCGATGAGCAGGGCGGGGACCACGGCGGCGGCGAAGAGGGCGGCGGTGGACACCGCCGCGACCGAGGCGTACACGATCGCGGGGATGCTCGGCGGCATCACCGGGCTGATAAGGCTGGAGGACGCGGTCAAGCCCAGGGTGAACCGACGGGGGTAGCCGCGCCCGGTCATCGCCGGGACCATCATCTTCCCCGTGCCGGCGACGTCGGCCATGGCGGCGCCGCTGATCCAGGAGAACCCGAGGCTGACACCGATGTTGACATAGCCCAGGCTGGCCCGGACCCGCCCCAGGAGCACCTGTGCGAAGGCGAAGATGCGGTCGGCGATGCCGGTGTGGTCGGCGACGACCCCCAACAGGATGAACAGCGGGACGGCCAGCAGGGGGAAGCTGTTGACCTCCTGCGCTGCGGTGCGCAGGCTCAGTCCGGTGGACTGGTCGGTCAGGGACATGTACACCAGGCAGGGGCCCAGGATCGCGAACGCCACCGGTACGCGCAGGACCAGCAGGACGAGGATGCCCAGGATCACCGGTACCGCGCTCATCGGGCCTCCTCGCTCGGTCGGGTCTCCAGGGCCGGAGGCGTGGGAAGCAGGGTGTTGAGCAGGGCCCGCAGCCCGGCCAGGGCCAGGCCGGCCATGGGGACGGCGTAGGTCCAGGACAGCGGGACGCCCAGGGCGGGGGTGCGCTGGGGCGAACCGCCGAAGACCAGTTCGGCCGCGTCCAGGACCAGCCCCGCGGCCACCGCGGCCACGACGAGGTTCGCCAGGACCCACACCGTCCGCAGTGCCCGGCCCCGGAGGAAGAGGTCGACGATCTTCAGAGTGATGTGCTCGTCGCGGCCGACCAGGTACCCGGCCAGGGCGAAGGCCAGCCACACGAGTCCGTACCGGGCGAGTTCGCCGGTCCAGACCCAGCCGGCCACCGGCAGGTGGCGCTGCACGGCCTGGGTGAACATCAGGGCGAAGACCATCGTGAGCATGAGCGCCCCGGTGGTCAGTTCCGCCTTCTCGAGCCACCGGGAGGCGGTTGCCAGGGGGCGCGGGATCAGGGGGGCGGGTGGACGGGAAGAGGCTGTCATGGGAGTGGGGTTTCCGGTCGGCGGGGGGTGTTCGTGCTGATCAGCGGAGTGAGTGTGGCGTGGGCCACTTTCTGCTGAGTTGTGCCGTGAACTCTAGGTTTCGGGCTTATCGAATGGCAAGCGATTGCCAAATGTTGCCGCGGGAGGGTAGGAACGGGAGCCATGAGCTCCCCCCGACGCACGACCATCTACGACGTCGCCCGCGAGGCGGGCGTGGCCGCCTCCACCGTCTCCCGCGCCCTCAACAACCCCCGCCGGGTCAACCCCGCCACCCGCGAGCACGTCCTCGCCGTCGCCGAGCGCCTCGGCTACCGGCCCGATCCGCTGGCCACGGCCCTGCAGTCCGGGCACAAGGCGACGATCGCGATGCTGGTCCCCGACATCACCAACCCCCACTTCTTCGGCACCATCCGGGGCGCGGAGAAGCGGGCCAGTGAGGCGGGGCTGACCTTCATCCTCGCCAACACCGAGGAGTCGGCGGACAACGAGCGCAACCGGATCGAGCGGCTGTCCCGGTCCGTGGACGGATTCGTCCTGGCGGCCAGCCGCATGCGGGAGGAGACCACCCGGGAGCTGGCCCGCGAGTACAACCTCGTCCTGGTCAACCGGCAGGTCGAGGGACTGCCCAGCGCCGTGGTGGACAACGGTGCGGGCAGCCGCCAGATCGTTGAGCACCTGGCCTCGCTGGGACACCGGTCCCTGGTCTACCTCTCCGGGCCGCACCGCTCCTGGCCCGCGGCCCAGCGCTGGCGGGCGCTGCGCGCCGCGGCCGAGGCGCGCGGCATGGCCGCGCGGCGGCTGGGCCCCTTCCCGCCCAGGGTCGAAGGCGGCGGGGTGGCGGCCGACGCCGGGCTGGGCGCGGGCGCCACCGCCCTGGTCGCCCACAACGACCTGCTCGCCATCGGCGTGCTGCGGCGGCTCGCCGAACGCGGCGTGGCCGTCCCCGAACAGGCCAGCGTGGTCGGCTACGACGACATCTTCGGCGCAGACCTGTGCGTTCCCGCGCTGACCACGGTCGCCGGGCCGCACGAGGAGGCGGGGCGGGCCGCGGTGGAGCTCCTCACCCGCAAGGGGTCCCTGTCGCGCTCCCAGCCCGCCCCGCAGCAGGTGGTGCTCTCCTCCCACCTGGTCATCCGCCGGTCGACCGGCCCGGCCCCGCGCTGACCCGGCCGGCTACGCGGGCCGGACGCCCGCGCCGGCGGGGCCGGGTCAGCGGTCGGCCTCCCCGTCCCCGGCCAGGTGGATGCCCAGGTCGGTGCGGCCGGGAAGCAGGTCCTCCCGCAGCGCGCGCGTGCCGTGGTAGTCGCCGTCCCGCAGGCGGCGGAACGGCCGGGCCCGCTCGGTGTCCAGGGTCTTCAGCCGGTCGCGCAGCCGCCCGGCCTCGTGCTCCAGGCCCTCCGCGTCCAGGGAGTCGGCGTCGTGGACCACGTGCAGGTCCAGCACGTCGATCCCGACGTACCACAGGGTGCCGTGGGTGAGGGGGAACAGGAGGGAGTCGAGGTCGCCGCTGATCCCGCGGGGCCCGATGGAGCGCTCGTCCTCGCCCGCCGTGACCACGACGAGCGCGCGGCGCCCGGCCAGCCCGCCGTCGCCGTAGCGGCGGGGCAGGCCGGAGGCCGGGTCGAGGTCGCCGTAGGCGAACCCCTGGGTCAGCACCCGGTCGAACCAGCCCTTGAGGATCGCCGGCGGCCCGTACCACCACAGCGGGAACTGCAGGACGAGCAGCTCGGCCGCGGCGAGTTTCGCCTGCTCCTCCCGGACGTCCGCGGGGAGCAGGCCCCGGGAGTACGCCTCGCCGGCGAGTTCGGCGACGTTCCCCGGGCGGCCCGCCGGCTCCCCCAGGTCGCGTTCTGCCAGCACGGGATCGAAGCCCTGGGCGTACAGGTCCGAGGCCGTCACCTCGTACCGCTCCGCCAGGGCCTCGGTCCCGGCCCGGAAGAGCCGGTCGTTGAACGACCCGCGGCGGGGGTGCGCGTACACCCACAGGGCGGTGCCGGGTTCGGGCCGGTGGGCGATGGTCATGGTGCGCCTTTCCGTGTCGGTGCGCGGCGGCCGGAGCGGTCCGCCGGACGCCCTCCAGTCAAGCCGCCACCGTGAGACGGGGGAATACCTCCGAGGCTCGGATCGATACGCGATCGTCTAGGCTGGCGGCATGGACACGCTGAGCGAGGTGCTCGACCACATCCGTTCCTCCGGCGCCCTGGTCGGGCGGAACCTCATGTCGCCACCGTGGTCGATCGGGTTCGACGAGGGCGCGTCGATGACCCTCGTGACCATGCTGCGCGGGGACGGGTGGATCGTCCAGGAGGGGGCCGGGCCCGTGCGCCTGTCCAACCGCGACCTGGCGGTCGTGACCGGCCCGCGGCCGTTCGGCGTCACCAGCGACCCGGACGCGCGGATCGCCCCCCTCTACGTCCTGTCCGCCCAGGGGACCTGCACCGACGGGGCGGGGAGGGCGCTCGCCCCGGAGGACGTCTCCCTGGGCGTGCGGACCTGCGGTACCCGCCTCGACGCCGAGCACGCGCTGCTCACCGGTTCCTACACGGCGACCGGGCGGATCGCCGACCGCCTGCTGACCGCCCTGCCGCGCGTCCTCGTGGTCCCGGGGCGGCACCGGCGCTCGGCGCCCCTGGAACTCCTGGAGGCCGAGATCGCGCGCGACGAGCCCGGCCAGCAGGCGGTGCTCGACCGCCTGCTGGACCTGGTGCTGGTCGGCACCCTGCGCGACTGGTTCGCCCTGCCGGAGGCGTCCGCGCCCCGCTGGTACCGGGCCGCGGCCGACCCGGTCGTGGGACCCGCGCTCAGCGCGATCCACGACGACCCCGCCCGGCCGTGGGACGTGGGGAGCCTGGCGCGCGAGGCGGAGGTCTCGCGCGCGACCTTCGCCCGCCGGTTCACCGAGGTGATGGGCGAGCCGCCCATCTCCTACCTCACCGGCTGGCGCCTGTGCCTGGCCGCCGACCTGTTGCAGCGCAGCGACGACAGCATCGAGTCCATCGCGCGCCGGGTGGGCTATTCCAGCGCCTACGCGCTGAGCGCCGCCTTCGTGCGGGAGTACGACGTCCGCCCCGGCCGCCACCGCGCCCTGGCCCGGGCCCTGTAGGGGCGCTCCGGCCGGGGAGCCCGGGGTCTCCGCGTGTCGCTCGGGGGCGATCCGGTGTCATCTTGGCGCCATGAGGTGTGTCGTGGCGCCATCCCATTCCTGCTGTTCAGGGGAGTCGTATCCCTCTTTCTGGTGGGTTCGGCGCAGATATGCCTTTGAGTTGCGCCATCTGTGTGCCACTATGGCGCCATGGATCTCACGTCATATGTCGCCGCGCTGAGGGACGAACTCGCCCTCGCCGCCGAAGCGGGCGGGGACGACGCCCGGGCCCTGGCCGAACGCCTCGTCGCGCCCCTGGACTCCGCCGCCCGCCTCATGCTGCTCAACGTCCTGTCCGACGCCATGGCCGAGGTCACCCGCGAGCTGGCCCCGGGATCGGTCGACGTCCGCCTGCGCGGCCGCGACCCCGAGTTCGTCGTCACGCCGCCACCGCCGGAGCCCGAGGCCGCCGGCGTCCGGGCCGCCCGGCCCCTGCCGCCCGCGCCGCCCGCCGACGCCGAAGGCGAGGGCGGCACCGCCCGCGTCAACCTCCGCCTGCCCGCCCACCTGAAGGGCCGCCTCGACGCGGCCGCCGAGCAGGAGGGCCTCTCGACCAACGCCTGGCTCGTGCGGGTCGTCGCCACCGCCCTCGACCCCGCCGACCTCCCCGCCTCCCGCGCCCGCGGCGGCGGCCGCGAGAGCTTCACCGGATGGGTCCGATGAACCCCCGCCCGTCCGCCCCCGACCGTGAGGAGACCGCCATGCCCGCCTTCGACACGCCCGGCCCGACCCCGCTCGTCCTGCGGCTCGAGATCGGCACCGTCCGCGTCACCGCCTCCGACCGCGCCGACACCCTCGTCGAGGTGGCGCCCGCGGACCCCGGCACCGGGGCCGACGTGCGCGCGGCCGAACGGATCGAGGTCACCCGGACCGCCGACGGGATCTCCGTCAGGGCGCCCCGGAGCCTGTCCTCGCTCGGCTCCCGGAACCAGGGGTCCGTCCGGGTGAGCGTGGACCTGCCCGCCGGCTCCCCGGTCCGGGCCCGCACCGAGATCGCCGACCTCCTCTGCGAGGGCGACCTCGGCCACTGCGACCTGCGCACCTCCATCGGGGACGTGACCGTCGAGCGGGCCCGCGGAGCCACCCTCGCCAGCGGCAACGGGACCGTCCGCGTGGACCACGTGGCCGGCGACCTGCGGCTGACCGGATCCGACCGGGTCCGCGTCGGCCGGGTCGAGGGCGCCGCCACCGTCACCGGGCTCAACGGCGGGATCGAGATCGGCGAGGTCGCCGGCGAACTCGCCGTCACCTCCGCCAACGGCCACGTCCACGTGGGCGGCGCGCACGGCCGGGCGGAGATCCGGTCCTCCAACGGCACCGTCCGCGTCGACGAGGTCGTCCGCGACGAGGTCACCCTGCGCGTCGGCGTCGGCGACATCGAGGTGGGCGTGCGCCGGGCCACCGCCGCCTGGCTGGACCTGGACACCCGCCTGGGCCGCGTCCACCGCTCCCTGGAGGACTCCGCCGGGCCGGACGGGGACGAGCGCACCGTGCGCGTCCTCGCCCGCACCGGGGTCGGCGACATCACCGTCCATCCCGCCTGAACGACACGGAAGGGAACACCGACATGCCCCCCGGCCGACCCGGGACGGAGGTCCCCGCCGGGACCCGCTCCCCGGCCCCCGACCTGGCCCGCGGCGTCATGCTCCTGGCCATCGCCGTCGCGCACGTCCCCGCCCTCCTCGCGCACTGGGGCACGGGAGCCCCCGACCGGGCGGCCCTGTTCGCGGGGACGCTGCTGGCCGAGGACCAGGCCCGCCTGATGTTCGTGCTCCTCTTCGGCTACGGCGTGGGCCAGATCCTGCGCCGCGAGACCGGGCGGGGCGCGGACTGGCCGGACGTCCGGTCCCTGCTGCGCCGCCGCGGCCTGGTGCTGCTGCTCATCGGCTTCGTCCACACCCTGCTGCTCCCGCTCGACATCGTCGCCGTCTACGGTGCCGCCCTGCTCCTGGCGGCCCCCCTGGCCCGGGCGCGCACCGCCACCCTGGCGTGGGTCGGGGCGGTGGCCCTCGTTCCGGGCGTCCTGCTGGTCTCGGCCCCGGCCGTGGCCCTCGCGCAGGCGGGCGTCCCGCCCACGATCGCCCACCTCATGGCCGACGGCCCGGTCGCGCACGTGGCCGCCAACCTCCAGTGGACGTGGCCGCTGGAGACGCTGGTCTCGGTGGTGTCGGTGCTCCCCGCCATGGTCCTGGGCATCGGGGCCTCCCGCCTGCGCGTCCTGGAGGAACCGGCCCGCCACCGGACCCTGCTGGTCCGTGCCGCCGTACTGCTGACGGCGGTCTCCCTGGCCGGGCGGCTGCCCCACACGCTGGTGGTCACCGGGGTCTGGCCCGTCGACGCGTCCGCGCCCCTGCACGCCTTCTCCGCGCTGCACGTCCTGGCGGGGCACGCGGGCGGCGTCGCGGCGGCGGCGCTGGTCGGCCTGTGGGCCCTGCGGCCGATGGACGGCCCGTTCGCCACGGCCGTCATCGCCCTGGGCCGCCGGTCGCTGACCTTCTACCTGTTCCAGTCGGTGGTGTTCGTGGCGCTCTTCTACCCGTTCACGCTGGGCCTGGCCGACGACCTCGGCGCCGCCGCGGGGCTGGGCGTCTCCGCCGCGCTCTGGGCGGTGTCCCTGCTCCTGGCCGAGTGGATGCGCCGCACCGGCCGCCGGGGCCCGGCCGAGACCCTCCTGCGCCGCCTCACCGCGCGCCCCTGGCGCCTTCCCGCCGCGAGGTGACCCGCGCCGCCGCGTCGTCCGTCCGGGCGACGGGTGCCTGAGACGCGGACGGGCGGCGGCCCCCGGGTGGGGGCCGCCGCCGGGGGGCGGTGGTCAGGAGGTCTTCCTGCGGTAGGTGGCCATCGCGAAGGCGTAGGCGACGACGAGGATGCCCGTGCACCAGGCCAGGGCGGTCCAGGCGTCGTCACCGGCCGGCCGCCCGGACAGCAGGTCGCGGATGGTGTTGACGATGGAGGTCACCGGCTGGTGCTCGGCGAACCAGCGCACCGGGCCGGGCATGGTCTCGGTGGGGACGAACGCCGAGCTCAGGAACGGGAGGAAGATGAGCGGGTAGGAGAACGCGCTCGCGCCCTCCACGGAGGTCGCCGTCAGGCCCGGGACCACGGCTATCCAGGTCAGCGCGAGCGTGAACAGCAGCAGGATCCCGGCGACGGCCAGCCAGGCCGCCGGTCCGGCGTCCGAGCGGAAGCCCATGAGCAGGGCCACGCCCACGACCACCGCCAGCGAGATGACGTTGGCGACGAGCGAGGTCAGCACGTGCGCCCACAGCACGCCCGACCGGGCGATGGGCATGGACTGGAACCGCTCGAAGATCCCGCCCTGCATGTCCGTGAAGAGCCGGAACGCCGTGTAGGCGATGCCCGAGGCGATCGTGATGAGCAGGATGCCCGGCAGCATGTAGTTCACGTACGGGCCCGAGCCGACGTCGATGGCGCCGCCGAACACGTACACGAACATCAGCATCATGGCGATGGGCATGACCGCGGTCGTGATGATCGTGTCCGGGCTGCGGGTGACGTGGCGCATGGTGCGCCCGGTCAGGGCGGCGGTGTCGCCGAGGAAGTGTGTCGCCATGGTCCGTTCCCTACTTCTTCTCGCTCGGTGCGGTCCGGCGGTCCCCGCCGTTCCCGCCGGAGCCGCCGGTGACCGCGAAGAAGATCTCCTCCAGGGTCGGCTGCTTCTCGACGTACTCGATCTCGGAGGGCGGCAGCAGCTTCTTGAGCTCCTCCAGGGTGCCGTTCACGATGATCCGCCCCTGGTGCAGGATCGCGATCCGGTCGGCCAGCTGCTCGGCCTCCTCCAGGTACTGCGTGGTGAGCAGCACCGTCGTGCCGCTGTCGGCGAGGCCCTTGACGGCCTCCCAGACCTCGACGCGCGCCTGCGGGTCGAGCCCGGTCGTCGGCTCGTCCAGGAAGACGACCGGCGGGTTCCCGATGAGGCTCATCGCGATGTCCAGGCGCCGGCGCATCCCGCCGGAGTAGGTCGACACCCGCCGCCCGCCCGCCTCGGTGAGGGAGAAGCGGGCGAGCAGGTCGTCGGCGATCGCGCCGGGGTCGCCGAGGTGGCGCAGCCGGGCGACGAGCACGAGGTTCTCCCGCCCGCTGAGGATCTCGTCCACCGCCGCGAACTGGCCGGTGAGGCTGATGGACTCCCGTACCCGCGCGGGCTGCGCGGCGACGTCGAAGCCGTTGACGGCGGCCGTCCCGCCGTCGGCCCTGAGCAGGGTGGACAGGATCCTCACGAGCGTGGTCTTGCCCGCCCCGTTGGAGCCGAGCAGTGCGAAGATGCCGCCGCGCTCCACGTCGAAGTCCACCCCGCGCAGCACCTTCAGGTCCTTGTAGGACTTCTCCAGGCCCCGCAGGCGGATCGCCGGTACCGGCCGTGTCTTCGTCTCCATCAGAGGGATTCCCCGTCCTTTTCGCCGTCTTCTCCGGCCGCGCGGTCGATGGCCTCGACCAGCCGGTCCCGTTCCTTTTTGATCCACCGGCCCTCGGAGTAATTCGCCAGGAACGCCTCGGCGAATTCGACGGGGTCCTCCCCGACGACCTGGCGGACCGGCGTCCCGTTCGCCGCGCTCTGCTCGAACAGGTCGATGAGGTCGTCCAGCATCGTCTGGAGGATGTCCCCCCTGGTGATGGCCCCGAAGTACATCAGGTACCGGTCGAGCGCCTCGACGGCCGTGCGGTGGTTCTCGGGCAGTTCCCTGACGCGTGCCTTGTACCGCTTGTAGCGCTTCTTGTCCTCGAACGATCCCGTGACCTTCTCGATCCATTCAGCCGCCATGGCTACCGGCCCCCTTCTCGGAGCTGTTCGATCTTTTCCGCGAGGAAGCCCCAGTTCCCCCAGAACTCTTCGAGGTATTCCCGCCCTCGGGAACCGAGCGAGTACACCTTGCGCGGCGGGCCCTTCCCGGACGGGACCCGCCGCGCGTCGACGAGGCCGCGCTGCTCGAACCTGACGAGCAGGGCGTAGACGGTGCCCTCGGCGATGTCGGTGAAGCCCTGGTCCCGCAGCCACGCCGTGATCTCGTAGCCGTGCGCGGGCCGGCCGGACAGGGCCGCGAGGACGATGCCCTCCAGGGTCCCCTTGAGCATCTCCGTCGCCTGCCTTCCCATGGGTGCCTCCCTTCACTACTCGTTGCCGCTGAGTACCACTGCATAGTAGTACTGACTACCGGTACATAGCAACACCGAATACCGGGCGGGATGCGGCGTGTGCGTCCGGACGCCGGGAGGCCGCCGTGTGAAAGGGTGAGTCGGCACGGAAACGGCCCCAGGGCCACCACCACCATCCGCATCGGAGATGACCGCAGTCATGGAGAGTTACGGGGTGCAGATCGGCCTCGTCCTGGTCCTCGTCCTGGTCAACGCACTGTTCGCGGGCAGCGAGATCGCCCTGATCACCCTGCGCGAAGGCCAGATCAGACAACTGGAGGAGAGGGGGCCCGGCGGCAGGGCGGTCGCCCGCCTGGCCCGCGACCCCAACCGCTTCCTCGCCACCATCCAGATCGGCATCACCCTCGCCGGCTTCCTCGCCTCCGCCACCGCCGCGGTGGCGCTCGCCCAGCCGCTCGTCGAGCCGCTGGGCTTCCTCGGCTCCGCCGCGGGGCCCGTGTCCGTCATCCTGGTCACCGTCGTCCTGACCTTCGTGACCCTGGTGTTCGGCGAACTGGCCCCCAAGCGCATCGCCATGCAGCGCGCCGAGGGCTGGGCCCTCATGGTCGCCCGCCCGCTCAACCTGCTCGCCACCCTGTCCCGCCCGGTCGTGTGGCTGCTGAGCGTGTCCACCGACCTGGTCGTCCGCCTCACCGGCGGGGACCCCTCCGCCGCGCGCGAGGAGGTCGGCGAGGAGGAGCTGCGCGACATGCTCACCGCCCAGCGCGGCATGACCCGCGAGCAGCGCACCATCATCAGCGGCGCCTTCGAGATCGACGACCGCAGGCTGCGCCAGGTCGTCGTCCCCCGCGGCGAGGTCTTCACCATCCCCGCGGCCACCCCCACCGCCGAGGCCACGCGCATGCTCGCCGAGCACGGCCACTCGCGCGCCCCGGTCGTGGCCGACGACGACCTCGACGACGTCCTGGGCATCGTCCACTGGTCCGACCTGGTCCGCGGCACCGGCACCGCCCGGGACGTGGCCCGCGAGGCGATGCTGCTGCCCGACTCGCTGGTCGTCTCGCTGGCGCTGCGGCAGATGACGGCCGAGCACCAGCAGCTGGCCGTGATCGTCAACGAGATGGGCGGCATCGACGGCATCGTCAGCCTGGAGGACCTGCTGGAGGAGATCGTCGGCGAGATCTACGACGAGACGGACTCCGACATCCGCACCGTGGTCTCCAACGACGACGGGACCCTGACGCTCCCGGGCACCTACCCGGTGCACGACCTGTCCGACATCGACCTGTCCCTGACCGACCCGCCCGAGGGCGACTACGTCACCGTCGCGGGCCTGGTCATCGCCGTCCTGGGCCACATCCCGCGGGAGCCCGGCGAGACGGTCGACTTCGGCGGGTGGACCGCGGAGGTCGCCCGGACCAGCGGCCGCACCATCACCGAGGTCAGGGTGCGGCGCATGGAGGAGGCCCGGCCCGAGGAGTGAGCGCGGGACCGGGCCCTGTCCGACGGCCGCACCGCTTTCGGCGGTGCGGCCGCCGGCGTCCTCCGGGAGGCGCGGCCCGGAGGACGCCGGGCGCCGGCCGGGCGACCGGGCCCGTCCCGCGGCGCGCGCACCGCGGTTCAAGGTCGCCGCAAGGTCCGTTCAAGGTCGGGCCGGGAGGATCCTGCCACCGAACGCGAGCCCGTCCACGGCGGCGGGCGTGGCCGGTCGGCCCCCTCACCCCTCGGAGAACGCATGCCCAGCGCTTTCGATCGGACCGCCGACCCCGGAACCCGGAACGCCCCCGGCGGCCGGCCTACGGCGCGGGAGCGGGCGTGGCGACGGGGATGAGCACCCGGGAACGGCGGTCCGCGGCCCCGGATCCCGTGCTCGCCCGCCTCCCCGTCGAGACCGCCCGGGTCGCCCTGCTGAGGGACGCCCGCTCCCCGCGGCTCGACGGCACCGACCCAGCCCGGGTCGCGCGGCTCGCCGAGATCGTCGACGAGCTGCCGCCCATCGTCGTGCAGCGCCCGGCCATGCGCGTGGTGGACGGCATGCACCGCCTCCAGGCCGCCCGGAGCCGGGGGCGCGCCTCGATACGGGTGCGGTACTTCGACGGGTCGGACGAGGACGCGTACATCCTGGCCGTCCGCCTCAACGTCTCCCACGGCCTGCCCCTGCCCATGCGGGACCGGCTGGCGGCCCTGGCCCGTGTCCTACAGGCGTTCCCCCACTGGTCGGACCGGCGTATCGCGGCGGCCTGCGGGGTGTCGCCGGGCACGGTCGCCGCCCGACGCCGCCGTTCAGGTGACGAAAGACTGCACGTGAACACGCGGATCGGCAGCGACGGGCGCCGCCAGCCCCGGTCGGCGGCCGCGGGCCGGCAGGCGGCGGCCGAGTTCATGCGCCGCAACCCCGAGGCCAGCCTGCGGGTCGTGGCCCGCCACGCCGGGATCTCCGTGGGCACGGCACTGGACGTCCGCCGCAAGGCCGCGCACGGCCCGACCGGCCCGGACCCGGGAGGCGACCGGCCCGAGCCGGACGCCGCGGCCGCCGTGCTGCGCGACGCCGCGGCCCGGGTCGAGCAGCTCGCCCGCGACCCCTCCCTGTGGGGCTCCGAACACGGCCGGGCGGTACTGCGCCTGGCCTCGGCCACCCTGGGCCTGACGAAGCGGTCCGAAGAACTGGCCGACGGCATGCCCGACCACGCCCGGCGGGCGCTGCACGACGTCGCGCGGGCCTGTGCCCTGGTCTGGAACCGGTGCGGCGACCGGGTCGGCGGCGCCGGAGCGGCCGCGCCGCCCCCCGGCGCCCCGGACCGGCCCCACCGCCCGCCGGAAGAGGAGAACGGAGAACCATGATGGACGCCCGGTCGTGGCACAGCATCCACGTCCACCACCACGGCGAGGCCACGTCACGGCTGGTGGCCGAGGCCCTGTGGCCGGTCTCCCGCGAGCTGGAGCGCCGCGGACTGCGGAACTGGTTCGTGCGGCACTGGCGGCGCGGGCCGCACCTGCGCCTCAACATCGAGGCGGGGAGCGGGGAGTTCCGCGCGGCCCTGCCGATGGTGGCCCAGGTACTGGACCCCTACCTCGCCGCGCTGCCCGCCACAGAGACCGACGTCGGCGCCCTCCTGCCGCTGCACCGCCGCACGGCCGAACAGGAGCAGGAACCGGGCCCGCTGACCCCGTGGTTCCCCGACAACTCCTGGCACGTCGACGACTACGACGACCGGATGGCGGTGCACCGGACGCCGGAGGCGGCGGCCCTGGTCGCGGACTTCCTGCGGGACGCCAACGAGCACGCCTTCGAGGTCACCGCTGAGGTCGCGGCCGGGGCGAGCCTGCCCGCCGTCGTCTTCGACACCATGGCCGTCCTGGCCGACCGGCTGGTCGACGGCGGCATCGCCGTCGGCTACCTCAGCTACCGGTCCCACGCCGAGGCGTACCTGTCCTACCTGCCCGAACGCGCCCCCTGGCGCCGTGAGTGGGACGACCGCTACCGGTCCCACGCCCGTGCGCTCGCGGACCGGATCGACCGGCTCGTCGGTCCGGACTCCCCGGGGGACCCCCGGGCGTCGGAGTTCGCGGACCTCATCGCGCGGTACCGGTCGGCCGGGGCGGAACTCTACGAGCGGGGGCTGCTCCCGGCGCTGCGGATCGACCCCCTGGACGGCCAGCGGGACGACCCGCGGGCCGCGGACAGCCCGTTCCACCACGCCCTGCTGTCCAGCGGGCACTGGACGACGCGGGTCGGGCCCTCGGCCGACTTCGCGGTGTACCGGCTCGCACTCAACCTGATGTACCTCCAGTTCACCCGGCTCGGGATCACGCCGCACCACCGGCTGTTCCTCTGCCACCTGCTGGCGGAGGCGGTGGAGCGGCGCACGGGGCGGTCGTGGGCCGACCTGATCCGCTCCTGGGACGCCCCCGCCGCCGGAGCGGTGACATGACCCCGCCGGACACGGGACCGTACGAGACCGTGCGGCTGCGCGGCGGGGTCGAGAGCATGCGCCACCCGCGCGGGACGTCGCTGGTCGACCTCCCCGACCAGGAACCGGTCACACCCGAGGAGGAGGCGGTCGTCCGAACGCTGGTCGACGGATCGCACCGGATGACGGTCCGGGACGACGGCACCGGCGCGCTGCTGGACCGGCTGCGCAGCGGGGGATGGCTGGCGGTCACCGTCCACGACGCGGACGGCCCCGTCTTCACCGTCGAACCCCACCGCTCGCCCGCCGCGCGGCCCGTCCCGCCGCCTCCCGGGCGGCCGCGCCTGTCCCGTTTCACCGCCGTCCGGGCGTCGGCCGACGGCCTGCTGTGGGTCTCCTCGCCGCGCGCCTGGGCGGCCGTGGTCGTGCACCGGCCCGAGGCCGCCGTGGTCCTGGCCGATCCCGGCGGGGAGCGGCGGGTTCCCGGCCTGGACGAGGCGGTGGCCGCCCGGCTGCGCCACGACCTGCTGTGGGCCGGGCTGGCGGTGGTCGGCGACGAGGACGAGGAGTTCCGGGTACGGCAGTGGTCGTGGGCCGACCTGGAGTTCCACCAGAGCAGCCGGGGGTATACACCGGGGTTCAGGCTCGGGCGGACCGGCTGGGGAGCGGAGTACGCCCCGGCGCCTCCCCCCAGGCCCGAGCCCTCCGGGCCGGCGGTCGAGCTGCGCCGCCCGGACCTGGAACGGCTGCGCGGGACCGACCCGCCGTTCACCTCCGTCCTGGAGAGCCGGCGCTCCCTGCGCCGGCACGACCCGCGGAACCCGCTCACCTGCGACCGGCTCGCCGAGTTCCTGTACCGCACCGCGCGCACCGTGCACCGCCGGCCGGGTGACGGGATGGAACTCCAGTACCGCCCCTACCCCTCCGGCGGCGCGGCGCACGAGCTGGAGGTCTACGTCGTCGCCGCCCGGGTGGCCGGGCTCGAACCCGGCACCTACCACTACGACGGCCACGACCACCGGCTCGAACTCGTCCGCCCGATGGACGGCCCGGGGCGACTGCTCGTGGACGGCGTCGGGAGCGCCACCTCGCAGACCGGCGCCCCCCAGGCGCTGCTGCTGATCAGCGCCCGGTTCGAGCGGTTGATGTGGGCCTACGAGGGGCTCGCCTACGCGCTGATCCTCAAACACGTGGGGGCGCTGATGCAGACGATGAACCTGGTGGCCACCGCCATGGGCCTGGCCGGCTGCGCCCTCGGCACCAGCACCCGGCACGCGTTCGGCCGCCTGACCGGGCTCGACCCGCTGGAGGAGGACCTCGTCGGCGAGTTCCTCCTCGGCGTCCCCGCCGAACCGGAGCAAGAAGAAGGAGGCCGCCGGTGAAGCTGCGCCTGCACGACGACGCCTACCTGGCACCCGTCGACGACGGCACCTACATCATCGCACCGCGGGAGCGGACCTGGGTGGGCGGCACGTCGTTCGCCCGCTGGGTGGAGGCGCTGTCGCCGTGGCTGGACGGCCGGTTCACGGCCGCCGAACTCGGCGCGCGGTTCCCGGACACGCACACGCCCGCGCTGGAGGCCGTGCTCGGGCGCCTGCGCGACGCGGGCGCCGTGGTGGAGGAGCCGACGGGGCCGCCACCGCTCGACGCCCCGGTCCGCGAGCGGTTCGCGCCCGAGCTCTCCTACCTGGCGGCGCACCACGGCGACGCCGCCGCGGCGTTCGGCCGGTTCCGGGACCTCTCCGTGGCCGTGCTGGCCGAGGCCGCGTGGGCGGCGCCGATCCGGGAGCACCTGCGCTCCGCCGGCGTGCTCCGCGTCGACACCCTCCCCCTCGGGGCGGACGGCGTCCGAGCCGAGGCCGTCACCGGTCGCGACCTCGTCGTCGCCGTCGTCGCGGACCCGGCGCGGCTGCTGCGGCTTGACGCGCGCTGCGCCGGGTCGGGGGCCGCGCTGGCGGCCGTGCTGCCCGACGGGGCCGACCTCTGGCTGCCGCCGGTCGCGGACCCCCGCGCCGACCCGGGCGACCCGCTCGCGCCGGCGCGCCCCGGCTCGGTACTCGACCGGTCACCCGGCCCGCGGCCGCCGGTGGAGCCGACCGCGGCCCACCGGGAGGTGGTGGCCGCCGCCGTGGCGCGGTCGGCGTTCCACTGGGCGACCGGTACCGGCACCCCCCGGTGGGAGCGAGATGTCATCCGGATCGGGCCCGATCTCGCCGCGCACCGCCACCACTGCCTCCGGCACCCCCGCCGGCTGCCGGTGCCCCCGGGCGGCGGCGAGGGGGTCCGGGACCGGGTCGCGTCGCTACGCGACCGCCCGGCGGCGGCCGACGCCGAGTTCGCGCGGACGGCGGTCCGCGCCGCCGACGACGTCTTCGGCCTGTTCCGGTACCTGCCCGACGACGGCGCCGCGCAGAGCCCGGTGCACGTCGCCGAGGCGCAGATCCGAGACCCCCTCTCCGACACGGGCTGGGAGGGGGCCGCGGTCGTGCGCGCCGTCGCGTTCGACTACGCGACCGCCCGGATCGAGGCCGCCCGGTCGGCGCTCACCTGGTACGCGGAACGGTTCGTCGACCCGCGCCGATTGGTGGACGCGCCGGACGGCCCCCACGGCCTCGTCGCCGGATACGACCCGGTCGCCGACCGCGTCGTACGGGTCCCCGCCGCCGCCGTCTTCCCCCGGCTCAGCGGCCCGGCCGCCGGCACCGCGGCGGCCGCCGCGGGGGAGTCCTGGGACGCGGCGCTGGACCGGGCCCTGGCCGGGCTCTGGTGGAGCGACCCGCAACTGGTCGGCGACACCGCCGGACGGCCGGTCCGGGTGGACCCGGCGACGCTCGACGAGGCGGGGCGGCGCTGCGCCCTGATCCTCGCCGAACTCGGCGAACTGCCGCAGGTGTACGACCACGGCGGCCGCCACGGTGTCACGGCCCTGTCGTTCCGGCGCGGCGACCTCGTCCTGGAGCGCACCGCGGGCCCGGCCGGACGGGCCTGGACCGACGGCCTGCTCAGGACCCTTTTCACCGTCCAACGGTGGATCCACGGCGACCTGCGGCGGCCGCCGCAGGCGACCGCGCCCCGGGCCCCCGCGACCGGGGAGGAGGTCCGGGCGGACCCCGCCGCGCCGGACCCCGGCACGGTCCTCGCCGCGCTGGCCGCGGCGGGCCGCACGGCCGTCGTCGTCCCGCTCGACCACGACCCGGCCGCGGCCGCGCTCCTTCCCCACACACTCAAGGTGGTGCTGCTGTGACCGACCCGCTGCCCGGACCGGCCGTCGTCGGACGGGGCCTGATCGCCGACGCGGTCGCCGAACGCCTGGGGGTGTCCGTCCACCCGGCGTCCGGCGACGCCCCCACCGGTGGTCCGACCGTGTTCGCCGCGGACGGCTGGGCGGACCCCGTGCCCGAGGGGGCACGGGCCCGCGGCCCGTTGCTGCCGGTGCGCACCGAGATCGACCGGCTGGTCATCGGCCCCTGGGAGGTCCCCGGGGAACGGGGGTGCGCGCGCTGCGCGCAGACCCGGTACCGGAGGATGGGTCACTCCGGCGAACAGGCCGCCCGACGGCTCCACAGCGGCCGGCTGGACCGCGCCCCGGCACTGCTCACCGGTCAGGCCGCCCGGCTGGCCGCGGCGCTCGTCGAGGACGACGTCCGCTCCGCCGCACGCGGAACCGCCCCCCGCACCCGCCACGCCGTGCTCTGCGTCGACCTGCGGGACCTCACGGTCACGACGCACCGGGTCCTGCCCGATCCGGCCTGCGAGACCTGCGCGTCCCCGCGGCCGGACGCCCCCGACGACACCCTCGGCCGACCGGTGCCGCGCCCCGCCCACCGTCCCGGGGCGGCCCGCGGCCGTGATCTCCCCGTGGAACTGGAGAGCCTGACCGCGCGCTACGTCGACGCCCGTACGGGCGTCCTACGGCGCCTGCACGACCGCACCGAGGGCGCGCAGATCGTCACCACCGCCGAACAGGCCGGACCGCACCACGGCATGGCCGGGTACGGCCGTTCGCCGCAGCGGCGGACCAGCCGCACCACGGCGATCCTCGAAGGGCTCGAACGGTTCGCCGCCACACCGGCGGCGGGCCGACAGGTCACCGTCGGCTCCCACCGGGAGCTCGCCGACCGGGCGCTGGACCCGCGTACCCTCGGGCTGCACCCGCCGCGGGAGTACGACCGGCCGGGCTTCCCCTACGCGCCGTTCGACCCCGACCGGTCCTACCGCTGGGTGTGGGGGTGGTCCTTCCTGAGGGGCGCCCCGATCCTGGTGCCCGAACCCCTGGCCTACTACGGCCTCGGACCGCACGGGGGCGGCTTCGTCTACGAGATCTCCAACGGCTGCGCCCTGGGCGGCAGCCTCCAGGAGGCCGTCCTCTACGGGGTGCTGGAGGTCGCCGAACGCGACGCGTTCCTGATGACCTGGTACGCGCGCCTGCCCGGCCCGGAGATCGACCCGGCCACCCTGGACGAGGCGGACCGGCTGCAGGCGGCCGTGCTGCGGGCGGAGACCGGCTACGACATCAGGTTCTTCGACATCACGACCGAGCAGGGGATCCCCGCCGTGTGGGCGATGGCCACCGCCCCGGCCGGCTCGACCGGCGCCGCCCTGCGCTGCGCGGCGGGCGCCCACCTCACCGGCGCGCGTGCGGTCCGCGGCGCGCTGTCCGAGCTCGGCGCCGGCCTGTCCTACGCGATCGAGCACTTCGCGCACCCGGAAGTCGCCGCACGGGCGGCCCGGATGGCCGACGACCCGGAGGCGGTGCGCGATATGGAGGACCACCCGCTCCTCTACTGCGAGCCGCGCACCGCCGAACGGCTGGGCTTCCTCACCGGCCTCGCCCCCACACGCCCGGTCGGCGACGTCGGCGTCCGAACCGGGGAGTTCGCCGACGACGACATCGACACCGTGATGCGCGCCGTCGTCGGACGGTACCTCCGCGACGGCCTCGACGTCGTGGTGGTCGACCAGACCCCCGACGAACTGCGGGAGGCGGACCTGCACTGCGCCAAGGTGCTCGTCCCCGGAACGCTGTCCATGACCTTCGGCCACCGCAACCGCCGCACCACGGGCCTGCCGCGGCTGCTGGAGGCGCGCCGGCGCCGCGGGCTCGCCGACCGCCCGATGCGCGAGGACGAGGTCAACCCCCACCCGCACCCGTTCCCCTGACTCCGAGGAGCCCACGTGACGACGTCCACCGGCGCCGCCCCGCGACCCGCCTGGCGGGCCGTCCTGGGCCGACTGCGCCCCTATCGCGGCGGGGCGGCCGTCGGCATCCTGCTCTCCCTGGCGGCCTCCGCCGGCGGACTGGTGCTGCCGCTGCTGACCCGACGGCTCATCGACCGGGTGGCCGACGGCGGAGACGTGACCGCCCCGGTACTGATGACCGTCGGCCTCCTGGCCGGCGGGGCCGTGGCGGGCGCCTTCGGCTGGTTCCTCCTGGACCGGATCGCGATCACCCTGGTGCGGGACGCCCGGCGGTCCCTGCTGTCCCGGCTGCTGCGCGTGGACGCGCGCACCGTCGACCGGCTCCAACCCGGCGACCTGCTGGCCCGCCTGACCACCGACGCCGCGGCACTGCACATGCTCGCCGTCGAGGTGCTGGCCGGAGTCGGCACCAACCTGCCCGTGATCGCCGTGGCGATCACGCTGATGGCCTACCTCGATCCGGTCCTGCTGGCCGTCACACTGGCCGTCTCGGTCGCGGCGGGGGTGATCATGCACGTGCTGTCACCGCGTGTCCAGCGGTCGAGCCTGGCCGCGCAGGAGGCGGTCGGCGCCATGACCGCGGCGATCGAACGCGCGATCGGCGCGATCCGCACGATCCGGGCGAACGGCGCCGAGGCCGCCGAGGAGGCCCACCTCCACGCCGCCGTCGGGCTGGCGTGCACGGAGGCGGTCCGGACCTCGGCCTGGAGCACCGTCGCCGCGAGGGCCACCGGCATGACGTTCCAGTTGGCGTTCGTGGCCGTGCTCGCGGTGGGCGGGGCCCGGGTCGCGACCGAGCAGCTGACGGTCGGCGCCCTGGTCGCGTTCCTGCTCTACGTCTTCTACCTCGTCATGCCGATGCAGAACCTGGTCGGCGCGGTCGCCGCGTACCGGGTCGGGATCGCGAGCGTGACCCGGATGGGCGAGGTGCTGGAGTACCCGGCGGAACCGGTCCACCCCGCGCCCGGCACGGTCCGCGGCGGGGCGCCGCTGGACGTGCGGTTCGCGTCCGTCCGCTTCGCCTACCGGCCCGGGGAGGAGGTGCTGCGGGCCCTGTCGTTCACCGCTCCGGCCGGCGCGGTGACGGCGATCGTCGGCCGCTCCGGAGCCGGCAAGTCCACCGTGCTCGACCTGATCGAACGCTTCTACGACCACTCCGCCGGGGAGATCCTCCTCGGCGGCCGCGACGTGCGCGACTGGCCGGTCGCCGAGCTGCGGCACGCGATCGGCTATGTGGAGCAGGACAGTCCGGTCCTCGCGGGCACGCTGCGCGACAACCTCCTGCTCGGCGCCCTGAATGCGGGCGAGGCCGAGATCCGCGAGGTCCTCGGACGGGCCCGGCTCACCGACCTCGTGGCGGGGCTCCCCGAAGGGCTGGACACCGTCGTCGGGCACCGGGGGAGCACGCTGTCCGGCGGGGAGCGGCAGCGTGTGGCGATCGCCCGGGCCCTGCTGCGCAGGCCCAGACTGCTGCTGCTCGACGAGGCGACCTCGCACCTGGACGCGGAGAACGAGGCGGCGCTGCTGGAGTCGATCCGCGACATCGCCGGTACGGCGACGGTGGTCGTCGTAGCGCACCGCTCGTCCACCGTCCGGCTCGCCGACCGGATCGTCGTCCTGGACGGCGGTGCCGCGCGCGCGACCGGAGACCACGAGGAACTCGCGGCCGGAGACGCGCTCTACGCCGAGCTGGTCGCGACGCGGCTCACTCCGTAGCGCTCGCCACCCTGCCCGCACGGCCTCCCCGCCGCCGTTCCACCGGCGCGGGGAGGCTTCGTGCTGCCCGCCCGTCGCCTGGTTGAACACGATTGACCGGGACCGGCGGCCTGGGGATCCTTCCTTGCAGCAAGCCCGACCGCGGGCTTGGCAAGGAAAGGAGGAACCATGGCGACCCAGCGGAACGCGGCGCGATTCGACATCGACGATCTTCCCGTCGACGTGTTCGACCTTGTGGCCGACGGCACCGTGGGCGAGTCGCTCGCCGCCGGCCACGGCATGACCGAGTACGACGCCTCGCGCGCCTACATCACCTGCAACTGCTACGCGAGCTGCACCTGCGGAGGCAGCTGCGGCAGTGGCGGCGGTGGCTGCGGCGGCGGCAGTGCCGCGCCGGACAGGCCCCTCTGATCGATCGGTCCCGTGTCGCTGCGGAAAGGAAGGTTGCAGGGTGGAGCCTCCACCGACGATGTACACGCACGGTGATGCCGCAGCGGCCGTGACGGATCCGGTGCGGCCCGGCCCGGCGGTGTTCCGCCGGGCCGGGCTGCCCAGCGGGGTCCTGGACACCCTCCGTTTCCCCTCCACCGGCCGGGCCGTCGACGAGATCCTCGCGCGGCGGTCCGCCGTGGCCGAGCGGGGCCGGTCCGCGGCGGACGCCCTGCACCCGGTCATCGGCGCCCTGCCCGAGCGGGAGCCCCTGCGGCCGCGGCTCGTCGGACTCCGCCGGGCGCTGTACCGGGGACGCCGGCCCACGGCCAAGGAATGGGCGCCCGACCTCGCCGACCGGTTGCCTGCCGGGCCGGCCCGCGACATCCGGCGCTGGCTGGCGGACCTGGACGGCCTCCGGTCGGCCGAGGCGTCGCTGGAGCGCGTCCTCGACGCCGAGGCGGCCGAACGCCGGGACCTGCTGGTCGGGACCGCCGCCGACCCGGCGTTCCGGATCGGCCTGGACGTCTCCAGCCCCGCGCTCGCCGCGGAGCTCGACAAGTGGCTCGGGGATCCGGCGCGCTCGCCCCGGCCGCGCACCGTGTCCACACTCGCCCGCTACGTGGCCCGGGCCGCGGCCAAGACGAGTCCGCTGAGCGCCTTCCTGACCAGCGGGCCGGTCGAATGGGCGGCCGACGGCCCTGCGGTGGCGGTCCACCCCCGGCAGGCCCTCGGCGTCCACGAGCCGGCCGAGCACGGGCTCAGGGAGAGGATCGCGGAGCTGGCCGCCTCGCGGCCCGATCTCCGCGATGAGGCGGTGCTCAGGCTCAACCCGACCGCCGAGCGGGACGGCGGGACGATCGGCTACATCGGCCCCACGGCCTCCCAGGCCCCCTGCTCGATCCCCGCCCGCCCGGCGGTGCTCGACGTCGTCGCACTGCTCGGGGCCGAGGCGGCCGGACTGTCCCGCCGGGAGCTGCGCCGGCGCCTGTGCGGCGGTGGCGCCGAACCGGCCGAGCGGGTGGACGCCTTCATCGACCACCTCCTCAAGGCCGGGCTGCTCGTCCGCGTCGTCCCCGTGTCCCGGTTCGAGACGATGCTCGGCGACTGCGCGGCGTGGCTGGACGACCGCCACCCGGCCGACCCCGGAGCCCGAGCACTCGCCGACGACCTGCGGGAGCTGGACCGGACCCTCTCGACGCGGGTGCCGCCGGACCGGGTCGAGCCCTACCGGGAGCACCGGCGGAGGGTGATCGGACAGGTGCGGGGACTCGCCGCCCACGCACCGGCCTCCGACCCGCTGGGGGCGTACCTCGCCACCAGGACGATCAACGGCCTGCGGGACAGCGCCGTGACCCCTGGACCGCTGGCGTCCTGCTCGGTCCCCGCCTGGGAACCGGTCCTGGACGACCTCGACGCGCTGCGGCGGTGGCTGGCGCCCTTCGCACTGTGGCTGCCCGCCCGGCTCGTGCTGACCGAGCTGTTGGGCGAGGCCGTCGCGGCACGCGGGACGATGCCGCTGGTCCGCTTCTACCGGGAGCTGCAGAAGGCCCGGAAGGCGACCGGCGACATCTACCGGGAGCTGAACGCGTGGCTGGCGTCGCCCACCGCCATGTCGGCCCGGGAGAGCGCGTGGGAATCCGTGCGCCGGCTGGCGGGCGTGTGCGATGCGGCCACCGCCGCCATCGCCCCCTACCCGGTCTCGGGCCCGGTGCCCGCGCCCACGGGCGCCCCGGCCTGGCCGGAACCGGTCGTGATCGGAACGGAGCGGCTGCGCACCGCCGCGGCGGGTTTTCCCGCGTGGGTCCCGCCGGTGCGCTCCCTCGACGCCGCCGTTCAAGTCGTGCCCGGCGACGGGCCCGGGCCGGCCGTCGTGGTCAACACGGTCATGCCCGGATTCGGGGCCGTACGGGCCCGGATCGACCACCTCACCGACCCCGGCCGGCTCCAGGCGCCCCCTCGCTTCCCGGACCTCCCGGGAGGCCCGGTCTACGCCTGTTTCAGCGACCGGTTCGGCCTGTCGCTCAACGACCACCGGCAGGTGCTGCCCTACACGCTCGGCGACGCCCCGATGCGAGTGCCGGGCGACCGCGACACGACCCTGGCGGTCGAGGACCTGCTGGTGCGCGTCGAGGAGGAGACCGGGCTGCTGGCCCTGTGGTCGCGCCGCCACCGGCGGCCCGTGCGGGTGGTCCACACCGGCATGATGGTGTCCCTGTGGCAGTACCCCTTCTCCCACCTGCTGTCGATCCTCTCCGGTGAGGTGCTCACACCCGCACCGGCTCCGCCCGTCACCGCCGCGGCCGGCCTGCGCCGCGACCGGCCGCGGCTGACCGCGGGAGGGCTCACCCTCGTCCGGGGCGCCCGGCGCTTCCCGGTGTCCGAGGTCCCCGTGATCCGTCCCGGGGAGCGGAGCGGACAGTACCTCCTCCGGCTGGAGGAGTGGCGCCGAACGGAGCGGCTCCCGCAGCGGTGCTTCCTCACGCTGTGGCGGACCTCCGAGGAGGGTCCGAGGCCGGCGTCGACGAAGTGGCGCAAGCCGATGTACCTCGACTTCGGGAGCTGGTTCCTGGTCCAGGGCCTGGTCGGCGTGCTCCAGCGGCCGGACGCGGGGGCGGTCGTGTTCACCGAGGCGCTCCCCGACCCCCTGGCGCCGGGATCCGGCCCGGACCCGCACGTCGCGGAACTCGTCCTGGGCGTGAGCGGGGACGGACGGCCGTGACACGACCGCACCGCGCAGGCGGGGGGAGTCCGGCGCCGGCCCCGGAGCCCCGTTCGTGGCTGGGCGTCCACGTCTTCTACGACGGGGACCTGGACGCGGTGGCCGGCGACCTCCTCGGCGACATCACGGCCCGGCTGGCCGCCGAGGAGGCGGCCGAGGGCCTGTTCTTCCTCCGGCACTGGGAGGCCGGGCCGCACGTGCGGATCCGTGTCCTGCCCGGACCGCGCCGGACCGGCGACGCCCGGCGCATCGTCACCGGCGCGGCGGAGGCGTTCCTGGCCCGGCGTCCGGCGCCGTCCCTGGTGGGACAGGCCGAGTACGAACGGTACGCGCCGGCCTTCGCGGCGGCCGAGGAGGCGGCCGGGTACGAACGCCGCCGACGGCCGAACAACTCCCTCGCCGAGATCCCCTACCGGCCGGAGACCGGCAAGTACGGCACGGGCGCCGCCCTGCACGCCGTCGAGGACCACTTCGTCCGGTGCAGCGCGGTGGTGCGGGAAGTCATCAGCGCCGACCCGCAGGGCGGGCGGCGCGCCGCGACGGCCTTCGCCCTGCTGGCGCTGGCCTGGTGGACGGCGCCGTCGTCGGGTGACGCCCCATCCGCACCGGTCTCCCCGCCGCGCGGGGTCCCCGAACCCGCCGCGGCCCCGGCCGACCTGTACCACCGGCGGCGCGACGCGCTCCTGGACACCCTGGCCAGGACGCGGGACCTCGCCGCGGCGGCGCGCGGTCGCCCGGCGGGCACCCTGGGCATGTGGGCGTGGTCGGTCGCGGCGGCCGTCGACGGTCTCCGCGACCCCGCGCGGGCACGGCGGGTCCTGGACCAGTGCGCCCACCTGGCGTGCAACCGCCTCGGGCTGGACGCGTCCCGGGAGCTCACCCTGCGCCGCCTCCTCCACCTCGCGGCCGCCGACCACTTGTCGGCCGGCCGGTCCGGCGGCCCCGCGTCCGCGACATGACCCGGCCGGGTGCCCGCCCGGAACCCCGGCGGGCAGGGCGTTCCGGGCGGAGCGGCCGCCACGGTACGGTGAGGCGACCCGGCCGAGGAGCCCCGGGGCGGGGGACGCCCTCCGGGGCCGCGAGACCGGCCGTGCCCGCGTCGCGGAGAAGGAGACAGAGTGACCCTGGACGAGAAGACACGGCGCGAGGCCGCCCGGGCGCTGCGCGAGGCGGACCTCTCCGTCCGCCCGGTGGAGCCCCCGAGCCGGACCCACCCCGGCCTGGACGTCGCCGACGCCTACGACATCCAGCTGCGCAACATCGCCGCCCGGGTCGGGGAGGGCGCCCGCACGGTCGGCTACAAGGTGGGCCTGACCTCCCGCGTCGTCCAGGAACTGCTGGGCGTCGACGAACCCGACTTCGGCCACCTGCTCGACGACATGGTCGTCGAGGACGGCGCGACCGTGGACGCCTCCCGGTACTGCGCCCCGCGGGCGGAGCCGGAGATCTGCTTCCGCCTCGCCCGGGGCCTGCGGGGCCCGGGCGTGACCGCCGCGGACGTGCTGGCCGCGACCGACGCGGTCGCCCCCGCGCTGGAGATCGCGGACAGCCGGGTCCGGGACTGGGAGATCACCCTCGTCGACACCGTCGCCGACAACGCCAGCGCCGGCGCCCTGGTGCACGGCCCCTGGACCCCCCTGTCCGAGGTGCCCGACCTCGCCGCGCTCACCGCCGAGCTGTACATCGACGGCGAGAGCGTCGCCCGGGGCGAGGGGAAGGCCGTGCTCGGCCATCCCGCCGAGGCCGTGGCCTGGCTGGCCGACGGCCTGGCCGGTATCGGGGCCGCCCTGGAGCCCGGGCAGGTGGTCCTGTCCGGCTCCATCACCACCGCCCCCTTCGTCACGGCGGGCCACCGCGTCGAGGCGCGCTTCGACGCCCTCGGTGCGGTCTCGGTGTCCTTCTCCTGAGACGCCCCGTGAGCGGACGCCCGGCCGCGGCCGCGAGGGGCCGCGGCCCGGGCGCTCTCCCGGCCCGCGCGGTCCGGGCCGCGCCGCGGGGCGGGAGACCTACCGTCCGGCGGCGCGGCGGCGTTCCAGGCCCTCGAGGATGAGGTCGAGCGAGAACACGAACTCCGCGTCGTCGTCGCAGCCGCCCAGGGCGCCCTCGTGGGTGGACCCGGTGATCATCTCCGCCACCCAGGGCATCTCCGGCGCCAGCGCCGCGGCCTGGGCGGCGGCGACCTCGGGCGGGGTGTCGGCGCCGTCGTCGAACAGGTCCTGGCTGAACCCCAGGATGCGGCTGCCCAGGGCGTGCAGGGCGTGGTGTGTCAGCTCCAGGCTCAGGCCCCCGCCGCGCAGGATGCCCAGGACGGTGTCGACGTAGCGCAGGGCGGCCGGGGTCGGGGCGGGCCGGGCCTTGATGACCTCGGCGGTCCAGGGGTGGCGGAGCATGGTGCGGCGCGCGGCCAGCATCTGCTCGCGGGCGGTCTCCACCCAGGTCGCCCCCGGTCCGACCCGTTCGATCCCGGCGACGACGGTGTCGGTCATGAGGTCGAGCAGGCCGTCCTTGGCGCCGATGTGGCGGTACAGGGACATCGGGTCGACCCCGAGCTCCTGCGCGATCCGCCGCATGCTGACCGCCGCCGGGCCGTCGGCGTCGGCGACGCGGATCGCGACGCCGACGATGCCCTCCCTGGTGAGCCCCGCCGGGGCCGTCCTCGATCGTCGCGTCGTCACCCGCCCCAGTCTAGGCACCCCATTCCGTTGACCGCGCGCAGGCGGCGGTCTACTCTGTAGGTCTACGGCGTAGGTCTACGCCGTAGACGACCCGAGGAGGGTGACGATGACGGATCGTGAGAAGACCCCCGCCCCGCCGCCGCGCTGGTTCGTCCGCAGTGTCTGGACCGGCCACCGGCTGCTCTTCCGCACCACCGGCCGCGGGCTGTCGCGCCCCCGGCCGGGCGACCGGATGGGAATGCTGCGGCTGCGCGTGCAGGGCCGCCGCACCGGCCGCGAGCGCGCCGTGATCCTCGGCTACCACCTGGACGGGGACTCCTACGTCACGCTCGCGATGAACGGCTGGGCCGAGGCCGACCCGGCCTGGTGGCTGAACCTCCGGGCGCACCCGCGGGCCGAGGTCGACACCCTCGACGGCACGTTCGGCGTGGTCGGCCGCGAGGCGGCGGGCGAGGAGCGCGAACGCCTCTGGCGCAGGTTCGACGACTACCGGGGCTGGGGCGACATCGACGCCTTCTCCGCCCGCCGCCCGCACACCCCCGTCGTCGTCCTCGACCGCCGCTGACCCGCACCCGGACCGGGCCGCCCGGACCCCCGGCGGCCCGCCGGGCGTTCACGGAGGCGGAGCCCGGTCCTTCCGGGACTCAGAGGCGCTCGAAGACCGTGGCGTTGGCGAGGCCGCCCGCCTCGCACATCACCTGGAGCCCGTAGCGGCCGCCCGTCTGCTCCAGCACGCTGAGCAGTGTGGCGGTCAGCCGGGCGCCGGAGGCGCCCAGCGGGTGGCCGATGGCCGTCGCGCCGCCGTTGACGTTGACCTTCGCGGGGTCGGCGCCGGTCTCCTTCTGCCAGGCGAGCACCACCGGGGCGAAGGCCTCGTTGACCTCGAAGGCGTCGATGTCGTCCAGGCGCAGCCCGGCCCGGGCGAGCACCTTCTCCGTGGCCGGGATGATCCCGGTGAGCATGTACAGCGGGTCGTCGCCCACGACCGCGAAGGAGTGGACGCGGGCGCGGGGCCGCAGGCCCAGGCGGCGGGCCGCCTCCTCGCCGGCCACGAGCACGGCGGCCGCGCCGTCGTTGATGGGGGAGCTGTTGCCAGCGGTGATCCTCCACTCCAGGCCGGGGAAGCGCCGCTTCCAGTGGTCGTCCTCGAAGGCGGTGCGCAGCCCGGCGAGGATCTCCGGGGTGGTGTCCGGGCGGATGCTCTCGTCGGTGCGCAGGTCGTTGACGGGGCTCACCTCGGCGTCGAACCGGCCCTGCGCCCAGGCGTCGGCGGCCCGCCGGTGCGAGGTCGCGGAGAACTCGTCCAGGACCCCGCGGTCCAGGCCCCAGCGCTGCGCGATGAGCTCGGCGCTCACCCCCTGGGGGACCAGGCCCTCGGGGTAGCGCTCCCCGACGCCGGGGCCGGTGAAGTCGCGGCCCAGGGACTGCGAGCCGATGGGCACGCGGCTCATGGACTCCACACCGGAGGCGATGGCGAGGTCGTAGGCGCCGGCGATGACGCCCTGGGCGGCGAAGTGCAGGGCCTGCTGGCTCGACCCGCACTGGCGGTCGACGGTCACGGCGGGGACCGATTCGGGGAACCCGGCGGCCAGGGCGGCCCACCGCGCGGTGTTCCCCGACTGCTCGCCGACCTGGCCGACGGCGCCGCCGATGACGTCGTCGATCCGGGCGGGGTCGATCCCGGTGCGCTCCACCAGCGCGCGCAGGACGTGCGCGTGCAGGTCCACGGGGTGGACGTCGGCGTACGCGCCCCCCGGCCTGCCCTTGGCGATCGGGGTGCGGACGGCGTCCACGATGACGGCGGCGGTCATGGCGACTCCCTTGTTGCGCGGCCTGTGCGGTCACCCTAACCGAGAGGGTTTGATTTTCAAACCCTCGGGGTGTCTTCGGGGCCGCCGAAGGAGCCGTACCGGGAAGTGCCGGGACCGTCACCGTCGATAACGGACAGTGCGAGACAAGGGCCACAGCAGCCCCTCATGTCCCACGGGTTTTCCAAAAGCGTTCACGTTCACTCCCTCGTATTCCGTAAGGTGTTATTCGGGACCCGGAGGTCCGGAGCGGGACGGTGTGGACGGACGCCCCGCCCGGGCCCCGGATCCCACCGGTCCCGCCGGTGCCGGCCGTGCCCTAGGGCGGACGGCGGTCGGCCCCGGCGGGCCGGACCCCGGGGGGCGCGCCCCCCGGGCTCACCCCGTGTTGCGGGCCAGGACCAGGTCGATCAGCTCCCGGTCGGGGAAGTCCATCACCACGATCCCGGTCCGTTCCAGGGGCGCCTGCCGCAGGTGGGCGACCGCGTAGGTGTTGACCCCCCGCGAGCCGAGGAAGCCCCAGGCCACCTCGCGCGGATTCGCGAACGGGGCGCCGCTCCCGCTCAGGTGGTTGACGTACAGCGTCCCGGGCGACCCCGCCGCCGCCTTCTCCAGGTGCGCGCGCACCTTGTCCCACTTGGCCGGGATGTCGAACAGGGTGGGCACCTGGTAGGCGTCCTGGATGTCCGTCGCCGGGCCGTTCCACCCGATCCCGTAGTCGCGCGAGGCCGCGAAGTCCTGCACGATGACGATCCGCCCGCGCACCTCGCCCAGGTCCGGCACGTACGCCCCGCCCTGTACCGGCGGCCGCCACAGGCGCTCGCCCAGGATCCCCCGGGTGCCGGGGTCCTCCTCGATGTAGTGGTCCAGGGTCTCCTGGTAGCTGCGGGTGTTCTCCTCCTCGGTGTGCTCCTTCTTCATCCGGATCAGCACCGTCTCGGTGGGGTTGCGGTCCAGGAACGCGTCGATCGCCACGACCACGTCGGTGAAGTTCAGGTGCAGGTACTCGGCGCCGTGGTGGATGGGGAAGGAGTCCCGGTAGTGGCGGGTGCGCACGTCCAGGAAGCGTACGCCGGCGTCGAGCTGCTCGGCGATGGTCAGGTCCTGGGTGCGCGACCACACCGTGCCGCGCCAGGCGCCGCTGTCGTGGGTGCCGGGGATGGACAGCTCCGCCAGGCCCGTGCCGTCGGGCAGGGAGCCCATCCATCCGGCGGGTTCGGCGGCGGCCACGGTCTCGGCGGCGGCCGGGGCGGGGGCCATGAGGCCCGGCAGGACGACCAGGGTGACCAGGGCCGACCACACCAGGGACAGGGGCGAGGGGCGCGGGACGGCCGGGGCGGGGGCCGGGAGGGCAGGGGAGGGGGAGGGGGCGGACGCGGGGAGCATGGGGTTCCTCCGTTCGCGGGGGCGGGCGCGGGGGAGCGCCCGGTCCCGTCCACACTGCCACGCGGAGGGTGCCCCCCACATCCCCCTATCGCGCCGGGGGCCGCGCGCCGTTCCCGCCCGCCCGCCCCGGAGGGCGGCGCACCGGGGACGGACGGCGCCCCCGGGCCGGTCCTCAGAAGCGGTGGCGGTTCCGGAGGAGCGCCTCGGGGGCGATGTCCAGCATCCAGTGCCGCCCCACCGTCCACCCCAGGAAGCGCCGGGCCTCCCCGTCGCCGCGGGCCGGGAGGGTGTGCCCCTCCACCGCCGCGCGCAGCCCGGCCAGCGCCGGGGCCAGCCGCTCGCGCACGTGGTAGGGCGGGCCGGCCTCCTCCATCCAGGCCAGCACCGCGCGCTGCTCCCGCGGCGTGCACCGGGACAGCAGGAACACGGTCTGCCGCCAGGCGAACGCCGCGTTCTTGACGTGCGCGAGCGCGTCGTGGACCCGGGGCAGCGCGCCCAGCAGCCGCACCGTCATCCGGTGCGCCCGCCGTGCCGCCGCCTCCCAGCCGTCCCGCGGCCGGGACCCGGCCGCGACCAGCGCCGCCAGGTTGTGGGTGGTGAGGATCTGCGCCTGCTCGATCACCGTGCCGTTGCCCGGCACCGTCCGGGGCGGGTCCCCGGCGCGCTCCCGGCACAGCCCGGCGAAGGTCTGCTCCCCGCCGGAGCGCTTCTCCTCCAGCGCGAACACCCCGGCGCAGTCGATCCCGTAGTACCGGGCGTACAGGGTCCCCTCGACCACCTCGGCGGCCCGCCGGGCGGCCCGGGTGAACTTGGCCGAGAAGGCGCCCATGAAGATGTCCGAGGCCAGCTCCTCCACGAACGGGAAGTCCACCTGCGACGGCGGCACCCGCCCCTCGGCGGTGCGGGCCAGCCCGTTCAGCTCGCTCACCAGCGGGTTCGGCGTGATGGTCCCGGGGAAGCAGGTCAGCGCGGTGTCGCCCACCCGGACGATCACGCTGCGGGCGGCCTCCCGGCGCGCCTCGGCGGACCCGTGGTGGCGCTCCAGTTCCCGCACCCAGGGCAGCTCCTCCTGCCGCACCTGGGAGGCCAGGTGGAGCAGCAGCAGGGACCGCCGCCGCGCGAACGCCTCGTGGTTCGCGGCGACCAGCCGGGCCGCCGCCGGGTCGCCGACCGCCGACGCCTGCGCCTCGGCGGCCAGGGCGGGCACCAGGGCGGCCAGCACCTCGGCCGAGGGGACCACGCCCAGCTCCACCAGGTCCTCCGGCGGGGCGATGACGGCCTTCTCCACCCGGGCGCGCAGCGGCCCCGGGATCGCGGACCCGGCGGCGGCGCCGGAGTCCCGCGCCTCCGCGGCGGAGACGGGGGCCAGGGCGGCGTCCGGGTCGGGCACCCCGGAGTTCTCCGGCAGGGCGGACAGGCGCTCGGCGAGCAGCGCGGCCAGCACGTCGTAGGTGGGCAGCGCCGCCTGGCCGGCCTGCCGGGCGCGCAGTTCGGCGTGCCCGGCGGAACCGGGGACGCCGCGCTTGGCGGTCATCGCGGCCACGGCGCACCGCAGCAGGCCGCGCCGCCGTGCCCCGAGCACGCCGGACCCGGCCGGGTCCACGGCCTCGCGCAGTGCGGCCAGCAGGATCGCGAGGTTCTCCTTGGGCCTGCGGTGCTTGGTGCACAGCGTGTGCTCGGCGGCCAGCCGCTCGTACTCGTCGAGCAGGGCGGCGCCGCGCGCGGCCCACCCGTCGGGGCGGTGCGCGTCCACCCCGGTCCCGCCGTCCGCGGCGGTCTCCAGCCAGTGGGCCAGGACCCGGTCGGCGAACGGGTTCCACACCGCCAGCGCCTCCTGCTGGACGCCGGGCGCCCCGGAGCCCCGGGCGGCCACCGAGGTCAGGGTGTCGCGCACCTCGCGGACGGAGTAGCGGAACACCGCGCCCGGCGACAGGTCCCGCACGGGGGCCGGGCGCGGGGTGAGGCACAGGGTCGCGGCGAAGGGGTCCAGCTCGGCCAGCAGCCGCAGCGCGGCGGCGGTGTCGCCCGCGCGCAGCAGCCACACCACGGTGAGCAGGGCCGCCTGCTCGGGCTGGTCCACGGCGTAGCCGCCACTGTCCAGCAGCGCGCCCAGGTGCTCCAGGCCCGCCTCGGTGAGGTGGTGGGCGTACAAGGCGGCGCGGTCCTCCCGCAGGCCGTGCCGGCGGACGAGGTCCAGCTCGTGCGGGCGCAGCGGCCCTCCGGCGGCGGCCTCACCGGTGGCGAACCCCCCGTGCGCGACCTCGGGGGTGACCCAGGCGGGCAGGCCCCTGACCGGGGTGCGCGAGCCGACGGACAGCAGCCCGGAGGCCATGCCCGCCGCGACCCGGCGCCAGGTGGCGGCGCGCCGCTCGGCGGCCCTGCGCACGGCGGGGTCGTCGTGGGCCGCGGCGGTGGCCAGCTCCTTGAGCAGGCGGCTCGCCGGGTACCCGGGGTTCGCGTGTACGGGGGTGGTGTCGTCCATGCCGGTGCGGTGGGTTCCGCCCCCACGCCCTCCCGGTTGAGAGCCGGGCGCTCTGCTGGCTGAGCTACACACCGTGTGGGCCGACGCGCGCGGTCGGGAGCGCGCGTCGGCCGGCCGGTACGGCGGGTCCCGCCCCCGCTCCCTCCCGGACTCAAGCCGGGCGCTCTCCTGGTTGAGCTACGTACCGCCGCCCCTGGCGGGGCCCGTCGACGTGGCGGGCCCTGCCCCCGCGACCTCCCGGTTATGAGCCGGACGCTCTCCTGACTGAGCTACACGTCGTCGATGGGGGAACCGTAGCGCGCGGGGCGCGGTGCGGGGAAACGCTTTTCCGGACCCGGCTCCGCCCCTCGCGGCCGATGCTCCGCGTAGCCGGGGTGTCGCGCGGAGAAAGCCCTGTTGACGGCGCATTGGACGAGAGGTAACGTGTTTGGGAGCGCTCCCAAAGTTGGTCGTCCTGCCCCCGGGCCACCGCTCCCCGCCTCCCTCCCCCCTGGAGGACCCATGGGACTGCGATTCGGGCTGCTGGGCCCCACCCAGGTGTTCGCCGGAGCCCGAGAGCTCGACCTCGGCACCACCAAGCAGCGGACCCTGCTGGCCGCCCTGCTCCTACGGCCCAACCACGTGGTGCCGCTGGACGAACTGGTCACCGCCCTGTGGGACGGGGAGCCGCCGCGCTCGGCCGTGGCCAACCTGCGCACCTACGCGGCCCGGCTCCGGCGGCGGATCGGCGACCCGGGGCGCATCCTCACCCGCCACCCCGGCTACCTGCTGCGCGTCGAGGGCGGCGAACTGGACGTCACCGCCTTCACCGAGCACGCCCGCGCGGGCCGCAGCGCCCTGGACGGCGGGGACCTGGCCCGGGCGGAGGAAGAACTGGCGGCCGCCGTGGGCCTGTGGCGCGGCGGCGCGGCCGAGGACGTCCCCCGTACCCTCGACCTGGCCCCGCGCCTGCAAGCGCTGGAGGAACTGCGGCGCGGCGCCGCCGAGGACCTGGCCAGGACCCGGATCCTGCGCGGCGCGGGGGCCGGGCTGGTCGGCGAGCTGCGGGCCGGCGTCGCGGCCGACCCCCTGCGCGAGCGGCAGTGGGCCAACCTCATCCTCGCCCTCCACCACGCCGGGGACACCGCCGGGGCGCTGGACGCCTTCCGCTCCGCCCGCGCGGCGCTCCGCGACCACCTGGGCCTGGACCCGGGGGAGGAGCTGACCCGGCTGCACCGCTCCCTCCTCGACCGGACGTCCCCGCCGGTCCCGCGGCAGGTCGCCGCGACCCGGCCGGTCCCCCGGGTCGACGTCCTGGTGGGCCGGGACACGGAGCTGTCCGCCCTGGCCGAACTGCTCGCCCCGGGGCCCGCGCCGGTGCTGGCCGCCGTGCACGGCCCGGTGGGCAGCGGGAAGTCGGCCCTGGCCGCGCGGGCGGCCGACGAGGCGGAGCGGTGGTACCCGGACGGGCGGCTGTGGGCCGACCTGGAGGCCTCCGGCCACGGGGGGAGGCCGCGGACGCCCGCGGACGTCCTGGCCGAACTGCTGCACGGGCTGGGGGTGGACCCGGCCCGCGTCCCCCGGGGGGTGGACGGGCGCGTGCGCCTGCTGCGCGAGCGCGGCGCGGGGCGGCGCCTGCTGCTCGTGCTGGACAACGCGGTCGACGAGGCGCAGGTCCGGCCCCTGGTGGCCACCTGGCCGGGGGCGGGGACACTGGTCACGAGCCGCCGGCACCTCAGCGCGCTGGACGGGGCGGGCCACGTCGGGGTCGGCGCGCTGCGGCCCGGCGACGCGGTCGCCCTCCTGGCCCGCATGTGCGGGGCCGCGCGCGTGGGGGCCGATCCCGGGTCGGCGGCGCGGATCGCCGCCTTCTGCGACCACCTGCCGCTCCCGCTGTGGATCGCGGGCCGCCGGCTGCAGGCGCGCCGGGAGTGGCCGCTGCGCGCGTTCGCCGACCTGCTCGACGACGAGCGCCACCGGCTGGACGCCCTGGTCTGCGCGGACCGGTCGGTGCGCGCCGCGTTCGCGAGCGCCGTCGCCCCGCTGCGCTGCGCCGCCCGCGCCACCGAGCGGTTGGCGGCCGACCTCTTCGAGCGCCTGGCCGTCCGTCCGGACGGCGCCTTCGGGCCCGGGGAGGCGGCGGAACTGGCGGACTGCGACACCGTCACCGCGACCGCGGCCCTGGGATACCTGGCCGACGCCCGCCTGATCGAGCCCGCGGGCGACAACCGCTACCGCGTCACCGGGCTGCTCCGCCTCTACGCCTCCGAGCAGGGCGCGCGGCTCCGGAGGGGGCCCGGCGTGGCGCTGCCCCACCGGGGGGCGCGCCCGGTCCTGGCGGCCTCCGACGGCCCGGCGGTCTGACGGCGGGCCGCCCGGGCCGCTCCGGGGTCGGGGGAGCGGTTCCGGGCGGCCCTCGCGGGCACCGGGGAGCGGCCCCGATCGGGGCCGCGTGCGGGGCCGGTGCCCGGCCTGTGGGCGCGCGGTGCTCAGGCGGAGGGTGTGCGCGGGCGCGCCATGCGGCGCCGGACCACGCCCAGGAGGCGCCGGGCGGGGACGTACCCCCACACCCGGGAGTCGGCGCTCAGGGCGGCGTTGTCGCCGAGCACCACCATGCGGCCCGGCGGGACGGGCGCGCCCGGGGCCACGCCCGCCGCCCGAGCGCACACGGCCGGGGTCGGGTCTCCGGGCAGCGCCGCCACCCTCTTGACCATCCAGCGGTGGCCGGGGTCCGCGTCGGCGGGCCACGGCCCGGCCCCCCGCGGCACCTCCAGCACCACCACGTCGCCGACGCGCAGGTCGGCCGTCCGGCGGCGGCGGACCAGCACGCGGTCGCCGTCGGCCAGGGTCGGCGCCATGCTCGGACCGGACACGTCCACGGCCACCAGCGTGCGGCGCAGCCACCACAGCACGCACCCCGCGGCCGCCACCGCCGCCGCGACCGACAGCAGGGCGGTCACCGCGCGCTCCCCGCCGGGTCGGCGGGCCGCCCGTCCGCGGTCCATTCGTCGGCGGCCTGACCGTCCGCGACCGGGTCCTCGCGGTAGCCGCGGGCCTGGAGGCCGAACATACGGGCGTAGACGCCCCCGGCGGCCACCAGCTCGGCGTGCGTGCCCGACTCGGCCACCCGGCCCCCCTCCAGGACGACCAGCAGGTCGGCGTCGCGCACCGCCCCCAGCCGGTGGGAGACCAGCAGGCTCGTCCTGCCGCGGCGGTGCTCGCGCAGGCCGGTGTGCACGGCGTACTCGGCCTCGGCGTCCAGCCCCGAACTGGGCTCGTCCAGGATCAGCAGGTCGCGCCGCCCGCGCAGGTAGGCGCGGGCCAGGGCCAGCCGCTGCCACTGGCCGCCCGAGAGCGGTACCCCCGGCTCGTCGCCGGCGTCCGCGCCGCCGTCGAAGAACAGCCGGGAGAGCAGGGTGTCGTACCCGCGCGGCAGCCCGGCGACCATCCCGTGCGCGCCCGCCCGCTCGGCGGCCTCCCGCAGAGGGGCCCGGTCCCCGGACTCCAGCACCCCGACGTCCCCGAGGCCGATGTTCTCCCCGGCGGTCAGGTCGTACTCCATGAAGTCCTGGAACACCGCGCCGATCCGGTCGCGCAGGGAGGCCGGGTCCAGGTCGCGCAGGTCCACGCCGTCCCACAGGATCGCCCCGCGCTCGGGGTCGTACATCCGGCACAGCAGTTTCACCAAGGTGCTCTTGCCCGCCCCGTTGCCGCCGATGAGCCCCACCGAGCGCCCGTGCCCGACGGTGAAGTCGACGCCGCGCAGCACCCACGGGTGGTCCGGGGAGTAGCGGAACCACACGTCGCGGAACTCGATGCCCCGGCGCAGGGCGGGGGCCGGGCGCGCGGCGGCGCGCACCGGCAGGTCCGGCCGGCCGTCGACGACCGCCAGGTAGTGGCCGAACATCAGGAGCTCGTGGTGGGCCATGGTGATGTCCCGGATCACGCCGGCCATCGCGGCCTGCACCCCGGCGACCGCGGCGACGAACAGCGAGACGTCGCCGACCGAGACGCGCCCGTCGGCCGCCGCCGACACCGCCCACACCAGCCCGGCCCCCGCGATCACCGCCGACAGCGCGCCCAGGCCGCCCTGGGCGCCCAGCACCCGGCGGTCCATGCGGCGGTGCTCGGCGTTGGCGGTCCGCCGCTCCCGCGCCATCCGGTCCCGCAGGAACCCGGCCGTGCCGAACAGGCGCAGCTCCTTGGCGGCCCGGACGTCGGACAGCAGGCCGCGGAAGAAGATCTCGCGGCGCTCCACCGGCCCGATCCGCCACATCATCGCCGCCCGGCCGCGGGACAGGCGCAGCTCCACGGCCAGGGCGGGGACCGCCGACAGCAGCACGGCCGCCGCCATCCACGGGCTGACCACCAGCAGGGAGCCGAGGAAGCCGAGGATGGTGACGGCGCCGCCGGCGATCGTGAACACGCTGTTCACGACCACCCCCGGCGTGCGGCCGCCGGACTGCTGGGCCAGCCGCAGCCGGTCCAGGAAGGCGGGGTCCTCGAAGCGGGCCAGCCCCGTGAGGCGTTCGGCGGCGGCGAAGAGGCGGTCCTGGGACACCAGGGCCACCCGCCGCTCGACCTCCATCGTCAGGTAGTGCGCCGCGTGCGGGGCCAGCGTGACGACCACCCCGGCCGCGGCCAGGCCCATCGCCACCGCCGCGAGCCGCCCGTCCGTGGCGCCGGGGGCGACGATCATGTCCAGGGCCAGCTTGGTCAGCCACGCCGTGGCGACCGGCACCCCGGCCTGGACCAGGACCAGCAGCCCGTACCCGGCGGTCAGGTGCGGCCCCGCCCGCCAGGCCAGCGCGAACGCCGAGCCGACGGTGCGGGCGGCGGCCCGGGGGCCGGAGGGCCCCTCCGGCCCCGCGTCAGACCGCAACGGACTCGTCCAGGTCGGCGGCCAGGTAGCCGCTGGCGAGCACCCGTCCGGTGGAGTCCAGGCGCAGGAAGGCGGGGAAGGCGCGCACCCCCAGGGCCTCGGCCACGGGGCCGGCGGCCCCCTCGACGACCACGCGGGCGACGGGGGCGAGCCGCCGGGCCTCCTCCTCCACCTCCCCGGGGGACCCGGCGAGGACGGCCAGGACGTCGCCGCGGCCGCCGGGGAAGGCGGCGGCGCGGTCGACGAAGAGGGGCAGCTGTTCGGCGCAGGCCCCGCAGCCGGGGGAGAAGACCGCGACCAGGGTGGGGTCGGCCAGGGAGTCGGTGCCCACCGTCCCGCCGTCCTCGGCGGTGGCGGTGAAGGGCGCCGAGCGCTCCCCGGGGGCGAGCACCGTCCGGTCGGGCATCCCGGCGGTGGACAGGTTCCGGATGAGCTCGGTGTGCTCCTTGAGTCTGCGGATGACACCGACGGTCAGGAGGAGGTCGAGCAGGCACAGCGCGACGGCCAGGACGGCGGCGGCGAGGGCGGCGACGGTCATGGTGAGGTCCGATTCCCGGGTCTGAGAGGGGTGAACAGGTCGAGGAGGTCGTCCAGCAGCAGGAACGGCAGGGCCGCGGCCGCCCCGGCGGCGGCGGCGACCGCCGCGGCGGCGGCCCCGGCGGGCTGCGGGTCCAGGGCGGCCGCCGCCAGGCCGGCGGCACCGGCGCCGGCCAGGAGGAGGTTGCGGACCACGTGGGCCGGGCGGATCGGGTGCCCCGCGGCGCCGAAGCAGGCGCAGGGGGCGCGGTCCCCCCGCCGCAGCGCCCCGACCAGGGCGGCCGTGAAGGCGGAGAGCAGCACGAGCGCGCACAGGAGGCCGACGGCGGGCGCCGACACCAGCAGCGCGACCGTCGCCGCCTCGGCGGCCAGGACGCCGGCCGCCGCGGCGCGGGCCCCCGCCCGGCGGGGGCCGCCGGGCGGGGTCAGCGCCCTGACGGCCCGGGCGGGGGCCAGGCGCTCCACGGCGGACACGAAGTCCCGCCGTGCGGAGCGGCCGCGCAGCTTGCCCAGGACGGAGGCGGCCAGGACCACGGCCAGCAGCGTCCGGGCGGCGACCAGGAGGGAGAACACGGGTGTCCCGTCCGGTCAGCAGGCGCTGTACCCCGTGCAGTAGGAGCCTCCGGGGATACCGCTGCCGGTGCAGCAGTACCGGCGGTAGCAGGGGCTGCTGATCGGGAGGTACTCGTACCAGCAGACCACGGCCGACGCCCGGGCCCGGGGGACGAGGCGGGACAGCAGCCGGTCGCTCACGGAGGCGAGTCGTTCGAGCATGGGGGGCTCCTCGGGATGCGGTGGGACCGTCGTCCGCCGCCCCGCCCGGCCACAGGGCCGGACGGGGCGGCGACGGCTGCGCGCCACGCTAGGCACGGGGCCGATAAACCGGATACATCCCCGATACATCGGCTGGCCGCGCCACGCGCGGGCCGGGAGCGGGTGCGGCCGACGGGTCCGGGTCAGCAGGGGCGGTAGGGCGAGCAGACGGTGGCGCCGTTGGTGCCTCCGCTGCCAGGGACGTTGCAGCAGGAGCGGCGGATGCACGGGCTGCTGATGGGGGCGTACTGCCACCAGCAGTAGCTCGCCGACGCGGTGGCGCGCGGGACGAGGCGGGCCAGCAGCCGGTCGCCGGCGGTTCCGAGGGTTCGGAGCACGGTGATGCCTTTCCGGGAAGGTGCGCGGTCGGGGACGCCCCCTCGGGCCGGATGCGGACCGAGGAGTGGTGCGCAACGCTACGAGCGGCGGCGATAAACCGGATACACGCCGGATACACGTCCTGGAAGGGCGGTCGGGAGGGCCGGGCCGCTCAGGCGCTGGACTCCAGCCCGTAGGGGGTGGAGAACCGGGTCGCCAGCGCGAACACCGCCGTCGGGTCCGGCAGCGGTCCCCGGTCCAGCAGCGCGGCCAGGGCCGGGCACCAGCGGGCCCGGCCCTGCACGGCGCAGGCCAGCACGCCCAGCAGCCGCAGGGACAGGGCCAGGTCGGCCAGGTGCGGTGCGGGGCGCTCGACGGCGGCCCCGGGGGCGAAGGCGCGCAGGCCCAGCTGCTCCTGTTTGGCCCGGGCCAGGGCGCGGGCGACGCGGTGCTCGGGGGTGGGCCGCAGGTCGGCGAAACCGTCCTCGGCGATACGGGGGAGGGCGCCGGCGGCGACGGCGGCCGGGGACTCGCAGGCCCGGGCCAGGGCCTCCAGGGTCGGGCAGTCGGCGCGGTGCGACGGAGAGCAGACGCGGTGCCGGCACGGGGCCGGGAGCAGGGAGGCGAAGCAGTCCAGGGCGGCGCGGGCGCGCGGGGTGAGCCAGCGGCGCACGCGCTCGGCGTTGCCGGGGGAGTCCGCGGCGGACGGCCAGGCGGTGGGGAGCAGGGCGCTCAGCCGGGGGCCGTTGCGGCGCGGCGCGCGCAGGGGGGCCGGGCGGCGCGCCCACGGCCCCGGGGAGCTCCGGCGGGCCAGGGCGTGCGGGGTGTGGTCGGAGCAGGGCGGGACCAGGCGGGGACGGCGGCAGCGGCCGCCGCGGAGGGTGGGACCGTCGCAGGGGCGGGCGCGAACAGGGTTCCGGGCCATGCCTTCGAGGATGTCCGGCCTGCGCGGACGCGTCCATGTCCCCGGCGGTGAGGTTCCCGGGACGGACGGTAAGGGGTGCGGGGCGGCCGGGACCGGCCGCGGTGACGGGGGTTTCGGGAGGGTTCCCCGTGTTCTGCGGGGGTACCTCCCGAGCGCGCGGATTCCGGGAACACGGCACGCTCCGGGGTCCGGCGGCGTACGGTGGGGCCGAGCGGGGGGAGGGCACCCTTGGCGGAAGGTGACTGGCGGTGCGGCGTCTGCGCCGCTCCCAACGAGGCGGCGGTCCGGGCCTGCCTGGTGTGCGACACCGTCCGCACGGCGGCCCGTCCCGCGGGCCCGGCGGACCTGCTGGCCGAACCCGTGGGGGCCGACGCGTTCCACGCCCCGGTCCCGCCGCCGCTCGCGGCGCAGGACCCGCCCCCGGTCCGTGTGGTGGAACCCCCCGGCCTGCCGCTCCGGAGCCCGGCTCCGGGGCCCGGCCCGGCCGGACCCCTCCCGGCGGCGCCCGCCGTGCCGGTTCCCGCCGTGCCCGCGCCCACCGTTTCCGTGCCCGCCGAGGCCGGCGGTGCGTCCGACCCCGGCGGAGGGGGCCGGGAGCCGGTGACCGAGCCGCTGCCCGTGGTGGGCGGGCGCTCGCGCGACCGGCCGCGGGTACCGCCCGGAACGGTGCGGGCGCTCGCGCTCGGAGCCCTGGGGCTGGCCGCCGTCGCGCTCTGGTGGTGGCCCGACGGTGAAGAGCCCGACAGGGCCCCGTCCGGCCCCGCGGCCCAGGTGCCCTGCCCCGACCGGGTGGCCGAGCTCATCCCCGGTTCGGGGGACGGGCCGCTGGTGGAGTCCTACGAGACCTCGCGGCACCGGATCGTCCTGTGCGCCGACGGCACGGGGGACCTGTACTACTTCGGGGAGTTCCTGGACGGCACCGGCGAGCCCATGGTGGTCCCCGCGCGGCGCGACGGGGACGGCTACACCGCACAGGCGGGGGAGACCCGCTACGAGATCTCCGGCGGCCGGGTCGCGGTCATCGGCGGCGACGGCACCGAGCTGGCCCGCCACGACCTCGTGGAGGTCGATCCCGGGCGGTGAGGCGGCGGGCGCACCCCGCGGGGCGCGCCCGGACGCACGCCCTAGCGGGTCTTGATCAGCGTGGCGATGAGACCGGAGACGATCATCATCGACAGGCTCACGCACATCAGCACGAAGGCGATGGTTCCGATCACGGTGGGGCTTCCTCACGTTCCTTGCCGGCACTCACCCGGCGTGTACCTCTACGGTGGGCCAGCCTATCCCGCCCCCGGCGGACCGCCGCGCCGGGGCGCCCGTCGCGACCTGTGCGTTCACCCCCGGTCCCAGGACCTCCGGTAGGCGTCCACCAGCCAGGCGTCGGCCCAGGCGGTGTCGGGCTCCTCGGGCAGGTCGGAGCTCTCGCACAGGGCGGCAAGCCGCTCCTCCAGCTCGCCGGCGCGCGCCAGCGCCTCGGCCCTGGTGTGCTCGCCGCGGCGCAGGGCGAGCAGCCACTCCCGGTCGTCCGCGGGCATGGGCAGGGTGATGCGGCCGGTCTCCATCAGTTCCACGCCCTGGAGGCCCAGCCGGACCATGTGGTAGGCGAACTTGGTGTCGAACCCGTGTTGCTCGACGAGCTCGGGCCGGTTGGTGTGCTTGCCGCCGCGGGTGCCCTCCAACCGGTCGCGCTGGGCGCGCAGGTAGCCCAGGAACCGCCGCCCGGCGTGGCGGGACACGATGCGGTCGGCCCGGGAGCGCAGGTCGCGTCCGGTGTCGGTGATCCCGACGATCTCGTCCTCGGGCACGAACAGCGGCAGCAGGACGGTGGGGTTGCCGTCCAGGGCCAGGCGCATCCACTTGCGCAGCGAGTACACGGTGAGGTCGAGGTCGCCGGGCCCGGAGCGGACGTGGTCGTCCTGGGAGCGGTACATGTACTGCTCGAACCCGCGCAGGCCGATGACGTACTCGGGCGGCTCGACGCAGATCCCCATCTCGTCGCGGTCGTTCTGGCCGGGGAGGCCGAGTCCGTGGACGCCGGAGCCCACCTGGCAGCGCAGGACGGTGTGCTTCGCGGCGATCTCGGCGAACTCGGGTGACGCGTGCTTCACGGGCGGCTCCAGTGGTGGGGTCATCGGAAAACTACCGGCCGGGCGGCGGGGCCGCCCGTGATTTTCGCACCGGGTATCCCGACAGAGGGCGCATGTCCTTAATGCGAAATATTTGAAGAATGTGGGTCGAGGGATCGTCGGTACTTGCCCGCGGGGCTCCGGAACCGTTTACTGGGCGGCATATCGCGCGAACGGCGTCCCGGCGCCGCTCCCGGACAGGAAGAAGGAACGTGACCTCCGATACTCCCCCCAAGATCGACACCACCATCCCCCACAACGCCCGCATCTGGAACTACTGGCTGGGCGGCAAGGACAACTACCCGGTCGACCGCGAGATGGGCGAGCAGATCCGCTCGTTCTTCCCCGAGATCGTGGACAACGCGGTCGCCGACCGGGCCTTCCTGGTCCGCGCCGTCACCCACCTCGCCGAGGAGGAGGGGATCCGCCAGTTCCTCGACATCGGCACCGGCCTGCCCACCCACAACAACACCCACGAGGTGGCCCAGGGCATCGCCCCGGACGCGCGCGTGGTCTACGTGGACAACGACCCGCTGGTGCTCGCCCACGCCCGCGCCCTGCTCACCGGGACCGACGAGGGCGTCACCGACTACATCGACGCCGACCTGCGCGACCCCGCGGGCATCCTCGCCAAGGCGGCCCTGACCCTGGACCTGTCGCGGCCGGTCGCGCTGATGCTGCTCGGCGTGGTGAACTTCATCGACGACGACGCCGAGGTCCGGAACGTCCTGGACACCCTGCTGGAGGCCCTGGCCCCGGGCAGCTTCCTGGTGGTCTCCCACCCCGTGGACGACATCGACCGCGAGCGCGCCCACCAGGTCGCCGCCGCCTGGAACGAGAAGGGCACGCCCAAGCTCACCGTCCGCACCGCCAAGGACGTCGAGGCGCTGTTCGACGGCCTGGAGCTGCTGGAGCCGGGCGTGGTCTCCTGCTCGCTGTGGCGCCCCCTGGAGACGGAGATCGGCGAGATCCGCCCGGTCGCCGAGTACGCCGGCGTCGGCCGCAAGAAGTGACCTGCTGCGGTCCCGCCCGCCGGACGGGACCGCGCACCCGGCCGGGGTCCGGGGTGCCCCCGGCGAGGCGGGCCGTCCCCCGCCGGGGCCCGGAACCGTCGGCGGGGCGTGGGAGGGTGGCGGGGCACGCACGAACGGGGGAGTGCCATGACCGGGAAGCGCGTCGACCGCGGGGAGCGGCGCATCGCCGCCCCGCCCGGGGACGTCTACCGCGCCCTGCTGGACCCCGCCGCGCTGGAGCGGTGGCTGCCCCCCGAGGGGATGACCGGCCGGATGGATCACTTCGACCCGCGCCCGGGCGGCGGCTTCCGGCTGACCCTCACCTACCGGGAGCCGGGCCGCGGCAAGACCGACGCGGACACCGACGTCGTCGAGGTGGGCTTCGCCGACCTCGTCCCCGGCGAGCGGGTCGTCCAGAAGGCGGTGTTCGACTCCGACGACCCCGCCTTCGCCGGGACCATGACGATGACCTGGGCGCTCGCCCCCGACGGCGGCGGCACCGTGGTGACCGTCACCGCCGAGGACGTCCCGCCGGGCATCTCCGCCGAGGACCACGCGACCGGGATCGCCTCCTCCCTGGCCCAGCTGGCCGCCTTCGTCGAACCCCGCTGACACCCGGACCCGGGACGCCCCCGGGGGCTCAGGACCGGGCGCGGGCGCGGATCTCGGGGACGGTCTCGCCGAACTCCGCGCGCAGCATCCGCCCCAGGTGGGCGGCGTCCAGCACGCCCCAGCGGGCCGCGATCGCCGCCGCGCCGCGGTCGGCCAGCGCCGGGTCGGCCAGGTCGCGGCGGATGCGGGCCAGCCGCTCGCCGCGGATCCACCGGCCCGGGGCGAACCCGCGCTCGGCGCACAGCTTGTACAGGTAGCGGGTCGAGATCCCGTGCGCCCGGGCGACCGACTCCGCCGACAGCCCCGGGTCGGACAGGTTCGCCAGGCAGTACGCCCGGATCCGCTCCCAGGGGTCCTCGTCCTGCGCCGCGGCGGCGGCGTCGGCGAACGCCGCGCACACCAGTGACACCAGCGCCGCCGCCAGGTGGTGGCGGCCGCCCGCGCCCAGGTCGGCCGCGGCCCCGCCGGACACCCCCTGGAACAGCGCGCCCACCACCCCGCCCAGCCCGCGGCCCGCCCGCACCGGGACGGCCGTCCGCCGGCGCAGCACCGCGGCGTGCGCCCCGAACAGGCGCGGCGGCACCCCCATCACGACGGTGTCGTAGGGCTCCCAGAACGGCAGCTCGTAGGGGCGTCCGGTCTCGTAGACCACCAGGTCGCCGGGGGACAGCAGGCACTCGCGCCCGTTCTGCGCCACCCCGGCCCGCCCCGACACGTGCCAGGCGACCTTGAACAGCTCCGGGTCGGTGGAGCTCATGGACGACGGCTCGCGCCGCACCAGCACCGGCGCGGCCGTGATCCGGGTGAGTACCACGTCGTCCACGCGGGTGCTCGCGAACGAGCCCCGGAACGGCCGCTCGTCCGCCCGGCGCATGCGCAGGGGGGCGAACGCCCGGGACGCCTCCGCCTCGAAGCGGTCGAGCCGGTCGGTGGCCTGCGCTCCCTCCACGCCCTGCTCCCTCCCCGCGTCCTGACCGGATGTTAGCCCGGTCACGGAAACCCGGACAAGCACAGGCCGGGCGGAGCGGGCGCCGTGCACGGAACGGCGACCGCCCGTGCGCAGAACGGAGACCCGCCCGCCACCACTGTGCCTAGGCTCACGCCCCAACCGACGAAGGGACGCCCCATGGCCGAGCACCGCCACACCGACCTGCACACCGACATGCTCATCGACGGCGCCCCGGTCCCCGCCGCCGGGCGCGCCGTCCGCGCCACCGTCGACCCCGCCACCGGCGGCGTCATCGCCGAGGTTCCCGAGGCCACCGCCGCCGACGTGGACGCCGCCGTCGCGGCCGCCGCCCGCGCCTTCGGCTCCGACGCCTGGGGCGGCCTGCTCCCGGCGGCCCGCGCCCGCCTGCTGCTGCGCCTGGCCGACCTGCTGGAGGCCGACGCCGAGGCGTTCGCCGCCCTGGAGACCACCGACCAGGGCCAGCCGCTGGCGGTCAGCGCGGGCTTCTCGGTGCCCAACGCCGTGGAGCACCTGCGCTACTACGCCGGCTGGGTCACCAAGATCACCGGCGTCACCGCCCCGCTGTCGGTCCCCGACGTGGACTACCGCACCCGCCGCGAACCCCTGGGCGTGTGCGCGCTCATCACGCCGTGGAACTTCCCGCTCATGATCCTGGTGTGGAAGCTGGCCCCCGCCCTGGCCGCCGGCAACACCGTGGTCGTCAAGCCCGCCGAGCAGACCCCGCTCACGACCCTGCGCCTGGCCGCCCTGGTCCGCGAGGCCGGGTTCCCCGACGGCGTCGTCAACGTCGTCACCGGCGGCCCCGAGGTGGGCCGCGCCCTGGTCGCCCACCCCGACGTCGCCAAGGTGTCCTTCACCGGCTCCACCGAGGTCGGGCGGGAGATCGCCGCCGGGGCCGGGCGCGACCTCAAGCACGTGTCCCTGGAGCTGGGCGGCAAGGCGCCGTCCATCATCACCGCCGACGCCGACATCGACGCCGCAGTGGCGGGCAACCTCATGGGCGGCCTGCTCAACTCCGGGCAGGTGTGCGCCGCCTACACCCGGTTCTACGTGGACGCCGCCCGCCACGACGAGTTCGCCGAGAAGCTCGCCGCCGGGGCGGCCTCGATGAAGCTCGGCCACGGCCTGGACGGTGCCACCCGGCTGGGGCCTCTGGTCTCCGCCGAGCAGCGCGACCGCGCCGAGGAGTACGTCCGGATCGGCCGGGAGGAGGGCGCCCACCTGCACGACCGCGCACCTCTGGAGGACGGGGACGGGTACTTCGTGCGCCCGGCCGTGTTCTCCGGGGTCACCGACGGGATGCGCATCGCCCGCGAGGAGATCTTCGGCCCGGTCCTGTCGGTGCTGCCCTACGACGACCCCGACGAGCTGGTCGCCCGCGCCAACGACAGCCGGTACGGGCTGGCGGCGGTGATCTGGTCCCGCGACATCGGCGCCGCCAACCGGCTGGCCGCCCGGGTCAGGGCCGGGACCGTGTGGATCAACATGCCCCCGATGCTCGACGCCGCCGCGGCCTGGGGAGGGATGAAGGACTCGGGGCTGGGCCGCGAGATGGGCTGGTCCGCCATCGAGGCGTTCACCCAGGTCAAGAGCATCTGGACCAGCCTCGCCTGAGACCCGCCGCAGAGCCGCCGCCGGGGCCGGACGCCCCGCCCCCGCGCCCCGACGCCGTTCCGTTCCCCTCACCTGGAAGGACCCAGGACCGCCATGAGCGACCACCACCCCCTCGACGCCCTCACCGCGGAGGAGATCACCGCGGCCCGGGACCTGCTGGCCGGTGCCGGGCACCTGGCCGACACCACCCGGTTCGTGTACACCGGGCTGGCCGAACCCGCCAAGGAGGTCCTGCTCGCGTACACCCCGGGCGACCCGGTGGAGCGCCGGGTGCGCGTCCTGCTGCTGGACGTGGGCACCGGCACCGCCCGCGACCTCGTCGTCTCCCTCACCCGCGGCCGGGTCGACTCCGAACGGGTCCTGGACCCGGTCGCAGACGGGCAGCCGCCCGTGCTGGACGAGGAGTTCGAGCTGGTCGAGCGGGTCCTGTCCGCCGACGAACGCTGGCTGGCGGCCCTGCGCGACCGCGGCCTGGACCCCGCCACCGTGCGCGTGGCCCCCCTGTCCGCGGGCGTCTACGACGACGAGTACCCCGAGGAGAGGGGCCGCCGCATCCTGCGCGGGCTCGCCTTCGTGCAGGAGCACGCGGCCGACCACGCCTGGGCGCACCCCGTCGACGGCCTGGTCGCCTACGTGGACGTGCTGGCGGGGAGGGTCGACCGGGTGCTGGACTTCGGCCCCGTCCCGGTGCCGTCGGTGTCGGGGAACTACACCGACCCGGCGGTGACCGGACCGCACCGCACCACCCAGCGCCCCATCGAGATCACCCAGCCGCAGGGGCCGAGCTTCACCCTGGAGGGCAACCTGCTCACCTGGGAGAACTGGTCGCTGCGCATCGGGTTCGACGCCCGGGAGGGCCTCGTCCTGCACCGGGTGTCGTTCCACGACCGGGACAGGGGCCGCGACCGGCCGGTCGTGCACCGGGCGTCCATCGCCGAGATGGTCGTCCCCTACGGCGACCCGTCCCCGGTGCGGTCCTGGCAGAACTACTTCGACACCGGCGAGTACATGGTGGGGCGCTACGCCAACGCGCTCCGGCTGGGCTGCGACTGCCTGGGCGAGATCACCTACATGGACGCGGTCATCGCCGACGAGTCCGGCGCGCCCCGGACCCTGCCCAACGCGGTGTGCCTGCACGAGGAGGACTTCGGGGTGCTGTGGAAGCACACCGACCTGTGGGCGGGCTCCTCCGAGACCCGGCGCCAGCGCCGGATGGTGGTCTCGTTCTTCACCACCGTCGGCAACTACGACTACGGCTTCTTCTGGTACCTGTACCTGGACGGCACCATCGAGTTCGAGGCCAAGGCCACCGGCATCGTGTTCACCAGCGCGTACCCGGGCGGGGACTACCCCTACGCCTCCGAGGTCGCCCCGGGGCTGGGCGCGCCGCTGCACCAGCACCTGTTCTGCGCGCGGCTGGACATGAACGTGGACGGGACGACGCACCGGGTGGAGGAGGTCGACGCCGTCCGCGTCCCGGTCGGGCCGGACAACCCGCGCGGCAACGCCTTCGCCCAGAAGCGCACGGTGCTCGCCACCGAACTGGAGGCGCGGCGCACGGCCGACGCGTCGGTGGACCGGGTCTGGCACATCTCCAACCCGCAGGTGCGCAACCACCTGGGCCGGCCGGTCGCCTACGCCCTGCACCCGGAGGGGAAGCCGGTGCTGCTGGCGGACCCGTCGTCGTCGGTGGCGGCCCGGGCGGCCTTCGCCACCCGCCACCTGTGGGTGACCGCGCACGACGAGGACGAGCGCTACCCGGCGGGCGACCTGGTCAACCGGCACCCGGGCGGGGCGGGTCTGCCCGCGTTCACGGCCGACGACCGGGCCATCGACGGGCGGGACGTCGTGGTGTGGCACACCTTCGGGCTGACCCACGCGCCGCGGCCGGAGGACTGGCCGATCATGCCGGTGGACCGCACCGGGTTCCGGCTGCGGCCGGTCGGGTTCTTCGACCGCAACCCCACGCTGGACGTCCCGCCGAGCGCCTCCGCGCACTGCGCCGCACAGGACCCGGACGAGGGCCGCTGCCACTGACGCCGGGAGGCGCTCAGCGGGGCAGGAGCTCCCCGATGAGCGCCTCCACGCGCTCGCGGATCTCGTCGCGGATGGGGCGCACCGCGTCCACGCCCCGCCCGGCGGGGTCGGGCAGCTCCCAGTCGAGGTAGCGCTTGCCGGGGAAGAAGGGGCAGGTGTCGCCGCAGCCCATGGTGACGCACACGTCGGAGGCCTCGACGGCGTCGGCGGTGAGGAGCTTGGGACGCCGGCCGGTGATGTCGATGCCGACCTCGGCCATGGCCTCGACCACGGCGGGGTTGAGGGCGTCGGCCGGCGCGGACCCGGCCGAGCGGACCTCGATCCGGCCCTCGGACAGGTGGGCCAGCCAGGCGGCGGCCATCTGGGAGCGGCCCGCGTTGTGCACGCACACGAACAGCACGGACGGCCTGTCGTCGGAGGTCATGGTGGGACTTCCCGTTTCGTCTCGGTGGAGGTCGGCCGGGCCGCCCCCGGGTGTCCGGGGCGGGCGCGTCCGGTGCCGGGATAATATCAGTGCATGCTGATATCAGTCGACGCTGACCTGTTGAAGGCGCTCGCCGACCCCCTGCGGACGCGGATCCTCTCCCTGCTGTCCCGCGAGACCCTGTGCACCACCCACCTCATGGAGGAGACCGGGGCCCGCCAGACCAACCTGTCCAACCACCTGCGCGTCCTGCGCGAGGCGGGCCTGGTGGAGACCGAGCCCTGCGGCCGCTTCACCTACTACCGGTTGGTCCCCGAACGCCTGGAGGCCCTCTCCGCCGACCTGGCGCGGGTGGCCGCCACCGCGCGCGCCACGGGCGCGGCCGACCGGAAGCGGGCCTGTTGATGACACGCCTGGACGGAACCCCGCAGGCCGGGCCGGCCGTCGTCGCGAAGCTCCCCTTCCTTGACCGGTTCCTGGCCGTGTGGATCCTGCTCGCCATGGCCGCCGGGCTGGGGCTGGGCCGCTTGGTCCCCGGCCTGGACGAGGCGCTGGCCGCACTGGAGGTCGGCGGGATCTCGCTGCCCATCGCCCTGGGCCTGCTCGTCATGATGTACCCGGTGCTGGCCAAGGTCCGCTACGACCGCCTCGGCACCGTCACCCGGGACAGGCGCCTGCTCCTCTCGTCCCTGGTGGTCAACTGGGTCGTCGGCCCCGCGGTGATGTTCGCCCTGGCCTGGATCTTCCTGGCGGACCTGCCCGAGTACCGCACCGGGCTGATCATCGTCGGCCTGGCCCGCTGCATCGCCATGGTGATCATCTGGAACGACCTCGCCTGCGGGAACCGGGAGGCCGCCGCCGTCCTGGTCGCGCTGAACTCGGTCTTCCAGGTGCTGGCCTTCGGCCTGCTGGGCTGGTTCTACCTGGACCTGCTGCCCGGGTGGCTGGGCCTGGACACCGGCGGGCTCGACGCCTCCCCGTGGCTGATCGCGCTCAACGTGGTGATCTTCCTCGGCGTCCCGCTGGCGGCCGGGTTCCTCACCCGCCGCGTCGGCGAGAAGCGCATGGGGCGGGAGCGCTACGAGTCGGCGTTCCTGCCGCGGATCGGCCCGTGGGCCCTGTACGGGCTGCTGTTCACCATCGTGCTGCTGTTCGCCCTCCAGGGCGACCGGATCATCGAACGGCCGCTGGACGTGGCGCGCATCGCCCTGCCGCTGCTCGCCTACTTCGTCCTCATGTGGTTCGGCACCTTCGCCCTGGGCAGGGCGCTGGGCATGGACTACGGGCGCACCACCACGCTGGCGTTCACCGCCGCGGGCAACAACTTCGAGCTGGCCATCGCGGTGGCCGTGGCGACCTTCGGCGTGGCCTCCGGGCAGGCGCTGGCGGGTGTGGTGGGGCCGCTGATCGAGGTGCCCGTGCTGGTCGGCCTGGTGTACGTGTCCCTCGCCCTGCGCGGGCGCTTCGCCCCGGGGCCCCGATGAGCGCCGCGGACGTGGTGGTCATCGGCGGCGGCCAGGCCGGGCTGGCCGCGGGGTACTTCCTGCGCCGGGCGAAGGCGGACTTCGTGATCCTGGACGCCGCCGGGCGCCCCGGCGGCTCCTGGCCCGAGTACTGGGACTCGCTGAGGCTGTTCTCCCCGGCGGGGCACAGCATGCTGCCCGGCTGGTGGATGCCCGAGGAGCCCGGCCGGGAGTACCCCTCGGCCGCGCACGTCGCGTGGTACCTGTCCGAGTACGAGCGCCGCTACGACCTGCCCGTGCGCCGGCCGGTCCGGGCGGGCGCGGTCGAGCGCGCCGACGGCGCCCTGCGGGTGCGCACCGACCACGGCGACTGGACCGCCCGCCACGTCGTCAGCGCCACCGGCACCTGGCGCGCCCCGTACGTCCCCGACGTGCCCGGCCGGGACGCCTTCGCGGGCCAGCAGCTGCACACGGTGGACTACCGCCGCCCCGAGGCGCTCGCCGGGCGCCGGGTCGCCGTGGTGGGCGGCGGCAACTCGGCGGCGCAGATCCTCGCCGAGCTGTCCCGGGTCGCGGACACCACGTGGGTCACCGCCCGGCCGCCCCGCCTCATGCCCGACGGCCTGGACGGGCGCGCCCTGTTCGCCGGGGCCACCCGCCGGGTGCTCGACGGGACGGCCGAGCGGCCGCCCGGGGACATCGTCATGGTGCCGAGCGTGCGGGAGGCCCGCGACCGAGGAGTCCTCAAGGCCGAGCCGATGTTCGAGCGGCTGACCCGCACCGGCGCGGTCTGGGCGGACGGGACCGCAGCCGACTTCGACGCGGTCCTGTGGTGCACGGGCTTCCGCCCGGTGCTGGACCACCTGGCCCCGCTGGGGGTGCTCGACGACCGGGGCCGGGTCGGGGTCCGGGGCAACCGCTCCCGTGCCGAGCCGCGGCTGCACCTGCTGGGCTACGGCGACTGGACGGGCCCGGTCTCGGCGACGCTCATCGGTGCGGGCCGCACCGCCAAGACCGCCGTCGCCGAGATCGTCCGCTCCCTGGAGCAGGGCCCCTGACCGGGGGCGGCGCACCGCCGCCCCCGGGTCACGGAAGCAGCCGCCGGACGACGTGCCGGGCGTCGCGGCCGACTCCGCGCAGGGTCGCGGAGGCGAAGGTGCGCTGGAACTCCAGCCCCACGTACCCCAGCCCGGGGACGGCGGTGGAGACCCCGCCGCGGTGCAGCGGGCGCCCTTCGCGGTCCAGCGCCCCGGTCGGGGCGAGGTGGTCCAGGGCGGGCCGGTAGCCGGTGGCGAGCAGGACGGCGTCCACCCTCTCCACGCTGCCGTCGGCCCAGGTGACCTCGTCCCCCTCCAAGCGGGTGAACATCTCCCGGCGGTCCGGGGCGCCGGCGGCGACCGCTGCCCGGTACCGGCCGTCGTCGTTCACCAGGACCGGGGCCCTCGCCCAGAGCCGTCCCAGGGGTGCGGCGTCCAGGCCGCTGCGCACGAACCACCAGTGGATGTCACGGCCCAGGGGACGCTGCTCCGCCCAGGCCACCGGGGAGCGGGTGGCCAGGGTGACACGTGCAGTCCCCGCCAGTTCCGCGGCGATCTGCACCCCGGAGTTGCCGCCGCCGACCACCACGACCCGCAGGCCGGCGAAGGGCTCGGGGGAGCGGTACTCGGCCGCGTGCAGCACGGCCCCGGTGAAGTCCGCCAGGCCGGGCGGCTCCGGCCGGTGGGGGCGGGCGAAGCCGCCGGTGGCGGAGACGACCGCCCGGGAGCGGATCCGGGAGCCGTCGGCGAGGGTGAGGAGGAACCCGTCCCCGTCGCGCACCACGCGCTCCACCCGGTGCCCGCAGCGCAGGTCGGCGTCCAGGCGGGCGGCGTAGTCCCGCAGGTAGGACACCACCTCGTCGCGGCGTGGGTAGCGGTCGGGGTCGCCGGGCATCGGCCGGCCGGGCAGGCCGGAGAACCGGGCGGGGGAGAACAGGGTCAGGCTGTCGTAGTAGTGCGGCCAGGAGCCGCCGGGGTGTCCGGCGGCCTCCAGCACCAGGGCCCGCACACCGCGCCGGGAGGAGGCGTGCGCCGCGGCCAGCCCCGCCTGCCCCGCCCCGATCACGGTGAGGAGGGCGTCCTCCGCGGAGTCCGCTCCCCCGCCGGATCCCGGCGTCACGGCAGCGGGTCCGGGTCGGCGGCCCGGGCCGGGCGCGGGGAGTCCCCGCCGCCGCAGCACCCGCCGCCCGCGGAGGCGGTCGGAGCGGCCGTGAGCAGCGGCAGCGGCGAAACGGTCAGCAGGCCGGCGCCGGCCGTCGCCGGGGACGGCCGCTCCGCCTCGGGGGCGGGACCGCAGCAGCCGTCCGCGCCGGCCTTGGTGGCACCGGGGTCGTCGAACAGGCCGGCGCCGCCGCAGACACCGGTCTCGGGCAGGGTCAGCTCCACGCGGGCGGCGGCCTCGCGGTCCCCGGCCAGGTGGGCGGCGATACTGCGGACCTGCTCGAACCCGGTCAGGGCCAGGAAGGTGGGGGCGCGCCCGTAGGACTTCATCCCCGCCAGGAAGAACCCCTCCTCCGGGTGGGACAGCTCGGTGGCCCCGTGCGGGTACACCGTCCCGCAGGAGTGCACGTTGGGGTCGATGAGCGGGGCCAGTTCCACCGGCGCCTGGAGGGCGGCGTCCAGGCCGAGTCGGATCTCGGACAGGAAGGACAGGTCGGGGCGGAACCCGGTCAGGGCCACCACCTCGTCGACCGGCTCCAGGGCCCGGCCGCCGTCGTCCACCAGGACGAGGCGGTCCCCGTCCGGGCGCACCTCGGCGGTGCGGAACCCGGTGACCACCTCGATGTGCCCGGCCTCCACCGCGGCCCTGGCGCGCAGGCCCAGGGCGCCGCGCCCGGCGAGCCGGTCGGCGGACCCGCCGCCGAAGGCGTCGCCCACGGCTCCGCGCCGCAGCACCCACACCGCGCGGGTGCCCGGGACCTCCTCGGCGAGGGAGGCGAGGGCCACCAGAGCCGTCAGCGCCGAGTGCCCCCTGCCGACCACCGCCGTGGTCCGCCCCGCGTGGCGGGCCCGCCCGGCCGGGTCGGCGGTGTCGGGGACGCGGTAGGAGACGCGCCCGGCCGCGTCGGCCTCGCCCAGGGCGGGCAGGCCGTCGCCGCCCGCCGGGTTGGGGGAGCCCCAGGTGCCGGAGGCGTCCACGACCGCGCGGGCGAGCAGCCGCTCCTCGCCGCCGGACGTGCGCACCCGGACGGTGAACGGCCGTCCGGCGCGCCCGGAGTCCACGACCCGGTCGCGGCCCAGGCGGCTCACCCCGGTCACCTCGGCGCCGAAGCGCACCCGCCCGCCCAGGGCGGCGGCCAGCGGGGCCAGGTAGGAGCCGACCCACTCGGCGCCGGTCGGGTAGCCGCCGTCGGCGGGGCGGGTCCAGCCGGCGGCGGTGAGCAGCTTCTCCGCCGCGGGGGCCACCAGGTCGCGCCACATCGAGAACAGGCGCACGTGCCCCCACTCGGACACGGCGGCCCCGGCCCGGTCGCCGCGCTCCAGCACCACGACCGGCAGGCCGCGCCCCACCAGTTCGGCGGCCGCGGCCAGCCCCACCGGCCCGGCTCCGATCACCACGACGGGAAGACCCTCGTCCATGACACACCCTTTCATCGATCGGTGTCTATGGAGCGAAACTTTATAGATGTATGTCGATGGACGCAACCATAGATCGTGGTCGATAATGAGCGCATGACCGTGACGACCCCGGACTCCCTGTCCGCCCTCGACGCCGAGACCTACGCCGCCTGGTTCGCCTGCCTGGCCGAACCCATGCGCGTCCGGCTGCTCCACGCCATCGCCACGACCCCGGGGTCGGTCGGTGTCGGGGAACTGGCCGAGATGGTGGACCTGCGCCAGCCCACCGTCTCCCACCACCTGCGCAAGCTCGCCGACGTCGGGTTCGTGACCCTCACCCGGGTGGGCACCTCCACCCGGGTCGCCGTCAACCCCGCCTGCTGCGTCGGCCTGCCGCACGCCGCCGACGCCGTCATGGGCCTGCTGGCCGCCCGCCCCTGCTGCCCCACCGACCTGCCCGGGGACGTCGCCACCCGCCCGATGGCCGACGCCGACCTGGAACGCGTCCGCGAGATCTACGCCGAGGGCATCGCCACCGGCGACGCCACCTTCGAGACCGAGGCGCCCCCGGTCGACGCCCTGAAGGACAAGTGGCTCCCCGGCCACCGCTGGGTCGCCGAACTCGACGGCGCCGTGGCCGGCTGGGCCGCCGCCGCCCCGGTCTCGGCCCGCGAGGCCTACACGGGGGTCGCCGAGACCTCGGTGTACGTCGCCGGAGCCGCGCGCGGCCGGGGCGTGGGCAAGGCGCTGCTGTACCGGCAGGTCACCGAGGCCGACACCGGGGGGCTGTGGACGCTGCAGACCTCGGTCTTCCCCGAGAACCGCGCCTCGCTGGCCCTGCACCACCAGGCCGGGTTCCGCACCGTCGGGGTGCGCGAGCGCATCGCCCGCCACCACGGCCGCTGGCGCGACACCGTCCTGCTCGAACGCCGCCGCGAGACCGGGGCCGAGCCTCCGGCCTGCGCCTGCTGAGCGCCGCCCGCCGCCTCACCCCCACCCGTCGCCCGGGCGCCGGTCGGAGAACAGCACCAGCGCCCGGGCCGCCTCCACCGGGACGGTCAGGTCCAGCCCCGTCACCTCGCGGAACGCCTGGAGCCGGTTCACCACCGTGTTCCGGTGGCAGTACAGCGACTCCGCGGTCGCCTTGACCGACCCCGTCGCCGTGTAGTGCTCCAGGGTCTCCAGCAGCCGCGCCCGGGCGTCGGGCTCCAGCGCCGCCACCCGCTCCACCGCCTCCCGGCCGAACCCGGGCAGCACCTCCAGCAGCCGGTCCCGGGCCAGCGCGGGCCACACCCCCTCCGCCCGGACGAAACCCCCGCCGGGGCGGGCGTACCCGGCCAGCCTCCGGGCCGCCGCGATCGCCGCGGGCACCTCGGCCAGCCCCCGCACCCCGGGGACCGCGCCCCCCGTCATCCCCTCCAGCGGCAGCGGCCACCGGGCCCGGCCCTCCCGCACCAGCGCCACCCCGTCGTCGAACTCCCACACCAGGCAGCCGTCGCGGGCCGGCCCGCCCGGTTCCGAGCGCCGCCCCGGCCCGGCCCCCGGCCCCGGCGCCGCGAACAGCACCTCGAACACCCCGTCCACGGCCACCCCCAGCACCGGGGCGACCTGCGCCGCCACCTCCGCGGCCCGGTCGCCCGACCCCAGCAGCCGGGACAGCGCCTGGGCCGCCTCGGCCCGCGAGTCCCGCTCCAGCGCCGCCCGCTCCTCCAGGAACGCCGCCTGCACGTCGCTGATGTACTGCTCGACGGTGCCGAGGATCTCCTCCACGTGCAGCACCAGGATCTGCGCCGAGTCCGCGCCGCCCGCGCGCACCAGCCCCGCCCACAGCACCCGGAAGTCCAGCCGCACCGCCTCCAGCAGGTCCTCGCGCGCCACCCCCTGCCGGGCCCGCCGCACCCCCAGCCGGGTCGGCAGGTCGCTCAGGTGCCCGGGCAGCGGCAGCCCGGCCAGGCGCCGGGTGAGCATGTCGAAGGTGTCGGTCGCGGTCTGGCGCAGGTCCTCGTCGGGGATCAGCCCGTCGCTGTAGCGCCCCAGCGCCGACAGCCGCCCCAGGAAGTCGGCGACCAGCCCGTCGCGGTCCCGGGCCAGCAGCTCCAGCATCCTCGGCCACGGCTGCGGTCCGTCCGGGTCCACCATGGTCTGCCTCCTCACGGCGTCCTTGGGCGAATACACCGGGAACGATCGTGCCACGGATCGCCCGGTGCCCCCCACCTGCCCCGACGCGGGCCGGGGCGGTTCCACCGTGGTCATGTGCACAGCCGAGCCCGGAAATCTTGGGTGAATGCCGATTGAGCGCGGCCGACCCGCACGCCGAGTATGGGAGCGTCACCACCGGACCCGAGAGGAACCACATGACCGCCCCCGGACGCACCGCCGCCGACACCCGCTTCCTGGAGGACTTCCGCGCCATGAGCGCCTTCGGCGCCACCCCCTCCGGAGGGGTCGACCGGCAGGCCGCCACCGAGCCCGACAACGCCCAGCGCCGCTGGCTGGCCGGGCTGCTGGAGGAGGCCGGCCTGCGGGTGGTGTACGACCGCATCGGCAACCAGTTCGGCCTGCTGGAGCGGGTGCCCGGCGCCCCCTACGTGGTCGTCGGCTCCCACATGGACTCCCAGCCCACGGCCGGCCGCTACGACGGCGCCTACGGCGTGCTGGCCGCGGCCCACGCGGTGCTGCGCGCCGCCGAGCGCGACGCGGCCGAGGGCGCGGAGCCGCCCTACAACCTCGCCGTCGTCAACTGGTTCAACGAGGAGGGCTCGCGGTTCACCCCCTCCATGATGGGCAGCGCCGTGTACACCGGCCGCCTGCCGCTGGAGACCGCGCTGGCCTCCCGCGACCGGGCCGGGACCACGGTCGCGCAGGCACTGGCCCCCACCGGGTTCCTCGGCGACACCGACGGCCCCGAGGCGGTCTTCTGCGCCGAGATCCACGTGGAGCAGGGCCGGGTCCTGGAGAACACCGGCACCACGATCGGCCTGGTCGAGGCCTGCTGGGCGGCCCGCAAGTACCGGGTGACGGTCCGCGGCGACCAGGCGCACTCGGGCGCCACGGTCATGGAGGACCGCCGCGACGCCCTGCTGGGCGCCTCCCTGCTGGTGGTCGCCGCCCGCGAGCTGGCCGACCGCTTCCCCGGCCTGCTGCACACCGCGGTGGGCAGCATGGACGTCTACCCCAACTCCCCGGTCACGGTGGCCTCCCGCGCCGAGCTGCTGCTGGACCTGCGCTCCCACGACGAGGCGGTGCTGGCCGAGGCCGACCGGCTGCTCGCGCAGGAGGTCGCCCGCATCGAGGGCACCGCCCGGGTGGAGATCGACCTCGACCTCTCCCACGCCTGGGGCATCGACCGCTACCAGCCCGAGGGCGTGGAGCTGGCCCGGGGCGCCGCCGAGCGCCTGGGGCTGAGCCACCGCGGCATCCTCACCGTCGCCGGGCACGACTCGATCAACATGAAGGAGCGCGTCCCCACCGTCATGCTCTTCGTGCCCTCCGTCGAGGGCGTCTCGCACAACGAGGGCGAGTACACCCAGGACGACGACATGCTGGCCGGGCTGGACCTGCTCACCGACGTGGTCCGCGGCCTGGGCTCCGGGGCGCTGCCGAGCACCGGGGTCCACGACCCGGCCGCCGTCCGCGCCTGACCCCGTCCCCGCGCACCTGAAGGCCCCGCCCGGGAATCCCGGGCGGGGCCTTCACACGCGGACGTCCCGTCCGCACCGGTCCAGGGCGTGTTCGGTGGATGCTCTCGAGCGTTTCGGCGCTCGCGCCGAACGCCGGGAGAGGCCGCGAGGCGATCTCTCGCAGGACGACCGGCGCGGGTCGGCCCGGAGTTCGGCCGTCCGAGCACGGGCGGCGCGGCGAGAGGCGGCCCCGCGGCCGCGACCCGGAATGATCCGCCGAACGCGCCCTAGCGGACCACGACCTCGTCGCGGACCCGCAGGCGCTCGCCGACCAGGCCGCCGACCGCGGTGATCAGCGCGATCCCCGCCAGCAGCAGCGAGGCCACCCACGAGCCGCCGTTCGAGACGTCCAGCAGGGCGGTGGCGGCGAACGGCAGGAAGCCGCTCAGCGCACCGGCCAGGTTGTACGCCAGCGCCACGCCGCTGTAGCGCAGGTGCGCCGGGAACAGCTCGGTGAGCAGCGCGCCCGACACCGCGTAGGCGATCGACAGGATCGCCACGCCCGCGGCCACCGCCAGCACCACGAGCACCGGGGAGCGCGTGTCGATCATCCAGAACACCGGGAAGGCGATGGCCGCAGTGGCCACACCGCCCCACAGCGTCACCCGGCCCGGGCCGATCCGCTCGGCCAGGCGGCCGAACACCAGGATGACCCCGATCTGGGCCACCGCCGCCACCAGGGTGGCGTTGACCATCAGCCCCCGCTCCAGCCCCAGGGTGCCGGTGCCGTAGCTGATCGCGAACGTGGTCATGACGTAGAAGCCGCCCACGCCCAGCAGCGCCGAGGCGATCGCGACCAGCAGCCGCCCCCAGGCCTTGCGGAACACGTCCACGGCCGGGACCTTGGACCGCGCCTCCTGGCGCTCCATCTCCTCGAAGACCGGCGACTCCTCGACCTTGCGGCGGATGTACACGGCCACCAGCAGCAGCGGGAACGCCGCCAGGAACGGCAGGCGCCAGCCCCAGGAGTCGAACTGCTCCGGCGGCAGCGTCAGCACCAGCGCGAACGCGCCCGAGGACAGCAGGGTGCCGACCGGGGAGCCGATCTGCGGCAGCGCCGCGTAACGCCCGCGCTTCTCGGGCGGGGCGTGCTCGACGGCGATGGTCACCGCGCCGCCCCACTCGCCGCCCACCGCGATGCCCTGCACCAGGCGCAGCAGCGCCAGCAGCAGCGGGGCCGCCACGCCGATGGCCGCGAAGTCGGGCAGCACGCCGATGAGGCCGGTCGCCACACCGATGGCGACCACCGTGATCAGCAGCGCGGGACGCCGTCCGATCCGGTCGCCCATCCACCCGAACAGGACGGCGCCCAGCGGGCGGGCCACGAAGCCCACGCCGAAGGTCGCGAACGCGGCCAGGGTGGCCGCCGTCGGGTTCAGCGTCGTGAAGTACAGCCGGTTGAACACCAGGGCGGCCGCGGTGCCGAAGAGGAAGTAGTCGTACCACTCCAGTGCGGTGCCGACGAACGCGGCGAAGGCGATGCGACCGGCCTCCTTGCCGCTCACCACCGGGGCCTTCCCGCCCGGCGGGGCCTCGGGGCCCGTGCGGTCGAGGTCGTTCATGGGGAATTCTCTCCTCTTCGGTGTCCGCGCCGCACCGGCGCGGGGTCTGTCAGGGGATGGGAGGGGGCGGGTCAGGCGCCGGCGCCGGAGGCCGTCGCGGCCAGTCCGGCGAAGGCGTCCGCGCCGTGGACGGCCTCGCCGCCCACGACGGTCGCCAGCACCTCGACGGTGTCGATGCCCTGGTCCGCCGTGTCGACCGGGTCGCGGTCCAGGATGACCAGGTCGGCGAGCCCGCCGGGGGACAGCGTGCCCCTGTCGTGCTCATCGTGGCTCGCCCAGGCCGCGTCGACGGTGTAGGCGCGCAGGGCCTGCTCGGCGGTGACCCGCTCGTCGGGGGCGAGGACGGCGCCCCCGCTGCTGAGCCGTTCCACCATCGAGGCCATGCCCGCCAGCGGCGCGCCGGGCGCGACCGGGCGGTCGGAGCTGCCCGGCACCCGGATCCCGTGCTCCAGGAACGACCGGTGCCGGTACAGCCAGCCCACCCGCTCCGGGCCCAGGGACGCCGCCATGGCGTCGCCCACGGTGTACAGGAACCGGGGCTGGGGGACCGGGACCACGCCCAGTTCGGCGAACCGGGCCAGCTGGTCGGGGCGGACCACCCCGGCGTGCTCGATCCGGTGGCGCACGTCCGGGCGCGGCAGCTCCCTGTGCGCCCGCTCGAAGGCGTCCAGCGCCAGGTCCACGGCCTCGTCGCCGATGGCGTGCGCGGCCACCCGCCACCCGGCGCGGTGGGCGGCCACCACCAGATCGCGCATCTCCTCGGGCGGGTTCTGGAACACGCCGTGCCCGTGCCCGCACAGGGGCTCGGTCACGGCCGCGGTACGGCCGATGAGCGAGCCGTCCAGCCAGATCTTCATGGGGCCCAGGCGCAGCCGGTCGTCGCCGAAGCCGGTGCGCAGCCCCAGGTCGATGCCGACGTCGATGCCGTCGTCGGCGTGCCCGTCCAGCGGGTGCAGGTTGTCGGCGGCCACCATCAGCTCCACGCGGGTGCGCAGGTCGCCGCGCTCGCGGGCCAGCTGGTAGGCGGCGGCCTCCACCGGGGTGCGGCCGATCAGCCCGCGCCCGATCCCGGCCTCGACGACGTGGGCGAGGCCCTCGGAGGCGTACACGCGCGAGGCCCGGCCGATCGCGTCGGCCAGGTCGGCGACGGGGTAGGGCATGACCAGGGCGGTGACCAGCTCCTGGGCGCGCTCCTGGAGCAGGCCGGTGGGCGTCCCGTCGCCGTCGCGGACGATCACCCCGCCCTCGGGGTCGCCCACCGCGGCGGAGTCGGCGCCGACCCGGCGCAGCACCGCGCTGCTCACGGTGCACATGTGCCCGGAGCGGTGCTTGAGCCACACCGGGCGGCCGCCCCCGGCCCGGTCCAGGCCGTGCCGGTCGGGGTGCGCGCCCATGGCGGTGTCGTCGTAGCCGGATCCGATGATCCAGGCGTCGGCGGGCAGGTCGGCGGCCCGGCGGGCCACCGCGTCGTAGAGCCCGTCCAGGGTGGTGACGTCCTCCAGGCCCAGCTCGCCCAGGGACTGGCCGAACCACGCCATGTGGTTGTGCGCGTCCCCGAAGCCGGGGACGACCGCGGCGCCGCCGCAGTCGACCACGGCCCGGGCGGGCAGGTCGGCGACGTCCCCGTCGAACCCGAGGACGCGACCGGCGGCGATGCCCACGGCGGTGGCCGCGGGCCGGTCGTCGTCGAGGGTGCGCACGCGCGCGTTGGTGAGCAGGAGGTCGAGCATGCCGGCGGTGTTCTTCCTGGAAGGGAGGGGTGTGACGGATTCCCTCCAGGGTGCCGGGTGGGTGCGCGGGGCCTCAATGACGATCCGCAGCGGATCATCCGCCCCCGGGTGGGCATGTGCACAATCCGGGGCGGGGGGCCGCGGCGCCGCGGGCCGGGCGGGTGGCGGGGGTGTTTCCGGGGCTTGACAATTGGCCCATTGGCATATTGGCTAGGCCAGTCGCTCCTATGAGCTGAGTCACACCCCTCCACCGAAGCTCGAATGGCCGGTCATGACACCCCAGCTGCTCACCATTCTCGTGCTCGCGGCGATGTTCGTCGTCGCGACCGTCTTCCCCATCAACATCGGCGCACTCGCCTTCGTCGCCGCCTTCCTCGTCGGCACCCTCGCCCTGTCCATGGAGGCGGGGGAGATCCTCGGCGGCTTCCCGGCCGACCTGTTCCTCACCCTGGTCGGTGTCACCTACCTGTTCGCCATCGCCAAGAACAACGGGACCGTCGACCTGATGGTCCGGGCGGCCACCCGCCTGGTCGGCGGCCGGGTGGTGGCCATCCCCTGGGTGATGTTCGGCATCACCGCCCTGCTCACCGCCGTGGGCGCGCTCAGCCCCGCGGCCGTGGCCATCGTCGCGCCCATCGCCCTGGGCTTCGCCGCCAAGTACCGGATCGACCCCCTGATGATGGGCATGATGGTGATCCACGGGGCGCAGGGCGGGGGCTTCTCCCCGGCCAGCGTCTACGGGGTCACGGTCAACACCATCGTGGCGGACAACGGGCTCGACGTACACCCCGTGACCCTGTTCCTGGGCAGCCTGGTCTTCAACCTCGCCATCGCGTTCGTGCTGTTCATCGCCCTGGGCGGCCACCGGCTCGTCGGGGTCAGGGCGGAGCGGTCCGAGAGGGAGGCCGTCGCCGCGGGCGGCGGGGGAGCGGGCGGGGGCGGCGGCACCGCCGTGGCCACCGGCGGCTCCGGCGCTGGAGCCGGGGAGTCCGGGGCCGCACCGGCGGTCCGGTTCGACCAGATCGCCACCCTGCTGGGCATCCTCACCCTGGGCGTGCTGGCCCTGGGCTTCGGCCTCAACGTCGGGTTCGTCGCCATGACCGTCACGGTCGTCCTGGCGCTCATCTCGCCCCAGGCGCAGAAGAACGCGATCTCCCAGATCAGCTGGCCCACGGTACTGCTCATCACCGGCATGCTGACCTTCGTCGGCGTCATGGAGAGCGCCGGGACCATCGAGTACGTCGGCCTGGCCGCGGCCGGGCTGGGCGCGGCCCTGCTGGTCGCCCTGGTGCTGTGCTACATCGGCGGCATCGTCTCGGCCTTCGCCTCCTCCACCGCCATCCTGGGCGCCACCATCCCGCTGGCGGTCCCGTTCCTGCTCATGGGGGAGGTGAGCGCGACCGGCGTCATCGTCGCGCTGGCCGTGGCCTCCACGATCGTGGACGTCAGCCCCTTCTCCACCAACGGCGCCCTGGTCCTGGCCAACGCCACCGGGGTGGAGCCGGAGAAGTTCTACCGGCGGATCCTGGTCTACAGCGCCATAGTGGTGGTCCTGGGGCCGCTCGTGGCCTGGGGCGTCCTGGTCGTGCCCGGACTGCTGTGACGCCCGCGGCTCCGGCCGAGCGGTGACGGCCCGGCGCGGGGACCCCGCGCCGGGCCGCCCGCGTCCGGGGCTCAGTTCGCGGCGCGCTCGGGCACGTCGCCCACCTGCGACACCAGCCGCAGGTGGCGGCGCATGGCCTCGGCAGCCATGTCCGGGTCGCCCAGCCGGATCGCCGAGGCGATCTTCTCGTGCCCGGCCAGCGAGTCCTGCGGCCGCCCCGGCTGGGACAGCGACTCCAGGCGGGTCTCGCGGATCATCGGGGCGAGCTCGTTCATCATCCGGGTGAGCAGCCGCGAGCGCGCCGCCTCGGTGATCGCGGCGTGGAACCGCTCGTCGCCCTCCACCCCGCGCCCGCCCGCGCGCAGCTCGGCGCGCATGAGGTCCAGGGCGGCGTCGACGGCGGCGAGGTCGTGCTCGGTGCGGCGCTCGGCGGCCAGCTCGGCGAGCTTGACCTCCAGGGCCTGGCGGGCCTCGATGATCTCCGCCCGCCGGTTGGCGCGGTCGCGCAGCAGGGCCAGCACGCCCTCCTCGGAGGTGGTGCGGCGGATGATCGCGCCGTCGCCGTGGCGCACGTCGATGATCCCCTGCACCTCCAGCGCCACCAGGGCCTGGCTGAGCGAGGCGCGGCTCACGCCCAGGGAGGCGGCCAGTTCCCGCTCGGCGGGCAGGCGGTCGCCGGGGGTCAGGCCGGCCTCGCGCATGTACTCCACCAGCCGTTCCACCAGCTGCTCGTAGAGACGAGGCCGTGCCGGTGGCCGGGGGGTGGGCTTGGTGGGCACGCGGGCGGGCTCCTTCCGGCTCGGGCTGGGCGGACCTCCAGAGTAGTCCGGGAGCGTCGGTGCGGTCGACCGGGCCCGCGGGGGGATCCCCCCGCGGGAAGGGGATGTCGGCCTTCACAAAGCCGGGGGCGTGTGCCATGCTGACGAAGAGACCCAGTGGCCTAGCCACTGAGCCAATGAGGTGGCCGCTGAACCGACACGGCAGGCCACCGAGCCACTGGGTCGCCGAACCGATAAGGAGATGCCGATGGCCACCCGGTACGGCGCCCGCGACCTCCTCGACCGGATCCTGGACCCCGGGAGCTTCCGCTCCTGGGACACCACGCCCGTCGACGTGCGCCCCGACCCCTCCTACGCCGCCGATCTCGCCCGGGCCCGCGCCGCCTCCGGCTGCGACGAGGCGATCCTGACCGGCGAGGGCCTGCTGCGCGGCCGGCGCGTCGCCGTCGCCGCCGGCGAGTTCGCCTTCCTCGCCGGGTCCGTCGGCGTGGCCGCCGCAGAACGCCTGGTCACCGCCGTCGAACGCGCCACCGCCGCCCGGCTGCCGCTGCTCGTCTCCCCGGCCTCCGGCGGCACCCGCATGCAGGAGGGCACCGTCGCCTTCCTGGCGATGGTCAAGATCGCCGCCGCCATCGCCGCCCACAAGGCCGCCGGGCTGCCCTACCTCGTCTACCTGCGCGACCCCACCACCGGCGGGGTCCTCGCCTCCTGGGGGTCCCTGGGCCACGTCACCGTCGCCGAGCCCGGCGCCCTCGTCGGCTTCCTGGGCCCGCGCGTGTACAGCGCCCTGTACGGGGCCGACTTCCCCGAGGGCGTCCAGCGGGCGGAGAACCTCCTCGACCACGGCCTCATCGACGCCGTCCTGCCGCCCGAGGACCTGCCCGCCATCGCCGACCGCGCCCTCACCGTCCTGCTCGCCCGCGACACCGGCGACGCCCCGCCGCCGCCCGCCGAGCCGGCCGCGGCCACCCCCGCCTGGACCGCCGTCACACGCTCCCGCCGGCCCGGCCGGCCCGGGGTGCGCGCCCTGCTCCGCCACGCCGCCACCGACGTCGTCCGCCTGCGCGGCAGCGGCGAGGGCGAGTCCGACCCCGGCCTGCTGCTGGCACTGGCCCGGTTCGGCGGATCCCCCTGCGTCCTGCTGGGCCAGGACCGCGACCGCCAGACCCCCGAGCACCCCATGGGCCCGGCCGCCCTGCGCGCCGCCCGCCGCGGCATGCGCCTGGCAGACGAACTGGGCCTGCCCCTGGTCACGGTCATCGACACCCCCGGCGCCGCCCTGTCCAAGGAGGCCGAGGAACAGGGCATGGCCGGGCAGATCGCCCGCTGCCTCACCGAGATGGCCACCCTGGCCGCGCCCACCCTCGCCCTCCTCCTGGGCCAGGGCACCGGCGGCGGCGCGCTCGCCCTCATCCCCGCCGACCGGGTGCTGTGCGCCCAGAACGCCTGGCTGTCCCCCCTGCCCCCCGAGGGCGCCAGCGCCATCGTGCACCGCACCACGGAGAAGGCCGCCGACCTGGCCCGCGACCAGGGCATCGGCTCCACCGACCTGCGCGCCCACGGCATCGTCGACCGGATCGTCCCCGAGTACGACGACGCCGCCGACGAGCCCGAGGAGTTCTGCCGCCGCGCGGGCCTGGCCCTGCGCCACGAGCTCGCCGCCCTCACCCGCGCCCCGGGCGCCGCCCGGCGCGCCGCCCGGGCCGCCCGCTACCGCCGCCTGGGCCTGCCCTCCTGACGGGCCCGCCTCCCCGCCTCCCGCACACCACCACCGAAGGAGCCACATGGACCGCGAACGAGGACCGCTGCAGGGCACCGTCGTCGTCGACCTGTCCCGCGCCCTGGCCGGGCCGCACGCCGCCATGCTGCTGGGCGACCTGGGCGCCCGCGTCATCAAGGTCGAGCAGCCCGGCACCGGCGACGAGACCCGGGGCTGGGGTCCGCCCTTCGTCGGCCCCGAGGACGAGCGGATCAGCACCTACTTCCTGTCCTGCAACCGCAACAAGGAGTCCATCGAGCTGGACCTGAAGTCCCCCGACGGGGTCGAGCAGCTCACCCGCCTGGTCCGCGCCGCCGACGTGCTCGTGGAGAACTTCCGCCCCGGCGTCCTGGACCGGCTGGGCTTCTCCGCCGAACGCCTGGGCGAGCTCAACCCCCGCCTGGTGGTGTGCTCCATCAGCGGGTTCGGCCACGACGGCCCCGAGGGCGGTCGTGCGGGGTACGACCAGATCGCCCAGGGCGAGGCGGGCCTGATGAGCCTGACCGGCCCCTCCCCGGACGAGCCCACCAAGGTCGGGGTGCCCATCGGCGACCTCCTCGCCGGGATGAACGGCGCCCAGGGGGTGCTGGCCGCGCTCGTGCAGCGCGAGCGCACCGGCACCGGCGCGGTGGTGCGCACCTCGCTGCTGTCCTCGATCGTCGGCGTGCACGCCTTCCAGGGCACCCGCTGGACGGTGGCGGGCGAGGTGCCCCGCGCGATGGGCAACCACCACCCCTCCATCGCGCCCTACGGCGCCTTCGCCTGCGCCGACGGGGTCCTCCAGGTCGCCATCGGCGGCGAGTCGCAGTGGTCCAAGTTCGCGGGCCTGCTGGGCCTGGACGCCCAGGACCCCCGGTTCTGCGACAACGCCGCCCGCGTCGTCCACCGGGACGACCTGATCGCCGAGGTCGAGGCGGTGCTGGGCACCGCGCCCCGGGACGAGTGGCTGCGCCGCATCGGGGACATCGGCGTCCCCTGCGGGGCGGTGCGCACCATCGACCAGGTCTACGAGTGGGAGCAGACCCGCTCCCAGGGCCTGGTCCTGGACGTGGAGCACCCCGTCCTGGGGCGGGTGGAGCTGCCCGGCTCCGCGCTGCGCTTCGCCCCCCACCGCGGGGACGGGGGCGCGCCGCCCGCCGCGGAGGGGCACCTGCCGCCGCCGCTGCTGGGCGAGCACAACGAGCGGATCCGCGCCTGGCTGGACTCCCTGGAGGAGAGCCGGGCCGCCTGACCGCGGCCGCGGGCCCCCGCTCACAGACGGCCCGCGGCCGCGGGGTCAGCCCGCCTCCCGCGGCCGGCGGTCCAGGGCGCGGTCGACCAGGCGGGCGGCCGCGCCGGTGTACCGCACCGGGTCGCAGAGGGCGGCGAGGGCGTCCGGACCGGCGGCGCCCTCGAGAGCGGGGTGTTCAGCCAGGACGTCGGCCAGCGGCCGCCCGGACGCGGCCGCCTCGGCCGAGCAGGCGTCGAGGACCGCGCGGGCCCGGGGCCGTCCCAGGCGGGGGGTCAGGGCGGCGGCCACCCGTTCGCTGGTGGCGGCGCCCCCCGTCAGGGCGAGGTTCGCGCGCATGCGGACGGGGTCGGCCGCCAGCCCCCGGGCCAGCTCGACCATGGTGTGCGCCGCGCCGCCGGTGAGCCGCAGGCATTCGCGCAGCGGCTGCCACTCCGCGTGCCACGCCCCGGGGGAGCGCTCGTCCTCGGCGGACAGGCACTGGAGGACGCCCGCCGTCAGGACGGGCACCTGGAGCGCGGCCGTGCGCACCATCGTGGCCAGCACGGGGTTGCGCTTGTGCGGCATGGCCGAGGACGCCCCGCGTCCGGCGGGCGAGGGCTCGGCGACCTCGCCCACCTCGGTGCGCGACAGCGTGAGCACGTCCACCGCGACCTTGCCCAGGGCCGCGGCGGCGAACCCGAGCACGGACGCCACGTCCGCCACGGGGGTGCGCAGCGCGTGCCAGGGGAGCCGCTGCGGGGCCAGCCCCGTCTCGCGGGCGAACCCCCGCACCAGGGCGTCGCAGAACGCGCCCGGGTCCTCCTGATGCTCGGGCGCGGCGTAGGCCAGGTACCCGCCCAGCGTCCCCGCCGACCCGCCGAGCGAGACCGGCAGCCCGCCGTCGAGCACCCGGTCGATCCGCTCCACGGCGTCCAGCACCAGCGACCGCCACCCCGCGACCCGCAGCCCGAACGTCGTGGGCACCGCGTGCAGCGCCAGCGTGCGCGCCGCCGCCGGGGTGTCCCGATGGGCCCGGGCCGTCACCGCGAACGCCTCCGCGGCGGCCGCGAGGTCGGCCCGGACGGCCTCCAGGGCGCGCCGGCAGACCAGCATGGCGCCGGTGTCGAAGATGTCCTGGCTGGTGGACCCGCGGTGCACGTGTTCGGCGGCCGCGGGGTCGCGCGCGGCGACGCGCCGGGTCAGCTCCGACACCAGGGAGACGACCGGGTTGGCGTGCTCGCGCGAGGCCACCGCGATGACACGGGGGTCGGGCGCCCCCTCGCGCACGACCTCGGTGATGAGGTCGGCCGCCGCGCGGGGCAGCACCCCCAGGCCGGCCTGGGCGCGCGCCAGCGCGGCCTCCGCGTCCGCCATCGCCTGGAGCCAGGCCGCGTCGTCGACCAGGCGTTCCACGGGGGTGCCCGCCCGGACGGGGGAGAGCAGGCCGGTGTCCGCGGCCGGGGCGTTCATACGATGACCCCCGTCGACTCGATGCCGGTGGCGGTGTGCGGGACCGCGGGCACGTGGGCGACCGGCGGCAGGGCGAGCACGGCCCGGGCGATGGCGTCGGCGTCCTTCAGCGTGACCGAGTCGGACTCCGGCCGCACCCCGGCGGCGGTGACCCAGTGGACGGACTCGGTGGGCACCCCGTACGCGAAGCGCCGGGGGTGGGCCTGCCCCCGCCCGTCGACGACCCGGTACGGCCGCTCGGTGACCGTCAGCCCGCCGGTCTCGTACGGCTCGCCCCCGCTGGCGGCGATCCGGTAGGGCGTCGCCTGGTCGCTGTCGAGCAGGTGCCGCAGCAGGGGGTCGTCGGTGCGCAGCAGATCGGGCACGGGCAGCCGCGCCTCGATGAGGACCCGGGACCGCACCGGCGGACCGGGGACCAGCGGTGAGGAGGCGGTGAAGACCGCGGGCCCCGTCTCCAGGCGCACCTGGGTGCCCGGTCCCAGCACCTCCACCACACCGGCCTCGACGAGCGCGATCAGTTCCCGGATCCGGGAGGCGGGCGGGCCGATGGACAGGTACGCGTTGAGCGGCGTGTACTCGCCGTCGAGGTCGTCCCGGTGCGAGTGGCCGTCCAGCCCGCCGTGGTCCACCAGTTCCCGGATCTCGTTGCGCAGGTCGCGCAGCACGTCCAGGGCGCTCTTGAGCGGGCCGTCCACGTTGCCCCGCTCGGCCTCGCGGACGTCGCGGCGCAGGTGGTCGAGCAGCCAGGAGCGGAACGCCGCCCGGTCGGAGAAGCGCTTCCCCGCGCAGGGGCGGGCGACGCGCTCCCAGTCCCACCGGTCCGCGGTGCGGATCCCGTACTCGTCCGGCAGCAGCGCCGCCCCGGAGGGCGAAGCGGCGACGTAGCGGTCGGCGAACTCCAGCGCCTCCCGAGGCCGCCCCTGGGAGCGCAGCAGGGCCGTGTAGTAGACCGCCTCCACCTCCCGGGAGACGAGCGGCCACAGGTCCCGGGCGAAGTTCAGGGTGTCGCCGGACTCCGCCCGGAGCCGGCCGATGGCCTCCGGGGTGAGCAGCCGGGGCCGGTGCCGTCCGGCCACGCCCTTCTGGTTGCGCCCCCGCGCGTGGTAGGGCACCCCGCGGCGGGAGAACGCGTACAGGCGGGGTTCGCGGCCGGAGGGGAGGTACACGAGTCCCCCGTCGCGCTCGGCGTACCGCCCGCCGCGCTCCTCGGTGAACAGGGCCGTGTAGTCGAAGAAGTTCAGGCCGAGCCCGCGCAGCAGCACGGCGGCGCCGGGCTCGATGCCGTCCAGGTCCGCGTCGGCCGGGTTGACCGGGGTGATGTAGGTGAGGTGGTGGATCCGGGCCAGGCTCGCGGTGCGCGCCTCCTGTGCGGTCGACCGGACGGGCAGGTGGCCCTGGGCGAGGACGATGGCGTCCAGGTGGTTGAGCCGCGTCCGGTCCTGGAGCCGCAGCCCCTGGGGGCCGCCGGGCACGCCGTAGGTGTCGGCGATGGCCACGGCGCGGGAGCGGTGCGTCCGGACCTCGACGTGGCCGGGCGCGGCGTCGACGACCCGCGCGAAGCAGGCCCGCAGGTACCGGCCGTAGAAGACGCGCGTGGGGTAGGAGTCCGGCCCCAGGGAGCGGGCCTCCTCCAGGATGTGCTCGTCGTGGTCGCCGTCCCCGCCGAACAGGGCCGTGTCCCGGGCCCACTCGTACAGGTTGGGGCCGGGCTCGATCGGTCCCTCGATCACCACGCTGTGATCGGTGAAGGCGGTGATCTGCGAGGCGACGGTGTTCATCAGCAGCCTGCGCGACTGACCCTCCCGCCACACCGCGCCCGGCCCCGGTTCGTGCGGGTCGATGACGTGCACGGTCAGGTGCGCGCACGAGGGGCGCGCCCGCTCGTTGGCGCAGATCCGTTCCAGCAGGGCGAGGCCGCGGGGCCCCGCCCCGACGACGGCGATCTCGGTTCGGCCACCGCCGTGGTGGGCGTGGATCCCGGACACGTTCTGTCACTCCCTTGTGCGACGGACGAGAGGGGGCGGGGACGCGCGGAGCGCCCCGCCCCGGGTGGGGCGCGGGGCCCGGGTCATTCGGCGCGGTCGGCGGCGACCAGGCGGGCCGCCAGCTCCAGCCGCTTGATCTTGGTGGTGGCGGTCTGGGGAAGCTCCTCCAGCCGCCGGTGCACGGGCGGCTCCAGCGGGGGCAGGTCCGCGGTCGCCGCCTCCCAGGCGGCGGGGTCCAGCGGCCGGTCGTCGCGGGTGCACACCACGGGGACGGGGGAGCCCTGGGCGGAGGGGACGATGACCACCTCGACGAGGTCGGGCAGCCGGGTGAACAGCTTGTCCTCGATCTCCAGGGTGCTGTCGATGCCGTCGATCTCGTCGACCTCCCGGTCGAGCAGGTGCAGGCACCCCCACTTGCTCCGGTAGCCGACGTCGCCCATCCGCCACCAGCCGCCGTTGACCTGCTTGCGCCAGCGCGCGTGCTCGCCCATGTAGGTGATGATGCGGCCGTCGCTGCGGACCTCGATGTACCCCGGGGAGGACTTGGAGGGGGTCCTCCCGTCGCGGGGGACCACCCGGACGTCGGTCATGCCGGGGAACGGGAAGCCCACGCAGCGGCCGTCGGCGTCCGGCGAGCGGTCGCGCGAGTAGGTGCGCGCCGCGATCGGGCCGACCTCGCTCTGCCCGTAGGCCTGGGCGAACAGCGGGACGCTGCGCCGGGAGGCGCGCAGCATGGTGTGCACGGTCCGGGGGTGGATGGCGTCGAAGGTGCTGCTGAAGTACTTGACGTTGGCCAGCGGCTCGCGGGGGTCGTCCGCCAGCACCTCCCAGCGCAGGAACGTGTTGGGGTGCGCCTCGATGAACCCCGGCCGCACCCGGGAGAAGAGCTCGGCGACGTGCTCGGGGGCGTCGTCGCGCAGGATGACCAGCGGGTGCCCCTGGAGGATCGAGATGGGCATCGCCGTGTACATGCGCGAGTGGACGAAGGACACGTGGACCGCGATGGGCTCGCTGCGGCCCACGGCGGCGGCGACGACGGCGGCCTGGGGCCGGTAGCGCGACTGGAAGGTGAACCCGGTGTGCACGGCCAGCTTGGGCAGGCCGGTGGTCCCCGACGTGTGGGTGACCATCGTGGGGTGGTCGGGCGGCATGATGACCGGGCGCACCCGGGGGGTCCCGGCCAGGGAGGCCAGGGACACGGCGCCCTCGTACTCCCCGGAGGCCAGGATGACCCGCTCGCTGAGGTCGAACACCTCGGCGGGGAGCTCCTTCTCCAGCTTGGCCTGGTCGGTGAGCAGGTAGGGGCGGTCGACCCGGCGCAGGAGCGCGGCGACGGTGTCCCCGTCCAGCTTCGCCGACAGCATGACGGGGACGGCGCCCACGCGGTTGACCGCGCAGGCCATCAGGGAGATGTCGAAGCCGTCGGACTTGTGCACGACCACGTGCTCTCCCGGGCGGACCTTCAGCGCCCACAGCCGGGAGGCGAAGTCGTCCACCAGGTCGGCCGCCTCGGTCAGGGTCAGGCGGCGCCCGCGCTCGGGCGCGATGTCGAGGTCGTGGTCGAGGATCAGCGGACTCGCCGGGTGCCGGGCCGCGGCCCGGTCGAACAGGCTGCCCAACCGGATGCCCTGGTTGGCGATGCGTTGGAGGAACATGGCTTCGGTGTCCTTCGGGTTCGGGGGGTCAGGCCTTCTCGATCACGGCCTTGATCCGGGCCAGTGTCATCGCCAGGTCGTCCTCGAGCTTGGCGGTCCAGTCGGTGATGAAGCGCTCGCGGTCGGGCTCGCTCAGATCGGCGGTGATCTTGTGGATGCCTGCGGTCGCCCGGCCCATGCGGAAGTGGTGTTCGAGGTAGGAGTCGGGGCCGTCGGCGCCGGTGTCGAAGCCCCAGATGCTCTCCTGGTCCTCGCCGGCGTGGGACAGCATCATCCAGCGGAAGGTCCGCCCCGGCTCGGCGGCCACCACACGGCACTCGGTGTGCCAGGTGCCGCGGATCAGGGGCGCCCAGCCCACGACGTCCCGGGGCCGGTGGTTCTCCCCCCGGAAGACCGAGCCCACCTGCGCGGGCTCTCCGTGGATCCATTCCCCGCCGCGGCACTCGGGGCTCCACTCGGCGCTGCGGGGCAGGTCGGAGACCACCGTGTAGATCTCGTCGGGGGAGGCCGCGACGGTGATCCGGGCCCGGAGGTCGAAGAGGGGGCTGCGGTCGATGACGGAGACGGGTGCGTTCATGGGGAGAGGATCGCAGCGGGGCGGATCCGGTGGCCAAGCATCGGGTCAGGGTTGGTCAAGTCCTCCCGGCGCCCTCCCCGACCCGCAGCACGAACCGCCGCCCCCGGGCGCGGCCGGTCTCGACGGCGCGGTGCGCCTCGGCGGCCGCCTCCAGCGGCAGGACCTCCACCTCCCGCGGGCGCAGGCGCCCGTCGGCGATCAGGGGACCCAGGTCCGCGACCGCGCGGGCGAGCTCCCCGGTCGACGCCTGGGAGATGGCGAACCCCGTGACGGTGCGGTCCAGCAGGTAGAGGTCGCCCACCGGGATGACGGCCCGGGTGCGCATGCCGGCCAGGAGGACGATCCTCCCCCGCCGGGCCAGGACGCCCAGGGCGTGGTCGACCTCGTTGCGGCCCGCGGCGTCGACGTACACGTCGACCCCGTCGGGGCACTGGCGGGCCAGGCGGCGGTGGACGTCGGGGGCGGCGCGGTCCACGACCGCGTCGGCGCCCAGCTTCGCGCAGTAGTCCGCGTCGTGGGCCGAGGCCACGGCCACGACCCGGGCCCCGGCGTCCACGGCCAGGGCCACCGCGGCCCCGCCGACGTTCCCGCCGGCGCCGACCACGGCGACCGTCTCGCCGGCGCGCAGCCGGCCGCAGCGGAACAGGGCGGCGTGCGCCGTCGCGGCGGGGTGGGCCAGCGCCACCGCGTCGACGGGGTCGGCCCCCGCGGGCAGGTGGTGGAGGTGGTCGGCGGGGACGGCGACCCGTTCGGCCGCCGCTCCCGGGCGCCCGGCGTATCCCATGCTCAGCGACCAGACCCGGTCCCCGGGGGCGAAGCCGGACACCCGCTCGCCGGTGGCGGCGACGGTGCCGACCAGGTCCCGGCCGATGACGAACGGGAACGTCAGAGGGGTGCGCCAGGCACCCGAGCGCACGAAGGTGTCGACGTGGTTGACGGCGGTGGCGGTCACCTCGACCAGCACGTCCGCCGGTCCGGGGAGCGGGTCCGGCAGGCGCCCGTGGCGGATCTCGTCGGCCGGGCCCAGACGGTCTATGTATGCGGCGTCCATGTCCATGGAGTGTGGCCGCCCGCGGCCCGGCGCGGGCGGGTTCGCACGGAGTGTGTCACCTGGGTCCGCGGCTGCGCCCGAGGCCGTCCAGCAGGGTCTCGGCGGCCCGCTCCCCGGACAGCAGGGCCGCCTCGGTGGTCGGCGAGTTGAAGTAGTCGCCGCAGAAGACCACCGGGGGCCGCTGAGACCGGATGACCGCGGCGGAGGCGCGGTAGCGTCCCGGGGCCGGGATCGGGAAGCCGTAGGGGCGTTCGGCGATGTGGAAGGGCTCGACGTTCTCGGGCATGTCGGGCCACAGCGTGGGCAGCAGCGGGGTGACCTCGGCGAACTGCTCCTCGGCGGGGCGGCCGATCAGCCTGCGGGTGACCGCGCGGCCCGGGTAGGTGAACAGCAGGAGCGTTTCCCTGCGCCCCCCGTCCGGGTCGATCCGGGTCCGCGTGTAGGTGATCATGTTCCGCAGCGGCGGGTCCTGGCGCCCGCCGGCCACGATGTGGGCCTGTTCGGGGAGCGTGCCGCGGGGGACGAGGTAGGACACCGAGAGCGCCGGCTCGTACCGCTGGGTGGTCAGGAACGCGCGGGTGGCGTCCGGGACTGCCTCGGCCGACAGCTTCGCCGTGATCCGGTCGGCGACGGGCGCGGGCGTCGCCACCACGACCGCGTCGAACTCCTCCTCGCCCGGGGCGCCCGTGGCGTCGGTGAAGCGGACCAGCACGCCCGATCCGGTCTCGGCCGTCTCGGTCACCTCGTGCCGCAGGCGCACCTCGCTCCCGGCCGCGTTGCGCTCGGCGATGACCTCCATCCCGTCGCGCAGCACGTGGAAGCCCGCCCCGCCCAGCCATGCCACCAGGGCGCGGGCGTGCACCGCCGAGACCTCCTCGCTGGCGAAGTTCCAGAAGCCCTCGATCTGGGGGCGCAGCAGGTAGTCGAAGCCCTCGGGGGAGATGACCCGCGCCCCGTACCCGGCGGCGGTCTCGCCGTTGTCGAGGTGGGCCGTCTTGAGCGGGTCGAAGAGGTCGAGCTCGGACTTCTTGGACACCTCCCGCAGGGAGGCGATGAGGAAGGCGAACCGGTCCCGCAGCGACGCGTGCGGGTAGCGCAGCAGGTTGACCGGCGAGTCCGAGGACAGTCCCACGGCCCGGCCGTTCTTGGTGATGTGTACGTCGGTGGAGAGCTCGACCAGGTCGTTCTCCAGGCCGTACTCCCGGATGAGCGCGCCCATCCGCTCGTAGAAGCTCACGAACATGAGGTTGATGCCGACATCCGGCTCCAGTTCGGGCCGGTGCCAGGAGCGGGCCCGGCCGCCGAGGCCGTCCGCCCCCTCGAAGAGGACCGTCTCGGCGCCGTCGCCGGCCAGTTTCTTCGCGGCCGCGGTTCCGGCCATTCCGCCACCGACGATCGCGATCCTGCGGGGCATGGTGAACTCACTTCCGTCTTCGGTCGGGCGTGGGGGGTGACCGGGTCCGGGCCGCTCCGGGGGCGGAGCGGCCCGGACACCCCGCCCGCGGCGTGCGCGGGCGGGACGGGCGGCGGGGGCGGCGCATTCACCCCGCCGCCCAGGCGGGTACGGGCCCGCCTGGCGGGTGGGGCGGCCGCCGGTCCGGAGGAGGTCCCGGCGGCCGCACGGAGGGCGGGCCGGTCAGGCGCCGGAGCGGGCGAGCGGGAACCGCTCGCCGCGGACCGGCTGGCCGGGCTCCAGACCGCCCAGGTCGTCGCCCGGGAACAGGTAGCTGTAGACGGGGTTGGGGCGGTACACGGCGTCGGCGTCCATGTACACCGTGCCCAGCGAGATCCGGGTCGTGTCGGTGTTGTTGGCCCCGGCGGAGTGGATGACCCGGCCGTGGTGGAAGTGGACGTCGCCCGCGCGCAGCGGGACGGTCACACGCTCCTCCCAGGCGAAGTGCGGCCACCGGTCCAGCGGGGACATGCCGTCGTCGCCCTCCTTGGGGGTGACCTCCTTGTGCGAGCCGGGGATGAACGACATGCAGCCGCGCTCCTCGGGGACGTCGACCAGGGCGGTCCAGGCGGTCAGGGTGACCGGTCGGCCCTCGAAGGGGTGGGAGGGCGAGTCGTAGTGGATCGGGGTGGGCGCCGACAGCCCGCCGGCGGGCTTGCGGAACAGCTCGCTCTTGAAGAGCCGCAGCGGGGTCCCGGCCAGCTTCTCGGCGGCGGCGGTGACCTTGGGGTGCAGCGCGAGGCGGCGGGTCACCTCACTGCGCAGGCCGGCGTCGGCCACCCAGTCCATGGCCAGCCCGTCCTCCTCCTCCCACAGTTCGGTCTCGCGCTCGGCGAACTGGCGCTCGGCGTCGGCGAACTGCTCGGCGACCTCCTCGGGGGTCAGGAGCGCCGGCACGTTCACGAAACCGCGCTCCCGGTAGAGCGCCACGAGCTCGTCCGTGACGATCGAGTCGATGTCCGATTCCTTCGCCACCGTCATGGTGAGGGTCCTTTCCGTTCTGGGATGGGTGGGGCGCGGCGTGGTCAGGCGCAGGACGCGGGCGTGATCCGCACGGGCAGGGAGCAGACCCCGCCCAGGAACGCCGACCCCTTGAAGACGGCCTCGCCCGCGGGCTCGATCGCCTTGGTGCGGTCCAGCAGCTCGGTCAGGAACAGCCGGATCTCCATGCGGCTCAGCGGGGCGCCGATGCAGTGGTGGGGGCCGTACCCGCCGAAGGCGAGGTGCCGGTCGGCGTCGGTCCGGGTGACGTCGAACCGCTCGGAGTCGGCGAAGACCTCCTCGTCGCGGTTGGCCGCGGGGTAGGACAGCATCACCCGCTCGCCCTTGCGGATCTCCACCCCGCGGACCTCGGTGTCCTCCTGGGCGGTGCGCAGGAAGTGCCGCACCGGGGAGGTCCAGCGCAGGATCTCCTCCACCGCGTTGGGGATCAGCTCCGGCTCGGCCCGCAGCAGGGCCAGCTGGTCGGGGTGGCGCATGAGCTCGTACAGGCCCCCCGCCAGGGAGAACGCCGTGGTCTCGTACCCGGCGTCGGCGATGAGCATGTAGTAGGTCGTCAGGTCCGGCTCCACGAGCAGCTCGCCGTTCACCCGCCCGTTGGCGATGGCCGACGCCAGGTCGGAGGTGGGCTCGGCCCGGCGGGACTCGGTGATCCGGGCGAACATGGCCAGGGTCGCCTGCCAGTTGGCCTGGGCGCCCTCCGGGTCCTTCTCCCAGGCCATGGTCTGGGTCGACCGGTACATCCGCTCGAAGCTCTCGTCGGGCAGACCCAGCAGGGCCATGACCGTGCGCAGCGGGAAGCGGGCTGCGACGGTCTCGACGAAGTCGCACTCGGGGCCCTGCTCCAGCAGCTCGTCCACCGACTGCCGGGCGAGCTCGGCCACGTGCTTCTCGATCTCGCTGATGGCCTTGTACCTGAACCAGTTCTGCGCGATGGCCCGGTGGGCCCGGTGGTCCTCGCCGTCGCGGTGGGGGAGGGGCTTGAGGTCCTCCTCCGCGGTCTCCTCCGGGGGCTCGGTGTACTCCAGCAGCGGTCCGGGCCGGTTCGTGAACAGCTCCGGGCGGCGCTCGATCGACGTGATGTCCGCGTGCCGGGTCACCAGCCAGAACGAGCGGAAGTCGGGGCTCTCCGCCAGGGCCACCGGCCGTTCCCGGCGGTAGCTCCCCAGGATCGCGAACATCTCCTCGGGGCGGCGCCACCGGGAGTCGTCGGCGAGCACCGCCAACGGCGTCAAGCTCTGGGTGTTCGTCACGGTCAACCTCGCCTTGTCAGGGGAGTGGTGCGGGCGGGCCCGTCGGCCCCGCGCCCTGCCGGGGGCGCCGGGGCGGGCGCCGCCGGGGGCGTCGACGGCTCAGACTCTGGCACCGGCGCCGCGGGCCGACCAGGGCGGTGCGCCGAATGTGTCAGGTCAGCCGCCCCGTTCGGCGCGACCATAACCGGAGCCGAACGTCTCCCGAACGGTTCCGATGGAGACTGCGTGCCAGGGCGTGTTCCGCGTGCACCGTCCGCCGCGGGGAGAAGGACCGCGCCGTGTGCGTCCGTCCGATGCGGTGGCGGGCGACGGACGGGAGAAGGGCCCGCGGAACACGCCCACTGGGGCACCGTGCGTGAGGAGTCGGGATGGGCAGTGCATCGCGGTTGGTGATCATCATCGGCAGCACACGCAAGGGGCGTGTGGGGCCGGTGGTCGCCGAGTGGTTCGCCGAGCGGGCCCGCCACCACGGGTTCTTCGACGTCGACGTGATCGACCTCGCCCAGGCGTGGCTGCCCGACATCCTGATCACGGACCGGGCGGAGGAGCCCCCGCAGGCCGTGCGCGACCTCAAGGGGTGGCTGCGCGCCGCGGACGCCTTCGCGATCGTCACACCCGAGCACAACAACGGGTACCCGGCCGCCCTGAAGAACGCCATCGACTGGTGCGTCGTGGAGTGGCGGACCAAACCGGTCGGCTACGTCTCCTACGGCGGCGCCGCCGGCGGCCTGCGCGCGGTCCAGGCCCTGCAACCGGTCCTCACGGAACTGGGGGCGGTGAACGTCCGCGAGACGGTCAGCCTGCCCCACTACCCGGAGCGCTACGACGGCGGGCCGGTCTTCACGGTGCTGCCGGAGCACGACGCGCACTCCCTGGCCCTGCTCGACTGCCTCGCCTGGTGGGCCCGCACCCTCCAGGACGGCAGGGAGCGCGCACCCTACCCCGGCGAGCCGGGGTCCCCCGGTCCGAGCGCGGAGGACCCCGCGCCCCCGGACCGACCGCACCACGAGGAACGGAGAAAGTGATGTCCCCAGCGGAACCCGGCGCGCCCGTACGCGCCACCCCGAGGCAATGGGCGGGCCTGATCGTCCTGGCCCTGCCCACCATGCTGCTCTCGCTGGATCTCACCGTGCTCTACATGGCGATCCCGCACCTGGGGGCCGACCTGGGGGCGAGCACCACCGAGCTGCTGTGGATCATGGACATCTACGGGTTCATGGTCGCCGGCTTCCTCATCACCATGGGGACCTTCGGCGACCGCATCGGCCGGCGGCGCCTGCTGCTGATCGGCGCGGTGGCCTTCGGCGCGGCCTCGGTGATCGCGGCGTTCTCCAACAGCACGGAGATGCTCATCGCCGCCCGCGTGCTCCTGGGGATCGCCGGAGCGATGCTCATGCCGCCGACACTGGCCCTGATCACGGTCATGTTCAAGGACCCCAAGCAGAGGTCGATGGCGGTGGCCGTCTGGCTCATGTCCTTCACGGTGGGAGGCGTCCTCGGCCCGGCCGTGGGCGGCCTCCTCCTGGAGTTCTTCTGGTGGGGGTCGGTGTTCCTGCTGGCCGTCCCGGTCATGGCCGTCCTCCTGGTCGCGGGCCCGTTCCTGCTGCCGGAGTACCGGGACTCCTCGGCCGGGCGCATGGACCTGGTGAGCGTGGCCCTCTCGCTGGCGGCCATCCTGCCCGTCGTCTACGGCATGAAGGAGATCGCCGCCGACGCGGCGGTGCGGGCGGTGCCGCTCCTCGCCCTGGCCGTGGGCCTGGCCGCGGGCGTGCTCTTCGTGTACCGCCAGCGCAGGATCGCCCACCCGCTGCTGGACCTGAGCCTCTTCTCCAGCCGCACGTTCACCGGCGCCCTCCTGGCGCTGCTGCTCGGCCAGGTGGTGTTCTACTCCTTCACCTACCACTTCACCCAGTTCATGCAGCTGGTCCAGGGGCTGTCGCCGTTCGCGGCGGGCCTGTGGTTCATCCCCCTGGGCATCGCCAGCGTCGTCGGCGCGACCGCCGCCCCGATCCTCGCGGCGAAGTACCCGCCGGCCACGGTCATCGGCGCGGGGCTGGCGCTGTGCGCGCTGGGGTTCGGCGCGATGGCCTTCGTCGGCCCGGCCTCCGGCCTGGTCCTGTTCATGACCGGCGCGGTCGTCGGGATCCTGGGCGCCCAGCCGCTGCTGGCGCTGAGCACCGACATGGTGGTCAGCTCCGCGCCCCCGGAACGGACCGGCACGGCGTCGGGCATGTCGGAGACCGGCGCGGAGTTCGGCGCGGCCATGGGCATCGCCACGTTCGGCTCGCTGGGCGCCGCCATCTACGCCTCGCGCGTGGGCGGCCTGCTGCCGGAGGGCCTGTCGGCCGAGGAGGCCGAGAGCGCCCAGGGGAGCTTCGCCGGCCTGATCGGCGTCGTCGAGGGCCTGTCCGGCCCGCTCGCCGACCAGGTGCTGGCCGCGGGCCGCGAGGCGTTCATGAGCGGCATGAACGCCGTGATGCTCGTCAGCGCGCTGCTCATGCTGGGCACCGCCGGCATGGTGGTGGTCCTGCTGCGCCACCTGCCCCCGATCGGACACGAGGACGGCGCCGCGGAGGAGGACTCCGGCGAGGGCGGTGCCGCCGGGGACGCGGCGGCCGCGGAGCCGGACCGCCGCGGTGACGACGTCCCGACCCAGGGCTGACGGCAGGCCCCGTGCCGGGGGCGGTGCGGGGACCGGGACACGACCCCCGGTCCCCGCGCCGCCCCGAGCGGTCAGCCGACCAGGCGCTCCAGCCGCTCCACCATGGCCGCCGGGCCCGGCTGCGCGGCGTTCTCCGCGGCCAGCTCCCGTGCCCGGGCGCGGTAGGAGGGGGACTCCAGCAGCGTCGAGCACGCCCGGGCGATGTCCTCCACCTCCTGGCGGTCCGGGTCGAGCATGATCGCCGCACCGGCGTCGGCGATGCGGCGCATCTCCACCGCCGACACGTCCTGGATGACGATGAGCTGGGGGACGCCGCAGGCCATCGAGGTCATGTCGGTGGCGCCGCCGCCGTGGTGGACGATGACGTCGCAGGTCGGGGCGAGCACGTCCAGGGGGACCCAGCCCGCGCGCACCTGCGGATCGCTCTCGCGCACCTGCTCGGCCACCGGCTCGGGGGCCGCGACCACCACCTCCACCCCCAGCGCGCCGATGGCGCGCGCCGTCCGCGCCAGCCGGTCGCCCTGGAACACCCGGCTGCCGCCGGTGATCGCGACCCGCGGGCGGTCGGCCCGGGTGTACATCCACGGTTCGAGGTGCCGCTGCGGGTTCGCCGGGACGAAGCGCATCGTCACCGACTCCGGCGCGCCCTCCGGGCGCAGGCTCGGCGGGCAGACGTCGATGTGCAGGTCGGGCCCGGGGAGCCGGTCCAGGCCCAGCCCGTCCAGGACCGGGCGCAGCACCTCCATCGCCCCGGGGTGGTAGATGGAGGCGTCGCCGCGGTCCCACTCCAGCATCACCCAGGGGACCGAGAGCCGCTGGGCCAGGAGCGCGGCCCCGTAGTACATCGGGCTGCCGACCACGAGGTCCGGCCGCCAGTGCTCGGCCATCTTCACCAGGGGGTCCAGGGATTCGACGCCGATCTCGGCGTACACCCGCCCGGCGGCCCGCGCCGCCCCCTCGGGGTCGGCGGGCATGCCGGCCATGAACGCCATGACGTCGTCCAGGTCGATCGGGGAGGTGCGCACCGCGGGCAGGCCCACGGACACGATGTCCGGGATCACCCACTGGATGCCGGCCATGAACACCTCGTGCCCCGCGTTGCGCACGGCCGTGGCCAGGGCCGCGTGGGTGTAGACGGTCGCCGGACTGTTGCCGGGGATGAACAGCGCCTTCATCGGTTCTGCCTTTCTCGTGGAACCAAGGGGCGGACCCGGTCCCGGGGTCCGCGGAATCGAAGGGGAGGCGGCCGCCGTCGTGCCCGCCCGGGACCGGGTCCGCCCGGTCGCGGGGGTCACACCGGGGAGACCCCGTCCACGGGGCCGATCCGCACGGCGATGGCGGGCTGCTCGGGCGGGGCCTCGCGCAGCCGGACGGTCGTCCCGTGTGGCGAGGGCCGCCAGTCCAGGGGCCCGGAGCCGTCCAGGGCGGTCACCTCGGAGCCGGGTTCCAGGAGCAGGTCCAGCCCCAGGTCGGCGGTGCGCGGCGTGCCCAGGACGATCGCGTTGAGGTGCCGGCCGGTGCGGGTGTACCGCACCTGGAGCCCCTCGTCGGTCGTCCCGTGCACCCTGGTCCAGGGGCGGGTGCCGCGGACGGCCTCCCCGTACACGTCCATCCAGGCGCCCAGCTCCAGCAGCCGCCGGGACTGGGACCAGGGGACGGCGCCCGCCCCGGTGGGGCCGACGTTGACGAGCAGGGAGCCGCCCCGGGCGACGACGTCGGCCAGCACGTGGACGAGGTGCACGGGGTCGATGTGGTCGGAGTCGCGCTCCTCGGCGTTGTAGAAGTAGCTGCCGCTCAGCGGCCGCACCGCCTGCCAGCGGCCCCGCTCCGGGGGCGCGACCCCGGGTTCGCACGTCGCGTACCCGGCGTGGAGGTCGCCCCGGCCCTGGGCGGCGATGTCGAACCTGTCGTTGACCAGGCCGTGGGGGACCCTGTCGTGGTACCACTCGAACAGGGCCGGCAGGTCGAGGCCGGGAGGGGAGACCCCGTAGTCGTTCCACAGGGTGCACGGGCGGTACCGGCGGACCAGCTCCTTCCAGTGCCCGAGGAACAGGTCGCGGTAGTCCTCCCCCCGGGGCAGGGCGGCCAGGGCCGACGCGAGGTCGGAGACGGGCGCCTGGGAGAAGGAGAAGTCCCAGGCGCTGTAGTAGACGCCGAACTCCATGCCGCGGCCGCGCACCTCCTCCGCCAGCTCTCCCACGACGTCGCGCGGCGACGACCAGGCCGTGCCCCGCGGGTGGGGGTGCTCGCTGGGCCACATCAGGAAGCCGTCCTCGGCCTTGGCGCTGAACACCACGTACCCGGCGCCCGAGCGCTCGAACAGCTCGCCCCACGGGCGCGGGTCCCAGCGGGGGACGACCTCGTCGCGCAGGCGCTCCACGAAGACGGAGTAGGGCAGGTCGCCGTACCGCTCCCGGTGGTGGCGCCCGACGGCGCTCCCCGGGAGCGCCAGGGCGTTCTGGTACATGCCCGCGTCCCCGTCGGTCCGCCACCACGCGGGGACGTCCGCGCGCTCGACCACGCCCATGTCCGCCACCGGGTCGGGGAGCAGGGACCGCCGTACCGGGGCGTAGGCCGGGATCGAGGCCGCCCCCCAGTGGACGAGGATCCCGAGTTTGGCCTCGTCGAACCAGGAGGGGTGCCGCAGGGCGTCACCCCGTCCCGTCGTGCCGGTGTCCGCGGATTCGTGCATGGACGGCCTCCCGAAGTCTCACCGGGGGAGTGTAGGGTTCCCCGGCCCCCCGGAACCGGCGCGGTTCCAGGGGTTTGTCACCTCCGCCGCCGTCGCTCCCCGGCTATATAGTGAGCCCCGTTCCGCGGACCCCCGCGGACCGGCGGGGACCGCGCACCGGCCGGGCACCGGGGGCGGAGAAGGGGAAGGGGACGGGGGACGACGATGCGATTCCGCCTTCTCGGGCCGCTGGCCGTGGAGACGACGGACGGCCGCCCCGTCCAGGTGCCCGAACTCAAGGTCCGCAGGCTCCTGGCCGTACTGCTCACCGGTGAGGGGCGGGCGATCCCCGCCGACCGGCTCATCGACGAACTGTGGGGGGACACCCCGCCCGCCCGGCCGCTCCCGGCCCTGCGGGCCAAGGTGTCCCAGCTCCGCCGGGCCTTCGACGAGGCCGAGCCCGGCGGCCGGGACCTCGTCGTGTCCATGGCCTCCGGCTACCGGCTCGCCGTCGGACCCGACGACACCGACACCGACCGGTTCCGCCAGCTCATGGAGCGGGCCCGCGCCACCGGCGAGCCCCGCATGCGGTCCGTCCTGCTCTCCGACGCCCTCGCCCTGTGGCGGGGCCCGGCGCTCGCCGACTTCGCCGACGAGCCCTTCGCCCGGCCGGTGGTCGCCAACCTGGAGGAGCAGCGCCTGTCGGCGCTGGAGGAGCACGCGCAGACCCGCCTGGACCTGGGCGAGCACCACCGGCTCATCGGGGACCTGGCCGCGCTCGTGGACGAGCACCCCCTGCGCGAGCGCGCCCGCGCCCTCCACATGCTCGCCCTGTACCGGTCCGGCCGGGGCTCCGAGGCGCTGGAGAGCTATGCCGACGTGGACCGCCTCCTGCGCGAGGAACTGGGGCTGGACCCGGGGGTCGAACTCGTCACCCTGCACCAGAGGATCCTCACCCAGGACCCCGCCCTCCTGCCGTCGGACGCCCGTTCCGACACCCCCCGGCGCAGGTCCAACCTGACGGCACCGGTCAGCGACCTGATCGGACGCGCGGACCTGATCGAGCGCCTGCGCGAGGTGGTCCGTGCCGAGCGCCTGGTCACCCTCACCGGCCCCGGGGGGATCGGCAAGTCCCGCCTCGCGCTCGAACTCGCGCGGAGCATGGTCGACGTCTTCCCCGCCGGGGTCTGGTCGGTGGAGGCCGAGGCGGGCCGGTCCGCGAACCCCGGCGGGGAGTCCCCCGCCGCCCGGGTCGTCCAGGCCATCGCCGACTCCCTCGAACTGCGCGACCCGCTCCCGGCCGGTGCGGGCGAGGACCTGTTCCACCGGGTGGCCGACGCCCTGCGCCCGTCCCGCGCCCTGCTGGTCCTGGACGGCTGCGAGCGCGTCCTGGACGGGGTCGCCGACCTGGTCGAGCGCCTGTTGGGCGAGGTCCCCGAACTGCACGTCCTCACCACCAGCCAGGAGCCCCTGGGCATCGTCGGCGAGTGGCTGCACGTCGTCCCCCCGCTGGAGGTGCCCGACCCCGGCACGGACGCGGCGGCCGCGCGCACCGCCGGGGCGGTCGAGCTGTTCGTCCGCCGCGCCGCCGCCTCCTCGCCCGGGTTCGAGCTGACCGACGACAACGTCGGCCCGGTGACCGCCATCTGCCACCGCCTCGACGGGGTCCCCCTGGCCCTGGAACTGGCCGCCACGCGCGTACGCGGCCTGGGGGTGCACATGGTCGCCGAACGGCTGGACGACCGCTTCCGGCTGCTCACCGGAAGCCCCCGCCGCACCCCGGCCCGGCAGCGCACCCTGCGCGCCACCATGGACTGGAGCTGGGACCTGCTCTCGGCCGCCGAGCGCCGGGTGCTGCGCCGCCTGGCCGTGCACGCCGACGGGTGCGCGCTGGCCGGCGCCGAGGCCGTCTGCGCGGGCCCGGACGTGCCGGCGGACGAGGTCGTGGACGTCCTGGGACGGCTGATCTCCCGCTCCCTGGTCGTCATGACGGAGGAGGAGACCGGGCCGCGGTACCGCCTCCTGGAGTCGGTCGCCCTCTACTGCGACGAGCGCCTGGCCGAGGCCGGGGAGGACGGGGAGGTCGCCGCCCGGCACGCCCGGTACTACACCGAGCTGGCCGAACGCGCCTCCTCCTTCCTGTACGGACCCGAGCAGCGCACCTGGCTGCGCCGCCTGGACACCGAGACCGCGAACCTGAGGCTCGCCCTGGACACGGCCCGGCTCACCGGCGAGGGCGACCTGCTCCTGCGCCTGGTCCGGGCCCAGCTCTGGTACTGGTACCTGCGCGGCCGGATCCAGGAGTGCCGCAGGGCCCTGGACGCCGTCCTGTCCGGGCCGGGGTCGCTGCCGCCGGGCGTGCGGGAGCGCATGTCGGTGTGGGCGGACGGCCTGGCGGTGCTCTCCGGCGCCGGACCCGAACCGGCCGCGCTCGTCCACGAGAGCCTCGCGGCGTGCGAACGGGTCTCCGGCCCCGTGGACGCGGCCCGGGCCCGCTGGTTCGTCTCCATCGTGCTGTTCACGGTGGGCGAGAACGGACTGGGCGCCGAACTGGTGGAGCCTGCGCTGGTCGACTTCCGCGCGCACGGCGACCGCTGGGGCGCCGCGGCCGTCCTGGCCCAGCGCACCTGGTTCTCCCTGGTGGCCGGGGACTACACAGCGGCCGCCCGCGACGGCGAGCAGAGCATGGCGCTGTTCACGGAGCTGGGCGACCGCTGGGGGCAGGTCCAGGCGGGCGACGCCCTGGCGACCCTGGCCGAGGCCCTGGGCGACCACGCCTCGGCCGAGCGCCGCCACCGCGAGGGGCTGCGCGTGGCGGAGGAGCTGGGGCTGTGGCACGACGTCTCGTGGAAGCTCTCCGGGCTGGGGCGGGCCGCCCTGCTCACCGGGGACCACGCCGCGGCGCGCGAGTACCACCTGCGCGCGGTGCGCGTCGCGGAGGAGCACTCGGACCGGGCCGGGCTGATCTACGCGGAGATCGGACTGGCCCTGGGCGCCCGCCGGGAGGGGGCGCTGGACGAGGCGGAGCACCGCCTGAGCGGACTCCACCGGCGGCTGGACGGCCAGGGCGGGGTCGTGCTCGCGCAGGTCCTGAGCGAATGGGGCTTCGTCGCCGAGGCGCGCGGCGACGCCGGCACCGCGCTGCGCCGCCACCGGGAGGGCTGGGCGGTGGCCCGCCGGGAGGGGGACCCCCGGGCGATGGCGTCCGCGCTGGAGGGGATGGCCGCCGCCTGCGCCCTCGCGGGCCGGCACGCGCACACCGCCCGGCTGCTCGGCGCGGCCCGGGCCCTCCGCGAGGGGCTGGGCGTCGCGCCGCCCGCCGCCGAGCGCGCCGACGCCGACCGGGCCGGACAGGCCGCGGTCGCCGCCCTGGGGGCGGACGCCGTGGAGCGGGAGATGGGCGCGGGCGCGGAGTCCGACCCCGAGGACCTGGTCGCGCGGTCCGTGTCCTCCGGGGCCCCGGGGGACGCCGCGCGCTGAGCGGGGCCCGCGAGGTGACATACCCGGCCCGGCGCGTTGGCCGCCCCGCGCCCCGGTGCACCACGATCGGTTCCGTCCGGGTCCCCGGGGCCCACGTCGAGCACTCGGAGGTCGTCGGTGAAGGGGATCATCCTCGCGGGCGGCAGCGGAACACGGCTGCACCCGATCACCAAGGGAGTCTCCAAGCAGCTCCTGCCGGTGTACGACAAACCGATGATCTACTACCCGCTGTCGGTGCTGATGCTGACCGGCCTGCGGGAGATCCTGATCATCTCCACCCCCGAGGACCTGCCGGGGTTCCGGCGCCTCCTGGGAGACGGCTCCGACCTGGGACTGAGCCTGGACTACGCGGAGCAGAAGCACCCGCGCGGGCTGCCCGACGCCTTCCTCATCGGGGCGCGGCACGTGGGGGCGGACCGGGTCGCGCTCATCCTCGGCGACAACATCTTCCACGGCTGGGGCCTCTCCGACCTGCTGGTGGAGCAGGCGGCGGCGGTGGACGGCTGCACGCTGTTCGGCTACCGCGTCTCCGACCCCGAACGCTACGGGGTCGGGGAGACCGACGCCTCGGGGCGGCTGGTCTCCCTGGAGGAGAAGCCGAGCCGCCCGCGGTCCAACCGGGCGATCACCGGCCTGTACTTCTACGACAACGACGTGCTGGAGATCGCTCGCGACCTGCGGCCCTCGGCGCGCGGGGAGCTGGAGATCACCGACGTCAACCGCGCCTACCTGGAGCAGGGGCGCGCCCGCCTGGTCGAGCTCGGCCGCGGGTTCGCCTGGCTGGACACCGGCACCCACGACGCCCTCCTCCAGGCGGGCGAGTTCGTGCGCATCCTGGAACAGCGCCAGGGCGTCCGGATCGCCTGCGTGGAGGAGGTCGCCCTGCGGATGGGGCTGATCGACGCCGGGAGCTGCCGCCGCCTGGGCGAGGCGCAGGCGACGACCGGCTACGGGCGCTACATCATGGACGTCGCCGACGAGTACGAGGCGAGCGCCCTGCCGGACGCCGAACCCGGCGCCGTGACCTGGGCGGGTGTCCGATGACGCCGCCCGGTACCGCGCCCGCCGCCCCGCGCCCGGTGGCGCCGAGGTGGCGTTCGGACCGCTCCGCCGCCGCGCGCCTGCGCCGCTCCGCGGCCGTCGTGTCGACCCCCGGGCACCCCGACGGGGTCGCCGGGGTCCTGGACTGGATCGCCGAGCGGGCCCGCTCCGGCGGCTTCGGCGTGGACCGGATCCCGTTCGACGCGATGGGGGAGTGGGGGTTCGACCCGGCGACGGGCGACCTCGTCCACCGCACCGGGCGCTTCTTCGCCGTACGCGGTCTGCGCGTGTGCTCCGGCTCCGGCCCCGCGGACGTGCGGCACCAGCCCGTCATCGACCAGCCCGAGGTCGGGGTGCTGGGCATCCTCGCCCAGGAGATCGACGGCGTCTTGCACCTCCTGATGCAGGCCAAGATGGAGCCGGGCAACCCCGACCCCGTCCAGCTGTCCCCCACCGTCCAGGCCACCCGCAGCAACCTCTCCCGGGCCCACGGCGGCCGCACGGTCCGTTACCTGGAGTACTTCCTGGACCCCGGCGAGGGCCGGGTCCTGGCCGACGTCCTGCAGTCCGAGCACGGCGACTGGTTCCTGCGCAAGAGCAACCGCAACATGATCGTGGAGGTCCCCGCCGGCCACCCGGTCCCCGAGCACCCGGACTTCCGGTGGATGAGCCTGGGCGCCCTGGGGCGGCTGCTGCGCCTGGACGGCGTCGTCAACATGGACGCCCGCAGCGTGCTGGCCTGCGCCCCCGCCCATGCCGGCGCCCCCGACGCCCTGCACACCGACACGGACCTGCGGTCGTGGTTCGTCGGCGAGCGCTCGCTGACGCCGCTGCGCGCCGACCCGGTGCCCCTGGCCGGGCTGCCCGGCTGGCAGCGCGGCGCCGACCGGATCCACCGAGAGGACGGCCTCGGCTTCGAGGTCGTCGCGGTCGGGGTCCGGGCGGGCTCGCGGGAGGTCGCCCGGTGGAGCCAGCCCCTGCTGCGCCCGGTGGGGGAGCGGGTGGCGGCCTTCCTCACCCGGCGGTTCGGGGGCGTGCCGCACCTGCTGGTGCGCGCCCGCCCCGAGGGCGGCCTGCCGGGCGGGGTCGAGCTCGGCCCGACGGTCCAGGGCGCGCCCGGGGACCCCGACCCCTTCGAGGGGCGCTCCCCCTTCCTGGACGCCGTCCTGTCCGCACGCGGCGACGCGGTGCTCTACCGGGCCGTGCACACCGAGGAGGGCGGCCGGTTCCTCGACTCCCACGGCGTCTACACGGTGGTGCGCGACGACACCGCCCCGGCGGACCCGCCGCCGGGGCACCGGTGGGCCACCCCCGCCCAGCTCGGGGAGCTGCTCCGGCACGGCCACTACGTGAACGTGCAGGCGCGCACCCTGCTGTCCTGCGTCGTCACCGGCGCGGTGCGGCTGTGAGCCGGGGCCGGCGCGGCCGGCCCCGGCTCACCCCTCCAGCGCGTCCCCCACCACCCGGGAGAGGATCGCGACGCCGTCCTGCGTGAGCAGGGACTCGGCGTGGAACTGCAACGAGCCGAACCACGGCCCCCGCAGGGCGTGGACCTCCCCGGTCTCCGCGTCCCGGCTGACCTCCACGGCGCCGATGCCCGCGCACGCGACCTTGTCCTCCGCGCAGCGGGCGGCGAACGTGTTGTAGAAACCGACCCGCTCCCGCCGGCCGAACAGGTCGATCACGTGCTGGGCGCCCTGGTTGGGGACGGCCCTGGGCGCCACCTCCAGGCCCAGCTCCAGGCACAGGACCTGATGGCTCAGGCACACGGCGAGGAACGGGCGGCGGGACTCCAGCAGGGTCCGCGTCGCCGCGCGCAGGCGGGCGATCTTGGGGTGGGAGGCGTCGCGCGGATCGCCCGGCCCCGGCCCCAGCACCACGAGGTCGTACCCGCCGAGGTCGACGTCCTCCGCGAACGGCCGCACGGCCACCGACGGCCCGATGGACTCCAGCTGGTGCGCCAGCATCGCGGTGAAGGTGTCCTCGGCGTCCACGACCAGGACCGACAGCCCCTCCCAGGAGCGCACGGGGGGCCGCCCCGCGCCCAGCCAGAAGTCGGACACCCGCGTGTTGCGCGCCCGGAGGGCCTCCCGGACCCGGGGGTCCTCGTTCATGCTCCGCGGCCGCCCGCCCTTGAGCGCCCCGAGCACCCCGGCCACCTTGGCGTGGGTCTCGGCGACCTCGGAGGCGGGATCGGAATGGCGCACCAGGGTCGCGCCCACGGAGACGCGGGTGCCGCCGCAGGGCGAGATCTCCGCGGTGCGGATCATGATCGCCGAGTCCAGCGTGGTCCGGCCGTGCCGGTCGCGGCCGATGAGCGCGAGCGCGCCGCTGTAGTGCCCCCGGCCCCGCCCCTCGTAGCGGGCGATGACCCGGCAGGCGTTCTCCAGCGGACTGCCGGTGACGGTCGGCGCGAACGCGGTCTCGCGCAGCACCTCCCGCGGATCCCGGTCGCACCGCCCCTCGATGAGGTACTCGGTGTGGGCGAGCCGCGCCATCTCCTTCAGGCGGGGGCCGTGCACCCGCACCCCCGCGTCGCAGATCCGGGCCATCATCTTCAGTTCCTCGTCCACCACCATGTACAGCTCGTCGGTCTCCTTGCCGTCGTCGAGGAAGCCGAGCACGCCCTCCAGGCTCGGGCCGGAGGGCGGGTAGCGGTAGGTCCCGCTGATGGGGTTCATGGTCGCCGTGCCGTCCCGCACGCTCACGTGCCGCTCGGGGGTGGCGCCGACGAAGGTGCCCTCGGGCGTGTACAGGACGAACGTCCAGTACGTGCCGGACTCGTGCTCCAGCAGCCGCCGGAACAGGGCGAGCGCGCGGGTGCGGTCGAAGCCGTCGATCCGGGTGGTGAAGGACCGCTTCAGGACGAAGTTGGCGCCCTCGCCCCGTCCGATCTCGTCGGTGACGACCCGGCGCACGGCCTCGGCGTAGGCGTCGTCGTCCACGTCGAAGGCGCCGCCCGACAGGGTGATCCCCGGGTCGGGGACGCGCTCGCACACCTCCGCCAGCGGCATCCTCCCCTGTCCGGTGACCCGGAGCGCGACCAGGGGGGCGCCGTCGTCGATGTGGTCGAAGCCGCGCTCGCGGATCTGCCGGTAGGGGACGGCCACCAGCAGGTCGTGCCGCTCCCCGCCCCCGCCGTCCGCGCGGGCCCCCTCCAGCGGCAGGTCGGCCAGGGTGTCGTGGACGGCGGTCTCGCCCGTGAGCACCTCGACCTCGCCCGGCGAGGTCTCGGGCCGGTACAGCAGTGCGAAGGCGGGCGCGTCGCCGGACAGGACCGCGGCGAACGGGTCGTGGCCGCCGTACGGCCGGGTGCCGCTCATCCGCCCACCCCCGCGCCCGCCCCGCCCGCCGGTGCCAGCGCGTCGAGCAGGCGGTCGGTCAGGGTGACCCTCCCGCAGCGCAGGGCGGTGTACTCCAGGGCCCACCGGTGGCGTTCGGCGTCGAAGTCCGCGACCGCGTCGGCCGGCAGGAACACCCGGATGTCGTTGCTGTAGGCGTCCACGGCGGTCATCAGGACGCCGACGTGCGCGTACACGCCGCACACGATGAGCTGGTCCCGTCCCAGGGCGCGCATCCTGCCCAGCAGGTCGGAGCGGTGGAAGGCGCTGTAGCGCCACTTGGTGAACATCCAGTCCTCCGGGCCCGGAGCCAGGGGCGCGGCGACCTCGCGGTCCTCGGGGGAACCGGTCATCCCCGGCCCCCAGAAGTCCATCAGCAGACCGCGCTCCGGCGGGGTCATCCGGCCGGGCTGGGCGGTGTAGGCGACGGGGATCCCCAGGGAGGCGCAGCGCTCGCGCAGCCGGGTGCACTGCTCGACGAGCGTCTTGCGCAGGTCGGGGGCGTCGTCGAAGGGGCGGAGGAAGAACTTCTGCATGTCGTGGACGAGCAGGACGGCCCGGTCCGCTCGCGGCTCCCAGTCCACGAGGGGGGCCGGAAGGTCGTCGGGCCCCGGCAGAGGGTAGGAGCGGATCGGTGGGATGGTCGGCATGGTCGTCCTTCCGGTGTCGGTCGGGTGTCCTTCTCCGGCGGGCGCGCCGCCGCGCCCGGGCGGCGGTTCAGGTGCCCAGGGTGGCTCCGCCGTCGACGGTCAGGGTGTGCATGGTGATGTGCGCCGCCCGGTCGGACAGCAGGAAGAGCACCGAGTCGGCGATGTCGTCGGGGGAGGCGATCCGCCGCAGCGGGATGCCCACCCGGTACGCCTCCGGGGTGCCGTCGAGCGTGCCCCGGGGGTCGGCGCCCGAGGCCCGCCACAGGGCGCGCAGCATGGGGGTGTCGGTGGACCCCGGCGCCACGACGTTGCAGCGGACGCCGTGCCCGGCCACCTCCAGCCCCAGGCACTTGGTGAACATCTCGGCCGCGGCCTTGGACGCGGCATAGGCCGCCATCCCGGCGCGGGCGGTGCCGGCGGCGTTGGAGGCCACCGTGACGATGGAGCCGCGTGAGCGGGCGACCATGTCCCCCACGACGGCCCGGGACATGACGAACACGCCCTTGGCGTTGACGTCCAGGCTCTCGTCCCAGTCGGCCTCGGACAGGTCCCGGGCGGGGCCCGGGCGCATGATCCCGGCCGCGTTCACCAGGTGGTCCGGCGGCCCCCACCGGTCACGCACGGCCTCCACCGCCCGCCGGGCGTCGTCGGGCGAGCGCACGTCGCCCGCGACCGCGGCGACGTCCAGGCCCGCGTCGGCCAGGCTCCCGGCGACCGAGTCCAGGGCCGCGGGGTCGCGGTCGAAGACCGCCACCGCGGCCCCCCGCTCCGCTGCGCCCCGTGCCACGGCCGCGCCGATGCCGCTCGCGGCGCCGGTCACCAGCACCACTTCGTCCTTCATGTCCTGCATCGCCGTCTCCTCGCTCGGGGGGCGTTCATCGGGCGGACCAGGCCGAGGCGACGGCGACGGCCTGGTCCGGGTTGAGCCTGGGGTCGCACAGGCTGGTGTACTTGTCGGCCACGCGCTCGTCGTGGCGCCGGTCGGGCACGCACTCGGTGACCGCGTCGGGGGTCGTCTCCAGGTGCAGGCCGCCGGCGGTCCCGCCGGCGGACCGGACCGCCGCCCCGAACCCCCGGACCTCGCGGACGATCGCCTCCAGGTAGCGCGTCTTGAGCCCCGACGGCGTCTTGACGGTGTTGCCGTGCATGGGGTCGGACATCCAGATGACCGGGTGGCCCGCGCCGCGCACCGCCGCGACCAGCGGCGGGAGCAGGGACCCGACGGCGTCGGCGCCCATACGGGCGATGAGCGTGAGGCGGCCCGGGGTGCGGTCCGGGTCGAGGCGTTCGCACACCCGCAGCAGCTCGCCGGGGTCCGCGGACGGGCCGACCTTGCAGGCGACGGGGTTGGCCACCCGGGCCAGCAGGTCGACGTGCGCCCCGCGCGGGTCCCGGGTGCGGTCCCCGATCCACGGCCAGTGGGTGGACGACAGGAAGAGCCGGCCGTCCGCAGCCCGGCGCAGCAGGGGGGCCTCGTAGTCGAGGAGGAGGGCCTCGTGCGCCGTCCACACCGGTGCCGCCGGCCGCGGGCGGCCCGCCCCCGGGGACCAGCCCAGGTGCCCCATCAGGGTGCGGGCGGCGTCGTACCCCGCCAGTAGGCGCGTCGGGTCCGGGGCGCGCAGCTCCGCCACGGGTTCGGGCGCGTTGACCAGGTGTCCCCGGTACACGGGCAGGAGCAGGCCGCCCACCCGCTCGAAGGGTTCGGAGCGCGGTTTGGCGAACTGGCCCGCGATGCGCGCCAGCCGGACGACCGGCCTGCCGGTGTTCTCCTCCACCACGTCCGCCAGGGCCCCGACCAGTGCCGCCTTGGCCGCGGCGTCGGGGGCCGTGCACTCGGCGGGGTCCTCGGCGCAGTCGCCGGCCACCACCATGAGGTCCTCGCCCGCCGCGACCCGCGCGAGGCGGGCGCGCAGCCGGTCGGCGTCCTCGATGCGGACCAGCGGCGGACGCCCGGCGAGTATCCGCCGGGCGGCCGGCAGCCGGGGGTCCGCGGACCAGTCGGGCTGCTGCGGGGCGGAGGGGGCGGGAGGATCCTGCTGCGGGGTGTACACGGAGCGCTCCACGTGGCGGGGACGGGGGTCTGCCGGGCCGGGGGGCGGGTGTTCGCTTCTCACGGTCGGTGCGGTGCCCCCGCGCTCCCGGCCAGTTCGGCGACGGCGTAGGCGGCCGACGCCAGGGTGATGTGCCGGTGCCAGCCGTTGAAGGAACGGCCCGCGTAGTCGCGCACGCCCACGCGGTCCCCGACCGAGGCCAGGGAGCGGCCGACGCGGTCGACCAGGTCGGCGGAGCGGGGGATCGCCATCGCCGCCCGGTCCGCCGGGTAGGTGGTCAGCCACAGCTCACCGGGCCAGTCGGGGCCGCCGGGGCCCAGGCCGACCAGGGTCAGGCCCCCGCCGGGGGCGGTGCCCGCGGGGTCCGCGGACCCCGGAACCGGGCGGCCGACCCGCACCGTGGCCATCAGCGGCGGCCTGCGCACCGGGCGCGGTCCGCCGCCCGTGCCCCGGATGACCGGGCGGCGCAGTTCGCGGGAGGCGCGCATGATGCTCCCCGCGGGCAGGGTCCGGCCGTGGTGCCCGGTCAGCGCGGGCTCCTCCACCCGCAACTCCACGTCCTCGGGCACCCGCGCCACCGCGCGCAGGCCGGCGGCGCGCAGCCGTTCGAGCGCGGGGAGGGGGTCGGCCCCGTCCAGGTCCAGGACCGCCGGCCGGACGGGCGCCCCCCAGGAGGCCACGGCCAGGCACGCCTGGGCGGCGTGCTCCGCCAGCAGGCCCGGGTCGGGCCGAGCCGGGATCCGGACGCCGCCGCAGTCCAACGCGGACCGCGGGGGCTCGGAGAGGTGGAGCCGCCACTCGACCGGCACGCTGACGCGGTCGGACGCCATCCACACGCCGATCGCCCGCTGGGCGGTGATCATCTGGCCCTCGGCGGAGGAGAAGTAGCGGCCCACCCCCACCGAGTGCCGCCCCACCTTGGGGATGGTGAGCGGGCGCACCACCCACGCGACCGGCGGCGCCGTCCGCAGCAGGTGGGCGGCCAGCGCCCGGCGGACGGGGGTCCAGTCCCAGGTGGAGTTGCAGATGAAGTGGTGCAGGCCCTGGCCGGTGGCCGAATCGCCGATCAGGGACGCCATGTTGCGGATCGACTTGCGCCCGGGGGTGGACAGCAGGCCGCGCAGGTAGTCCGACCCCTTCCTGCGCTGGTCGCTGCGGGCCAGCGAGACGAACAGCTTCTCGGTCAGGGCGCCGAGCACCCCTTCCTCGTCGGGCGGTGCGCCGGCCGGCCCCGCGGGGACGCCCGGAAGGGCCGCCGGTCGGACGCGGTGCGCCGGCCGGGGCGCCGGGACCTTGCTCTTCGGGTGTTCGATCGCTGTGTTCACACGGATTCTCCGGTCCGTTCGAGCCGGCTGTGCCTGCTTTATTCGGCGAATGGTCATCGGGTCGACGTGCTCGGACCAAAGCTAGGAGTCGGTTCCTGACATGTGAATGGCAAACAGGCGGCAATAACGTGTGGGACAGCATCTAGCCATGCATGGCTATTTCTTGCCGGTACGCCCTTCCCGGGGTTGACGGTCCCGGCGGGCGTCAGCAGAGTGAGGAACGCTGACCGTCGGGATCGGATCCGCTTCCCCGTCGGGCCCGGGTGCGAGCGGCCTCCCGCCACCGGAATCGGAAGAGGGCCAGATGTCCCAGAAAAAGAAGGTAATTCTTGCCGAGCCGCGCGGTTTCTGCGCCGGGGTCAGGCGGGCGATATCCATCATCGAACTCGCCCTGGAGCAGTACGGGGCGCCGGTGTACGTGCGTAAGGAAATCGTGCACAACCATTACGTCGTTCGCGTGCTGAAACAGCGGGGAGCGGTTTTCGTCGATTCGGAGACGGAGGTCCCCGAGGGCGCCGTCTGCGTCTTCTCCGCCCACGGCGTGTCCCCCGAGGTGCGCCGCCGCGCCGACCAGCGGAGCCTGGACGTCCTGGACGCCACCTGCCCCCTGGTCTCGAAGGTCCACCAGGAGGCCGTACGGTTCGCCCGCGACGAACGCACCCTCCTGCTCATCGGCCACGCCGACCACGAGGAGGTCGAGGGCACCTACGGGCACGCGCCCGACCGCACGATCATCGTCGAGACGGTCCAGGACGCCGAACGGCTGGACCTGCCCGCCGACACCCCGCTGGCCTACCTCACCCAGACCACGCTGTCCGTGGACGAGACACGGGACATCATCGGCGTGCTCAAGGACCGCTTCACCGACCTGCGCGGGCCGGGCACCAGCGACATCTGCTACGCCAGCCAGAACCGGCAGGACGGGATCAAGGCGATCGCCCCGCGCAGCGACCTGGTGATGGTGGTCGGGTCCCGCAACTCCAGCAACTCGGTCCGCATGGTCGAGGTCGCCCGCGGCATGGGCGTCGACGCCCACCTGGTGCCCGACGTGGGCGAGTTCTCGTCCGACTGGCTGGAGGGCGTGAGCACCGTGGGGATCAGCGCGGGCGCCAGCGCCCCCGACATCCTGGTCGACCAGCTGCTGGAGGAGCTGGCCGGCCACGGCTTCGAACACGTGGAACTGGAGAGCGTCGCCCGGGAGGACGTCGTCTTCTCCCCGCCGGCCAAGCTCGCCCGCTCCGCGCCCACGGCGTGACCCGGCATCGAGAAGTGGAGGAATCCCCATGACGGTCCCCGCGGTCCGCACCGCCCCCCGGGCCCTGCGCACCCGGCTCCTGGCCCTGGTCGAAGAACGCCTGGACGGCCTCCTGGCCGAGGAGCACCGAAGGTGGTCGCGCGTCGACACGCGGGGCGCGGTCCCCGTCGCCGACGTCGCCGCCCTGGTCCGCGCGGGCGGCAAGCGCCTGCGCCCCTCCTTCTGCCTCACCGGCTACCTGGCCGCGGGCGGCGACCCCGGGGCCGGCACCGTCGTCGACTGCGCCGCCGCCCTGGAGCTCGTCCACGTCGGCGCGCTCATCCACGACGACGTCCTGGACGCGGCGGACACCCGCCGCGGAGCGCCCGCCGTGCACGCCCGCCGCGCCGCCGACCACGCCGCGCGCGGCTGGCACGGGGAGGCCCGCCGCTACGGGGAGGGCGTGGCGATCCTGGCCGGGGACCTCGCCGACATCCTGGCCGACCGCCTGACCGCGGACCTGCCCCCGCACTGCCGCCCCCTGTGGAACGAGCTGCTGACCGAGATCGTCATCGGCCAGCACCTGGACGTCGCCGTCGCCGCCGAGGCGGTGGTCGACCCCGACCTCTCCCGCTGGATCGCCGTGTGCAAGTCCGGCCGCTACAGCATCCACCGCCCCCTGGCCCTGGGCGCCGCACTGGCGGGCCGCCCCGACCTCGCACCCGTGTTCGAGGGCTACGGGGAGGCGCTGGGGGAGGCCTTCCAGCTCCGGGACGACATGATCGACGCCTTCGGCGACGGGGCGGTCGCCGGCAAGCCGGTCGGCCTGGACCTGGAACAGCACAAGATGACCCTGCTCCTGGCCCTGGCGGTGCGCGCCGACGACCGGGTGCGCGCCCTCGTGGAGCGCCCGGTCTGGGACGTCCCGGCCCTGCGCGACCGCCTCGACGAGATCGGGGTCGGCCACGAGATGGAGGAGCGCATCGGCACGCTCGTCGCCCGCGCGCTCGAAGCGCTGGAGGACTCCGGACTGCCCGCCCCCTGGCAGGAGGAGCTCACCGCCATGGCCTACGAGGTCGCCTACCGCGGCAGGTGACCCGCACCCTTCCACCACCACGGCCGTGCCAGCGGCCCGAGGAGAGCACATGACCTTGCTGGAACGAGTGGACGGACCCGCGCGGCTGCGCGGGTTCACCACCGACGAACTCCGCGAACTCGCCGGAGAGATCCGCGGATTCCTGATCGACCGGGTCTCCAGGTCGGGCGGCCACCTGGGCCCCAACCTCGGTGTGGTCGAGCTGACGATCGCTCTGCACACGGTCTTCGATTCCCCGCACGACCGCCTGCTGTGGGACACCGGCCACCAGGCGTACGTGCACAAGATCCTCACCGGCCGCCGCGACGGCTTCGACCGGCTGCGCCGTTCCGGCGGGCTGTCCGGCTACCCCTCCCGCACCGAGTCCGACCACGACCTGGTGGAGAACTCCCACGCCTCCACGGCACTGTCCTACGCCGACGGGCTGGCCCGCGCCGACGCCCACAACGGGGTCACCGACCGCTCCGTGGTCGCGATCATCGGCGACGGCGCCATGACGGGCGGCATGGCCTGGGAGGCCGTCAACAACATCTCCGGCGGCCCCGACCGGCCGCTCGTCATCGTCCTCAACGACAACGGGCGCTCCTACGCCCCCACCGAGGGCGGTCTGGCCGAGCACTTCAGGGAGCTGCGCGCGGGGGCCGACGGGCGCAACGTGTTCGAGCAGTTCGGGCTGGCCTACATCGGCCCCGTGGACGGCCACGACATCCCCGCCCTGCGGGAGGCCCTGACCCGGGCCAAGGGGGAGCCCGGACCGGTCCTGGTCCACGTCGTCACCGAGAAGGGGAAGGGGTTCGTCCACACCGAGACGGACGACCTCGACCGCGGGCACGCGATCAAGCCCATGGACCCGGAGACCGGCCTGCCCCTCGCGTCCCCCTCCGGTCCCTCGTTCACCTCGGTGTTCGGCCGGGAGATGGTCGGGATCGCGCAGGAGCGCCCGGACGTCGTGGCGATCACCGCCGCGATGCTGGAGCCCACGGGCCTGCTCCCGCTGTACGAGCGGCTGCCCGAGCGCGTCATCGACGTGGGGATCGCCGAACAGCACGCCGTCACCATGGCGGCGGGGCTGGCGATGGGCGGCGTCCACCCGGTGGTGGCCGTCTACTCCACCTTCGTCAACCGCGCCTTCGACCAGCTCCTCATGGACGTCGCCCTGCACCGCCGGGCGGTCACCTTCGTGCTCGACAGGTCCGGGGTCACCGGCGACGACGGGCCCAGCCACAACGGCATGTGGGACATGTCGGTGCTCCAGGTGGTCCCGGGGCTGCGCATCGCGGCCCCCCGGGACGCCACCCGGCTGCGCGAGCTCCTGAGGGAGGCGGTCGCCTGGAAGGACGGGCCCACCCTGGTGCGCTTCCCCAAGGGGGCGGCCGGCCGCGACATCCCCACCGAGGCCCGCTTCACCGGTATGGACGTCCTGCACCGGTCCGGCTCCCTGGACGTCCTCATCGTCTCCATCGGCGCGCTGGCCGGGGTGTCCCTGAGCGTGGCCGAGGGCATCCGGGAGCAGGGGATCGGCGTCACCGTGGTCGACCCCCGCTGGGTCTCCCCGGTCAACCCCGGGCTGGCCGACATCGCCCGCAGGCACCGGACCGTCATCAGCATCGAGGACAACAGCCGGGTGGGCGGCATCGGGTCCACCATCGCCCAGGCCCTGCGCGACGCCCGGGTCCCCACCCCGTTCCGGGAGTTCGGCATCCCGCGCAGGTTCCTGGAGCACGGGAACCGGGCCGAGGTGCTGTCCGGCTGCGGGCTGGACGTCCGCGACATCACCCTGGCCGCGGTCGAGGCGCTGGCCGAGTCCGACGCCCTCACCGGACCGCGGCCGGCCCCGGACCCCATCGACGAGGGCCTGTACCGCCTGGCGCACGACGCGCGCCCCAACGGAGGGACGGACTCGTGACCGTCGATCTCGGCATTCCCGCCACCCCGCCGCGCCCGCTGGCGACCCGGCGCAAGACCCGGCAGATCATGGTCGGCAACGTCCCCGTGGGCG
>NZ_JBEXTT010000021.1:0-145197 GCF_040614155.1 Nocardiopsis sp. NPDC006139
GGCCGCCCACCTGGCGAACAACCCGCACGTCACCTTCTCCTACTGGAACCCCACCCAGAACACGGCCTCCGTCGACGCCACCGCCGCCTGGACCGGGCGTGGAGAGCACCCGAGCCGGAGGCGGTGGCCGATGACTCCGCGGGATGCCCGTCCGGGGTAGGTGCCACTCGGCGGGGCGCCGTCGTCGGGCCCGGGGAGTGTCCGTGCCGGAGGCGGTGGCCGGTGCCGCCCGCGGCGGGGCCGTCCTACGGCCGGCCGGTGCCGTCCGCGGCGGGGCCGTCCTACGGCCGGCCGGTGCCCCCGGGCGCCGGACACGGCCGACCGGGGACACGGTCAGGGCTACCAGGAGCGGCGGCCGAGGTGGGCGAGGAGGCGGGTCTGCTCGTCGGCGTCGGCCGGCGGGGTGAGCTCGGTGCCGCAGACGCCCTCGGAGCGCAGGGAGTCGCCGAAGAACTCGGTCGCCCGGCGGGCCCAGCGCACGTCGTCGGGGTCGATGGCCTCGTCCAGGCCGGTGGCGCGGGCCAGGTCCCAGCGGTGCACGATCAGGTCGAAGCCGATGAACCGGTCCACGGCCTGGGCGAACGTCGTGCGGCCGAAGAACCCGTCGAACTCGGCCCCCGCCCGCTCGGGGTCGGTCAGGTCGGCCAGGACGACGGCGCGGGCGGCGTCCCAGGCGGCGGCCGGGTCGTCGGCGGCCTTGGGGATGTCCCCCAACTCACGGCCGACCAGGCCCAGGAACATGCCCTGGGTGTCCACGACGTGCCCCACCACGTCCCGGGCCGTCCAGCCCTCGCAGGGGGAGGGCGACGCCCAGCGCTCCTCGGGGACCTGTGCCACCAGGTCGGCGAAGGCGTCGGACAGGCGGCTGTAGCGTGCGGCGATCTCGTTCACGGCGTGCTCCTTCTCGTGTTCGCCTCCGAGCATGGCGCACCGGCCCCACCCCGGTCTTGAAGGAACGCGACACCGCGCCCGGGGAGTGTCCGCGCCCCCGGGCACACTGGTGGCATGGACGTGCGACCCGTGGCAGAGGACGCGCGCGGCATCATCGACCCGGACCGCGGGCTCACCCGGTTCCGGCTGGACCGCGCCGCCCCCGCGCCCGGGCTGGCCCGCTTCGTGGACCGCCACTGGACCGCGTCGTGGGAGCTGCGGGAGCCGTACACCCAGCGGGTGCTGGCCCACCCGGTGGTGAACCTCGTGTTCACCGCGGGCACCGCGGTCGTGCACGGGCCCACCACACGGATCGGCCGGCGGTACCTCGACGGCCGCGGCTGGGCGCTGGGTGTGATGTTCCGCCCCGCGGGCTTCCGCCCCTTCACCGACCGGCCCCTGAGCGACCTGGTCGACCTCTCCCTTCCGGCGGGGGAGATCCTGCCCGGGGCCGCGGAGCTGGAGCGGGAGGCCCGCCGCCTCGATCCCGCCGACCCCGCCTCGGCGGTCCCGCTGACGGCCCTGGTGGAGGAGTTCCTGGCCGGCCTGGCACCCGCCGGGCGGCACCCGGCCGAGGACACCCGCGACATCGCCGAGCGGGTGGCCGCCGACCCGTCGGTCACCTCGGTCGCGGAGCTGGCCGAGCGCGAGGGCCTAGGCGTGCGGCGGCTGCAGCGCCGGTTCTCCGACCACCTGGGCCTGTCGCCCAAGACGGTGATCCGCCGGTACCGCTTCTACGAGGCGGCCGAGCGCGCCCGGCTGGGGGAGCGGCCCGACTGGGGGCGGCTGGCCGCGGACCTGGGGTTCAGCGACCAGTCCCACCTGACCCGGGAGTTCACCTCGGTCATCGGGGTCCCGCCGGGCCGCTACTCCGAGGCGACACGAGCCGCGCGATGATCCGGTGCACCTCCTCGACCCCGGGCGGCGGGTCCTCCAGGCAGCCGCGCAGGAACAGCCCGTCGACGGCGGCGGCCGCGGCCGCCCGGTCGACCGGGTCGTCCAGGTGGGGGGCGAGGAACGCGTCCACGGCCCGGCTCCAGCGCTCGGCCTCCGGACGCAGCACGGGGCGGCGCGCCGCCATCAGGAACAGCTCGCACTCGGCCCGCAGGTGCTCGCGGTCCGGTGCGGCGACGAGCTCGGCCAGCCCGCGCGGGGCCGTCCGCGGATCCCGCGCCAGCTCCTCCAGCGCGGCGACGTAGGAGTCGTTGACCCGGGTGAGGGCCGCCAGCAGCAGGTCGTCGACGGAGGCGTAGTGGTACATGACGGCGCTGGGCGGCACGCCCGCCTCCGCCGCCACCCGCCGCTGGCTGACCGCGGCCACGCCCTCGCGCCCGACGACCCTCAGCACGGCGTCGACGAGCAGCCGCCTGCGCCGCTCGCCCTTGAGCCGGCGCCCGTCGGTGGGCGGGGCCGAGCCCGCGCCCCCGCTCAATGGCGGCCGCCCATCTCCAGGGCCATCACCCCGCCGATGATGAGCGCGATGCCGCCGATCTGGACCCAGGTGAGCGACTCGGAGAAGAGCACGACCCCGATGACCGCCACCAGGGCGATCCCCACCGCGGCCCAGACCCCGTAGGCGACGCCCAGGTCCATGCCCCGGCTGAGCGCCCGGCTCAGCATGTAGAAGGCCCCGACGTAGCCGACCACGACCACGATCGAGGGAACAAGGCGGGTGAAGCCCTCGGAGAGCTTGAGGGACGTGGTCGCGATCACCTCCGAGACGATCGCTCCGGCCAACCACAGCCACGGCATCGGGCCTCCTGAAAACCTGAGCAAGTGCTCAGGATTCTAGGCGGCGGACCCCCGCGTGTACAGGGTGGTTTACGGGTGGCCCTAATCTCGTATCGGACGGCTTCGGTCCGGTACCCCCAGGGTGTATCGTCGTCGGTTCCGGCCCCTCATCCCCCTGTCGGATAACCGTCCCGTACCGATGTGTGGGATTTCAGAACCTTTTCCGCACATGCGCGTCTTAGGTGGCGTAGACACATGGCGTTCGAGGTGAAACATGGAGGTCCAGACGTGACGGGCAGGACCCACCCGTCGGCGTTCAGCCGATTCGGCATCGGTCTGGCGGTGCTCGCGCTCGCGGCGACCGCCTGTACTTCCGGTGGCGCCGAGACGCAGAGCAACAACACCGACCCGGCCGCCGACGCGGAGCCCGCGACCCTCGCCATCGCCCCCGAGGACGGTGCCGAGACGGTCGCGCCCAACACCCCCATCACGGTGACCGCCGAGAACGGCACGATCTCCGAGGTCAAGGTCGACCAGGTGGTGCCGGACGAGGCCGCCGCCGAGGGCGGGGAGGAGGAAGACCCCTCCCTGTACGAGATGACCGGCACCCTCAACGGTGACGGCACCGAGTGGATCAGCGACTGGAACCTGCGCCCGGGCGCCACGGTCACGGTCACGGCCACCGCCGAGAACGAGGCCGGCGAGAGCACCGAGCTGGTCCAGGAGTTCACCACCGAGGCGGCCGTCCCCGGTCAGCGCCTGGAGCTGGACCCCTACGGCACCTACCCGGCGAACGGCCAGACCGTGGGCGTCGGCATGCCGATCGTCCTGGCCTTCGACCTGCCGGTCACCAACAAGGCCCAGGTCGAGAACTCCATCAGGATCACCTCCGAGCAGGGTGTCGCCGGGTCGTGGCGCTGGCTCGACGACAAGCGGGTCGCCTTCCGCCCCGAGGAGCACTGGGACCCGTACCAGCAGGTCTCCGTCGAGGCGCACCTGGCCGGGGTCGAGGCCTCCGAGGGCGTCTACGGCGTCCGCAACACCAAGATCGACTTCGAGATCGGCCGCGAGCTGATCGTCACCATGAACGTGCCCGACCACGAGGCCGTCGTGACGGTCGACGGCGAGCACGAGCGCACCATCCCGGTGAGCAACGGCAAGGCCAGCCGCAACTTCGACACCACCAGCAGCGGCATCCACGTGCTCATGGAGCGCTACGAGCACCTGACCATGGACTCCAGCACCGTGGGCATCCCCGAGGGCAGCCCGGGCTCCTACAAGGTCGACGTCCAGTACGCGGTGCGGACCTCCACCAGCGGCGAGTTCTTCCACGAGGCGTCCTACAACGGCAACATCGGCAGCGCGAACACCTCCAACGGGTGCACGAACATGCGGATGGACGACGCCAGGTGGTTCTTCGACAACACCCTCATGGGCGACGTCGTGGAGACCACCGGGACCGAGCGCATCAAGGAGTGGAACAACGGCTGGGGCTTCTGGCAGCTGAGCTGGGAGGAGTGGCAGTCCGAGAGCGTCACCGGCGAGCCGTACGTCACCGACGGCTCCATCCCGCCGGGTTCCGTCCACGGCGAGCAGTAGGCCCCGCGGACTCCACCGCTTCGAACGCCCGGGGGCGCTGGGGACCGCACGGTCCCCGGCGCCCCCGTCGTTGTGCGGGAACGGCCCGTTCCGGACATCCGGAACGGGCCGTTCTCCGTCACCGCCCCGGGGTCACTCCCACCCCGGGCCGGATCACTCGCCCCGGGCCAGCCGGGCCACGAGGGCGTCGATGACCGTCTCCGTCACCAGGGCCATGTCGACCGCCTCGGGGTCCAGCAGCCACTGCACCTGGAGGCCGTCCATGACGGCGATGACGGCGGCCGCCGCGGCCCCGGCCGGCGAGTGCCCCCCGGGGCCCGGGGCGCCCGCGGGGCCGCGCTGCTCGGGGCCCAGCCGGTCCAGGATCGCGCCCTCGATGTCCCGGCGCAGCACCGTGTAGCGCTCCCGGAACCAGCCCTGGGCCGGATGGTCCTCGGTGGCGCTCTCGGCCGACAGCACCGCGTACAGCTGGGTGGTGCCGGGACGCTCGGAGTTGCGCTTGGCGGTGGTCACCAGGTGGTCCAGCATCGGGCTGCCCCCGGGTGCCGGTTCGGTGTCGTCGCGCAGCTCCAGCACCGCCGTGAGCAGGCCCGTCTTGGAACCGAAATGGTGCAGGACCCCGGCCGGGGTGATGTCCAGCATCGTCGCGATGTCGGCCAGCGAGGTGTTGTGGAACCCCTGGGTGGCGAACACGTCGGCGGCCGCGCGCAGGATCTGCTCGCGCCGGTTGACCCGCCGCCGCGGCGGCGGTGGCCCGCCGTCGGGTCTGCTCTCGTCGGGTTCGGGGGGTGTCTCGCTCATGGCTGTTCTCCACTTCTCGTACCCGTGCCGGGCGGCCGCGGCCGGGGGGCGGGGCGTGCCGTCAACGTTAGCGACAACCCCCGGGCCCCTTCCGCCCGCCGAATACCGGGCGGGCGGCCCTCCCGCACACCGGGCACGGGGCGCCGTCCGTAGGGGCGTAAGGCTCGGCCCCGCGTTGTCGCCCGTCCGCCGCGCGCGGCCCCGGGCCCGCGTCATCCCCGTGCCGTGCGGGGAACCGCGAGCGAGGCCGCCACCAGGGCCGCCGCCGGCTGCAGGAGCAGGACCAGCGGGATCTCGGCGGCCGTGGCCACCAGGAGCCCGAGGACCGCGTCGTCGGCGAGGACCGGCGCGAGCGTGGTCGGCAGGGCGTTCAGCGGAAGCGCCGCCAGGGAGAGCAGCAGCACCAGGAGGGAGCGGATCCGCCGCCCCTTCGCCATCCTCCAGGCGTCCCGGATCCCCACGCCCAGGGGGAGACCGTGCAGCACGGCGGTCGGCAGTGACAGGTACACGGCCGCCAGGACGGGCAGGCAGAGCAGGACCAGGACCGCGGAGACCGCGCTCCCCGGCAGCGAGAAGCCGGTCAGCAGGGCGGGCGCGGCGGCCGCGAGGAGCAGCACGGCCGGTACGGCGCCGCACAGCAGCACCCACATGAACAGGGCGGGGAGGCGGCGGAGCACACCGAGCAGGGCTCCGCCGAACCCGACCGGACGGTCCACCCGGTGGCCGAAGCCGAGCAGGGCGGACAGTGCCAGGAACACCGGGAACCCGGCCGTCTGGCACAGCGCCGCGACCAGGTTGAGGCCGTCCAGCGGACCCACCGCTCCGGGGTCCGGGGGGTGGAGCTCCTCGCCGATGAGCACGGCGCTCAGCAGGAGCCACCAGGGCAGGAAGAACAGGGCCGCGGCCGCCACCAGGGACCCGCCGCCCCTCTGGAGGCCCTCGCGGACCAGGGCGAACGTGCGCGGCGGCGCGGGGGAGCGGTCCTCCGGGGGCGCGGGAGACGGGAGAGGCTGGAGAGGTGGGGGAGACGGCAGGGACACGGGGTGCTCCGGGGGATGGGGAGGGCGAACAGGGTGATGACGCCGACGGTCGTTCCCCGGTTGTCCCGCGGGGAGGCCCGGGGGTGCTCGCACCGGCTCGTTCTCGCCGGTGGGAGGCGGGGCGCCGTCCGTGCGGTGCCGTTCGCGGTTGCGCGTCGTTCCCGGCGCGCCCCGACATGGGACACGGGGCGGTGCCGACCGCCGCTCCCGGTTCGCCCCCGGGGCGTTTCTGCCGTGGGAGCGGGTGGGGCGGCTGGGGCAGGCGTGGGGTGTGCGGCTCGGAGGAGTGCGGAAGGGATCGGCTTCGCTGCCGGGGCGTTCCCGCCGGGGGAACGGGGTCAGGCGCGGGGTGTGCAGCCCGGGGGAGTGCAGGAGGGGTCGGCCGCGCCGGTGGCCGGGGCGGGGGTGCTCCGGCCGGTGACGGCGTCGGCGGGGGGCAGGGGATCGGGGTCCGCGTCGCCGGGCCCGCTCTCGGGCGCGCCGCCCGAGCCGGTGTCCGGGCAGCCGGTCTCCGCGCAGGTGAGCAGGACCAGCCGCATCGACTCGGGCCCGGTGGCGGTCACGTCCAGTGCCCGCGGGGCGCCGTCCTCGCAGGACTCCGTCACCGGGCACACCCGCAGGTACAGGGTGGGCGCCCCCTCGGCCGGGCCGCTCCGCCAGAAGGCGTCCACCTGGTGGTCGCCGATCCGGGCGTCCGCCCGGGAGCCTTCGTCGGGGACCGCCAGGTCCACCGAGAAACGGCGCTCGACCCCGTCGGACGCCTCGATGTGCACGGTCTCCGGGCCGTCCGGGGCCTGCGCGCCCGGGCCCGCGGCGCCCCACGCGGCACCGGACACCACGACCGTTCCCAGCAGCAGCGCCACCGGGACGGGTGCGGCGATCGACGGCCGGTCAGCCGTGCGCCCGGGGTCCGGGATCGCGGAGCGCAGCCCGCCGAGCAGCGCGCGCAGTCCGCGCGGGGTCAGGGTGGCGGGCAGTACCCGGTGCAGCGGCCGGCCGGTCACCACGGAGACCGGGACCGCCAGCAGCAGGGCGGGCAGCAGCGGGAGCAGCACGGCGGCCGCCGCGACCAGGTGCCACGGCGCCGGGTCCAGGAACAGGAGGGCCGCGGCCGGTGCCGCGAGGAGCACCGCCCACAGCAGGACGGCCGGGGCGGCGCGCACCGCGCGGCGACGGACCCCGGCCGGGTCCGCGCGGCGGCCCAGCACTGCGGCCGCGCCCACCAGCAGCACGGCGGCGACCGAGACCGGGGCGCCCGCCACCAGGGCGACCAGCGCGAGGACGGGCAGGACCGGCGACACCGGGGTCCCCGTCGCCGCCTCCGCCGACAGGGCGGCGCAGGCCGCGGCGGCGGACAGTCCGGCGGGCAGCAGCGGCGGCACCGCGGCGCGCGCGAGGTCGCCGAGCACGGCCGACGGCCGCAGACGACCGTTCCCGGTGCGACCGTCCATGGCGTTCCCCTCACTCGTGACCCGAAGGCAGATTACACATGCTCTCCGTGATCACGACAGCGCCCGAGGTCACACGGTCCCGGCCGAACGGCGTACCACCTCCGGCGCCGGGACCTCCACCACGTCCCCCGGGCCGCACGGGGCCCGGCCCGGCCGGAGGACGGGCGTCCCGTCGGGGCTCGGCGGGGCCTGCCCGGCCAGCCGCAGCAGCGCCCGCTCGGTGTCCGATCCCGGCTCGGGGCAGTACAGCATCACCCGCTGGTCCCCGTCCGGCACGTGGAGCACCTGGCACTCGAACTCCAGCGGCCCCACCGCCGGATGGTCCATCCGCTTGGTGAACCCGCGCCGCTGGCGCACCACCTGTGACTCCCACATCTCCCGGAACCGGGGCGAGGCCCCCAGCAGCGAGGTGACCAGCCGGGTGATGCCGGGGTCCCCCGGGTACCGGGCGTAGGCGGTGCGCAGGTCCGCCACCGAGTAGCGGGCGAAGCAGTCGGTGTTCTCGTCCTCCCAGTGCGGGTCCGGCTCGGGCCGGGCGAACATCCACTCGATGATGTTGCGCCGCTCCCGCGGCAGCGCCCCCATGTCGCCGATGAAGTGGACGGCCATCGCGTTCCAGGCCAGCACCTCGTACCCCGCGTCCAGCACGTAGGCGGGCGTGGTCGGCAGCCCGTCGATGAGGTACCGCACGGCGGTGGACACCTCGCGGTTCGGGGTCCGGGCGGCGGGGGCCTCCGCGTCGGCCAGGCGGAACAGGTAGGCGCGCTCGTCGGTGTCCAGCATCAGGGCGCGGGACAGGGCCGACAGCACCTGCCGGGACGGGTGCGGGCCCCGGGCCTGCTCCAACCGCACGTAGTACTCCACCGAGATGCCGGCCAGCTGGGCGACCTCCTGCCGGCGCAGCCCCGACACCCGGCGCCGCCCGGTGTCGGGCAGCCCCGCGTCGGCGGGGGTCAGCCCGGCGCGGCGGGCGCGCAGGAAGGCCGCCAGTCCGGTGCGGTCCATGATGTCTCCTCCCCCTCGCGTCCAGCCTGCCCGATCCCGGACCGGATGACAGTGGTACCGCCGGTACCACGCTGCGCGGTGCCCTTATGCCCGGGCCGCGGCCGGGCGCACGATGGCGGCATGAGCGAGACGAACACGAGGATCGCCCTGGTCACCGGGGCGAACAGGGGTATCGGATTCCAGACCGCGCGACTACTGGGGCTGGAGGGCATGACCGTGCTGGTGGGATCCAGGGACGCCGGGCGCGGTGCCGAGGCGGTGCGCGCGCTGGAGAAGGAGGGGGTGACCGCGCACCCGCTGGAGATCGACGTCACCGACGCGGCCGGCGTCGCGGCGGCCGCGGAGCGGGTGGCGCACGAGCACGGGCGGCTCGACGTGCTCGTCAACAACGCGGGCGTGGCCCTGGGCTGGGGCGCGGCCGGGGCGACCGACCTCGCCGCCTTCCGCGAGGTGCTGGAGGTGAACCTGCTGGGCCCGGTGGCGGTGACCGACGCCTTCCTGGGCCTGCTGCGCCGCTCGCCCGCGCCCCGCGTGGTCAACGTGTCCAGCGAGATCGGCTCGATCGGCACGCTGACCGATCCGGAGAGCCCGTTCTTCGGGATCAGCGGCGGCCTCCCCTACCCGGCCTCCAAGGCGGCCCTGAACATGGCGACCGCCCTGTACGCCAAGGAGCTGGCCGGCGCCGGGGCGAAGGTCAACGCCGCCAACCCCGGGTACTGCGCCACCGACCTCAACGGGTACGCGGGGACCCGCACCGCCGAGCAGGGGGCACGGGTGGTCCTGCACCTGGCGACCCTGCCCGAGGACGGCCCCAACGGTGTGCTGTGGGGGCACCTGGCCGGCGCGTCCGATCCGGACGCCCACGGGGTCCTGCCCTGGTAGGGGTGTCCCGCGGGGCCCGGGCGGCCGGGCCCCGCCGGGTCACCAGGCCCGGACGCCGCCGATCGGAGCGGGCAGCCGCTCGTTGAGCCAGGTCCAGGTCCCGTCGTTCTCGGTGAAGCGGCGCTGCACCCGCGCCACGTCGGTCAGCGGGTTGGCGAACACCTCGCGCCAGTTCCCCGCGGTGCGCTCCTCCAGGTAGAGGCTGCGGGCGTCCGTGCGCAGGCGCACCGCCTGCACCGTGTGGGAGGAGCCGTCGCTCAGCTGAATACGGTAATAGGCCATCGGAATTCCCCGATTGTGGTTCGTCCTCGTCGAAAAGGAAGAACGGTGCTTCCCGGAAACGGCGCGACATCCGCCGTATCGGTGATCGGTCTCCCGGAGTCGGCGGGCGCCACGACGGGCGGGCGTCGGCATGTGCGTGCCGGGACCCGAAGCGCTCCGGGGAACGGGACCAGGGTGCCGGGGGCACCGTACTGTCCGCTTTTCGGACTCTACTCCTCCATGATCCGGCCCGTGGCCGGAAATCGGACAAGGAGGCGGTGAAATCCCCATGATCTTCGGGTGATCCCTTTCTCGATATCGGACTTAAGGGCGCATTGTCTCCAATCGGGTTGAACGACTCGGGGGTTCCGGGCGTCCAACGGGACGGACCCGACCCGACCCGAGCGGGCCACGCCGAACCGAGGACACCCATGCACCAGCCGGCACCCGACCTCACGCCCCTGCGGGCGTCCGACCCCCGCACGATCCCGCCGTTCACCGTGCACGGCAGACTCGGCGCCGGAGGCATGGGGGTGGTCTACGGGGCGACCGGCCCCGACGGCCGGTGGGCGGCGATCAAGGTCGTCCGCGACGAGTTCTCCGGGGAGCCCGAGTTCCGGGCCCGCTTCGCCGCCGAGGTCGAGCTGATGCTGCGGGTGCGGGCGCTGTGCGTCGCACCGGTCCTGGCCCACGACTCCCACGCCGAGCACCCCTGGTACGCGACCGCCTACCTGCCCGGGCCCACGCTGGCCCGGCGGGTGCGCGTCGGCGGCCCCCTGCCCGCCGGGCAGGCCCGGGTGGTGGCCGCGGGCATCGCCGAGGCGGTCGCCGCCATCCACGCGGCCGGGGTCGTCCACCGCGACCTCAAGCCCGCCAACGTCATCCTGGCGCCGGACGGCCCCAAGGTGCTGGACTTCGGGATCGCCCGCGCCGCGGACCTCACCTCGCACACCCGGACCGGCGGCCTCATCGGCTCGCCCGCGTGGATGAGCCCCGAGCGCTACCGCGGCGACAGCGGCCCCGAGGCCGACGTGTTCGCCTGGGGCGCGGTCGCCGCCTACACCGCCACCGGGCGCTCCCCGTTCGGGGAGGGCGGCGCGGAGACCCTGATGTACCGCATCCTCCACGAGGAGCCCGACCTGGCCGGACTGCCGGCGGAGCTGGCGGAGCCGGTGCGCCGGGCCCTGGCCAAGGACCCGGCGCTGCGGCCCCGGGCCTCGGAGCTGGTGCACGCCGTGGCGGGAGCCCCCCGGGAGCAGGACGACACAACGATCGTCACCGGGCTCATCCGCGCCCACTGGGACCAGGGGGACACCGCTCCCGGCGGACGGTCCACGGGGGCTTCGCCGGGAGCCCCGACCCCGCCGCCGGGGAACGGCCCGTCACCGGTCCCGGGCGGGCCGCCGCCCCACGGGCCCGTACCGCCGGGGGGCCTGCGGCCCGCGGGGGCGGCGCCCCCTCCCCGCCGCAGGCGGGTGTGGCCGCTGGCCCTGGGCGCCGGGGCCCTGGCGGTGACCCTCGTCGGCGGGGTCGGCGTGACCGCCCTGCTGCTCGACGGCCTGAGGGGAGTGGAGGGCGACGGCGGGACCGGGGACTTCGACGCGGCGGTGGCACCGAGCGCGGAGCCCTCCACGCTGAGCGGGGTGGTCACGGGCAGCGGCTCCACCTTCCTGGGGCCGACCCTGGAGGCATGGGCCGCGCAGTACGGGGAGCGGCAGCCCGGGGCGGAAATCTCCTACCAGCCGGTCGGATCCGGGGCCGGAGCGCAGGAGTTCGTCGACGGAGCCACCGACTTCGGTTCCTCCGAAGCCCCTCTCACCGCCGACCAGGCGGCCGCCGCCGAGGAGGCCCGAGGCTGTCCCGTGGTGCAGTTCCCCGTGCTGACCGGTTCCGTCGCCATCATCCACAACATCGAGGATGGCGAGGAGGTGACGTTGTCGGCGCAGGCGCTGGCCGACATCTTCAGCGGTCGGGTCACAGACTACGGGGACCTGGCCGACAGCGAGTTCACCGGGCCGGACGGCTACTCGGGGCCCATCACCGCCGTCCGCCACGACGACGGCGCCTCCACGGCGCAGGTGTTCGAGCGCTACCTGGAGACGGAGGCGGAGTGGACCCCCGGCGGCTGGGGCGAGTCCGTGCGGGTCGCGTCCGGGGACGAGGGCGTGGCCGAGATGGTGGCCCAGACGCCGGGGGCCATCGGTTTCGCGAACGTCGCCCGCGCCCAGGAGATGGGCCTGTACGTCGCGTCCCTCTACGGGCCCGAGCAGCAGGTCCTCTTCCCGGAGGGGGAGGCGGCCCGGGCCGCCGCCGAGCAGATCGACCTGACCGGCGGCGACTTCTCCCTGACCGGCCGTGTGACGGGGGACGGCTACCCCATCATGCGGGTCAACCACGTGTTCGCCTACGAGTGCGGCTACGACGACGGGGCGGGGGAGGTCATGCGCGACTTCTGGACCTACTCCCTGGGCCAGGAGGGGGCGGACCTCGCGGAGGGGACCGGCAACATCCCGCTCCCCCCGGAGGTCGCGGAAGGCGTCCTCGAACGGGTGGCCCTCATCGGATCGTCCTCCTGACGGCGGCCCGGGACCGGAAATCCCCTTGCGCCGCACCGGCGCCCGGGGCAGGGTGCGGAGCGGACCGCCCCCTGGAGAAAGCGACCCCGACATGCCCGCTTCCGACATGCCCGCCCCCGGCACACCCGGCACCGCCCGCACCGCGGTCGTCTCCGGAGGGGGCACCGGTGTCGGCCTGGCCACCGCCCGCGCCCTGGCCGCCCGCGGCTACCGCGTCGGGCTGACCGGCCGTCGTGAGGGCCCCTTGGACGAGGCCGTCGGTGAGCTGCGCTCCCGCTACGGCGACGACGCCGCGCACCGCGCCGCCCTCGACCTGGCCGACCCGGCCGCCGTCGGCGAGCACCTGCCCGCCCTGGCCGAGCGCCTGGGCGGGGTGGACGTCGTCGTCAACAACGCCGGGGGACTGCGGCCGGCCCCCGACGACACCCTGGCCGGGATCGCGCGGGGCTGGTCGGACGACTGGGCGGCCAACGTCCTCACCGCCGTCCTGTCGACCGAGGCGCTCCTGCCGTACCTGCGCGAGGGCGGCGCCCGGGTCGTCAACGTCGGCTCCATCGCGGCGGTGCGCGGCGGCGGGGGCTCCTACTCCGCCACCAAGGCCGCCCTGCACGGCTGGACCTTCGACCTGGCCGCCCGGCTGGGGCCGACCGGGTGCACGGTGAACATCGTGGTGCCCGGCTATATCTCCCGGACCGGGTTCTTCGGCGGGGGGATGACACAGGCCCGGCACGACCGGCTGGTCTCCCAGACCGTCACCGGCCGGGCCGGGCTGCCCGAGGACGTGGCCGAGACGATCGCCTGGCTGGCCTCGCCCGGGGCCGGGCACGTCACCGGCCAGGTGATCCAGGTCAACGGCGGCGCCGTCATGGGCCGTTGAGCCCGACGCGGGCCTCCCGCACCGCCACGGGGAGGGAGGCCCGCCTCCGGGTCAGGCGTTGATGCCGCCGTCGACGGGGAGCACCGCGCCGGTGATGAACCGGCCGCCCGGGCCGACCAGATGGGCGACCGTCTCGGCGATCTCCGCGGGGCGGGCGAACCGGCCCAGCGGCACCAGGGAGCGGATGCCGTCGGCGTTCGGGCCGTCCGCCGGATTGGTGTCGGTGTCGGTGGGGCCCGGGTCGACCTGGGCGACCGTGATGCCGCGCGGGCCCAGGTCGCGGGCCAGCCCGCGGGTCATGCCGGCCAGCGCCGACTTGCTCAGGGTGTACAGGGTGAGGCCGCCGAAGGGCACCCGGGTCGCCACGTTGCTGCCCACGGTGACGATCCGGCCGTCGCCGTCCATGTGGCGGGCCGCCGCCCGGGACGCCAGGAAGGGCGCCCGGACGTTGACCGCCAGCACCCGGTCGATCTCCTCGACGGTGTGACCGTCGTGGGGACCGACGGGGAAGACCGCGGCGTTGTTGACCAGGACGTCCAGCCTCCCGAACTCGGCGGCCGCCCGGTCGACCGCCCCGGTGACGGCGTCGGCGTCGGAGGCGTCGGCCCGCAGGGCCAGCCCGCGCCGTCCGTGCTTCTCGATCAGGGAGACGACCTCGGCGGCGGCCCGTTCGTCGCGTTCGTAGGTGAGGGCGACGTCGAAGCCCGCCTCGGCCAGCCGGACGGCGATCGCGGCCCCGATCCCCCGGCCGCCGCCGGTGACGAGCGCGGCCTCGGCGGTGTGGTGCGTGTTCTCGTTCATGGGAACGATCCTGGCCGCTGCGGGCTCGCGAGTCCGGCGGGAATCGGACGCGTCGTTCCGGCCGTATCCGGGCCCCGGGCCGTGCCGGATCCGACCCGGTCGGCCCGGCGCCGCCAGGCGGGTCAGGCCGCGGCGGCCAGCCGGGCGCGGGTCTCCATCAGGGCGAAGCCCAGCAGGTTGTGCCCGCGCCAGAGCGCCGGGTTCTCGGCGTTCTCGTGCGAGGCGGACATCCCGATGCCCCAGATCCGGTCCCGGGGGCTGGCCTCCACCAGCACCCGCCGCCCGGTGCCGAGCAGGAAGTCCCGCAGGTCGGCGTTCTGCCCGAACTTGGCGACACCGCCGTCCACCACGATGCCGAACCGGGCCGCCTCCCAGGCCTCCTGGTCGAACCCGCGGACCTTGCGGCCCAGCACCTTGGCCTCGCGCGGGTGCTCGCAGGCGAGGATCTCCCCGAGGACCTCGTCGTCGCCGAAGAGCCGTGCCTTGCCCGCCATCATGTAGTGCTCGGCGGTGCGGTAGAGGACCCCGTCCACGGTGAAGTCGGCGGGCCACCACTGCGACAGGCAGCTCGCCGAGACCTCGCCGGAGGGGTGGGGGTGGTGGCCCCAGAAGTGCAGGTACTTGATCCGGCCCTGGACCCTGACCAGGTCCGCCACGGAGCGCGCGTTCTCAGGGGTGTCCGACATGGGACGAGTCTCCCGGACACCGCGGACACTCCGCCACGCGTTTTCGGCGGTCCGGCGGGTCCTAGTCGAACTGGAAGGAGCGCTTGGCCAGCCCGTGCCAGAACCCGTCCACGGTCGACGCGGACCCGCGGTGGTCCGCGAGCCCGGCGCCCAGCGCGACGAACAGCGGCGCGAAGTGGTCGCTGCGCGGGTGGGCGATCGCGGCCGCCGGCGCCTTGTGCTCGAAGTCCAGCAGGGCGTCGACGTCGTGGTCGGCCACCGCGCGCCTCACCCAGTCGTCGAACTCCACCGACCAGGCCGGGGCGGTGCCGTGCGCGCTGCGGGACATCTCGCGCAGGTTGTGGGTGGTGAACCCGCTGCCGACGATCAGCACGCCCTCGTCGCGCAGCGGGGCCAGGCGCTCGCCCAGCCCCAGCAGCTCGACGGGGTCCAGGGACGGCATGGAGACCTGGAGCACCGGGATGTCGGCCCCGGGGTACATCTCCTTCAGCGGGACGTAGGCGCCGTGGTCCAGGCCCCGGGCGGGGTCCTGGCGGACCGGGCCGCCGACCAGGCCGCGCACCTTCTCCGCCAGCGCGGGCGCTCCGGGAGCCGTGTACGTGACGTCGTAGTAGCGTTGCGGGAAGCCCCAGAAGTCATAGGTGAGGGGGACCCCGTCGGCGGTCGCGCCGAGGGTGAGCGGGGCGTCCTCCCAGTGCGCGGAGACCACCAGGATCGCGGTGGGGCGGGCGATGCGGCCGGACCAGTCGGCGAGCTGCCGGGTCCATTCGGCGTCGTCGGCGAGCGGCGGTGCTCCGTGGCTGAGGTAGAGGGTCGGCATGCGCGCCGCTGTCGTCTCCATGTCGTCCTTCCGGGGTCGGGCCGGTCGACGACGAGAACAAGGTTGAGATTTCAAGTATTCCGGGGGTGCAAGGGTGGCCGAAGTCGTGTGGCTGGACGACGGGCAGCAGCGGACCTGGCGGACCTTCCTGGCCGCCGTCCATCTCCTCGACGCCTCCCTGGACCGCCAGCTGCGGCGGGACTCCGGTCTCCCGCACACCTACTACCAGGCGCTGGCGATGCTGTCGGAGGCCCCCGAGCGGTCGCTGACCATGACCGAGCTGGCCAGGCTGCTGCGCTCCTCGCCCAGCCGCCTGTCGCACGCCGCCGCCAAGCTGGAGGACGACGGCCTCATCCGCCGCTTCCGCCGCCCCGGCGACCGGCGCACCACGTTCGTGGAGCTCACCGAAAAGGGCGAGCGGGTTCTGGAGGCCGCCGCCCCGGGCCACGTGGCCGAGGTGCGCCGGGTCCTGTTCGACGTGCTCGAACCGGAACAGGTCGGGCAGCTGCGGGCCATCGCCGAGGCGATGCTCGGCGTCCTGGACCCCGAGGGGGCCGAACCCCGGTACACCGACCCGGGGGGCACCCGGGCCCGGAACTGAACCCCGTTCTGTCAGGGGTTTTGAGCAGGGGGTATCCGAAAGTCCGCGTTCTTTCGCAGGTTGCACTCTATGTGTCCGGCCGACTGCGGGTTACCATCCGACCACCCGGTAAAGACCGCGGTCTCAACGGTGCGACGCGGTACCTCCGGGTGACCCGCTCACAGAACACGGAGTTCCCATGACCCGAGCACCGCATCGGAGATCCATCCTCCCGCCCGCCGTCGGAGACGCCGCCGCCCTCATCGCACGGGTCGCCGTCGGCGTCGTCTTCGTCGCCCACGGCCTCCCCAAGGCCGCCGACCTGGAGGGGACCGCACAGGGCTTCGCCTCCCTGGGCATCCCCTTCCCGGCCTTCTCCGCCCTGCTGGGGGCGGTCATCGAGGTCGGCGGCGGCCTGGCGCTCATCGTCGGCCTCGCCCTGCCCCTGGCAGGGCTGGCCCTGGCGTTCATGATGGCGAACGCCTACTACTTCGCCCACCTGGGCGACCCCCTCGTCGGCGGCTACGAGTTCCTGCTGGTCCTGGGCGCGACCTCGCTCGCCCTGGGCTTCGCGGGCGGACGCTACTCCCTCGACAGCCTCCTCCCCTGGGGCCGTCGCGGGCGATCCCGTGCCGCCGAGGCGGTCACCGCCTGACCGAAGGGTGACCGGGACGCGCTCCCGGTGACCGGGCCGTCCGTGGCCGGAGACGGACGGCTCGGGATCGCGCACCACGGTGTTCCCCAGCGCACTCGCGCACCGCAGGGAACACTTTTCTCATTTCCGGGGACGCGGGTCGGGCGCGTTCTGCCGTTCTGTGTGGGATTCGGTTGTTCCACGGGTAATGAATAGGAACATCTCGATTCCGGATCATGGATCGGATCATCGGATGCCCTGACGACGCGTCCTTTCGCTTTTCGCGACCCCCGGCCGAACGGAGCGCAGTGACGACCACGCCCCCCACCCCCGACTGGCAGTTCCGCATTCTCGCGGAGAAGGCGAACGGAACCGTTCCCCAGGGGGCCGCCTGCCTCGTCTCGCCCCGCCACGTGCTCACCTGCGCCCACGTCGTGCGCAACGCTGTGGCACCGGGGCCGGCCGGACCGGGGAGCCGGGTGACACTGGACGCGCCCCGGGCCGATCCGGCCTGGCACTCCACGGCCACCGTGGTCGACGGCGGCTGGTGGTCCGGTGATGCCAGCCCGTGGGACATCGCGGTCCTGGTACTGGACGCGCGTGCTCCAGCGGAACCCGCACCCCGTGGAGCCCCCTGGCGGCCGGGGCGGCGGATCCGGATCGTGGGAGGGCCCGCCTCGGACGCCGGCCGGTGGCTGCACGGTGTCCTGCGCGGCTCCGGCGGGAGGTACGCCGAGTTCGCGCAACTCGATGTGGACACGGGTGCGGCACTGGGTGTCGTGCGGGGGTACAGCGGCAGCGGTGTCCGAGATGAGGAGGAGGACACCCTGCTCGGGGTGGTCACCGAGCAGGCGGCGGAAGGACGGGTCGGCTGGATGATCCCCCTCGACGTGATCCCGCGCATCTGGGATCCGGAGCCCGGGGCGGCCCCGCCCGCCGTGCCGCTCGACGCGAGGGACGAACGCCGGCTGCTGCGCGGGCTCGCCCTGAAGGTGTCCCGACTGCACACGGTCCTCCTGCCGGACAGCCGGGCCTCCTTCGCCCTGGGGCTCGACGAGCGCCTGCGCTCCTGGGTGCGCCTGGACCAGGACGCCTTCTCCTTCTCGCACCGGGTGGTCGAGGCGGCCCACCGGGAGTACGGGGTCCTGGAGGACGTGCTGGGGGATCTGGAGGCCCGGGAACAGGGGAGCGCGGGGATGCGCGAGGTGTGGTCCGCGGCGGCGCCGCTCCTGGGCCGGGCATGAGAGGTTCCGTTCCCCTCCTGGCCGAAGTGCTGATCGGCCTGTCGGTGGTCACGGATCCGGCCAAGCGGGACGTCCTGCGCTACTACATCGACGAATGGTGTTTCGAGGACCTCACCGGGGACGCGCGCATCGCCGCGAGCCGCCTGGCCGCGGCGGCCCTGCGGGAGAAGAGGGTCGCCCATCTGTTCCGGGCGCTCGGGTTCCTGGAAGGCTACGGACGCTCCTGGACCCGGGCGCGTGCCCGTGTCGAGCCGCTGATCCGGGCGGAGGAGGGGGAGTTCCTGCTGACCATGGCCGACCGGACGCGCGAGGAGGAGGCGGCCCTCCTGGTGGACCGGCTGAGGGAGGCGCTGACAGGCGAGCACCCGGTCGAGCGGCCCTGGGGGTACGGCGGCGCCACGGGAACCGGGTCGCCGGTTCCGGTGGTCGACCTGTGGGAGCTGTTCCTGGACCTGTCGGACCTCCCGGTCCGGGGCGGCCGGATCCCGCTGGCGGAATTCGTGGAGAAGGGCGCGGGCGACCTCGGGGAGAGGGCCGTTGAGCTGCTGCGGCGCTGGCTGGCCCTGTGCGGGCTGGCGTCCCCCGAACCGGAGGAGGGCTTCGCCGCCGACGCGGTGAGGGTCCGCACCACGGGGCCCGTTCCCGCCCGGTTGCTGGTCCGGATCGCACACGACCGCGGAGGCCGGTACCGGCTGGAGTGGTGGGCGGTGCTCAGCCGCAGCGTGGACGCCGAACCCGAGATCGGCCCGCGCCACATCCATCCGCGTCCGGTCGGGGCCGAGGAGTTCGGCGCCGTGGTGCACGGACTGTTCGTCCACCTCGACAACCGCTCGGAACGCGGGAACCACGACCGGGTCCGGATCGAACTGGTCGTTCCGTTGCGCATGCTCGCGGAGCTGGACGCCCCGCAGTGGGAGTCCCGGGTCGAGCCGGGGGGCGAACCGGTGCGGTTGGGGGCGAGGGCCGAGGTCGTCTACCGGGTGGAGGAGTTCTGTGCCGGGGACAGTGAGGATTATTTATCCGCAAGGGTTCAAGCGAGAAGGAAGTGGCATGAACTTCTCAGAACAGGAGCATCATTGATTTTCGACGTGGAGAGTGACCATCTTCCCCACGGGGTAAATGTTCCTGAGTACCTGTCCGGCGACGATCACGTGTTCTTTTCAGCGGGACACTATGAACGGGAGAGGTGGTTTCGTACCATGTCCAGTGCGGTCCTTTCCGGTGTGCCCGTCATCGCGTGGCGGAGAGGGGACCGGGACGTCGGCGATTTCCGCAGCGTGCTCGTGAGGGGAGAGGGAACGACGGTGACGCTCGACGTGATCGGCGCCCTGCCGCACCGCCTGCACCGGCAACGGCGCGGACGCCCTCCCGAGCCGGGGGAGAAGCCGATCCCCGACTGCTACAACGTCGGCCTCGTCTACCACGACGACCTCCCCCACCCCCTGGAACCGTTCATCCCGCTCTTCCCCGATTCCCCCTGGCGCCCCGATGAGAGCGGTGGCATCGCATCATGAACACACTCGGACCGCACGAAGGCGCGCAGGTCCGGGAGCCCCCGCCGGGCTGGTGGATCTTCCACGGGACCGGTCTCCCGGACCCCGAGGCCCGCTTCCCCGACCCCCCTCCCTGGCGCGAGTACGGTGGCGGACCGCCGCTCCCCGACCCCCCGGAGGGGGACGAGGGGGACCGCGTCCTGGGCGCGGTGCCCACGGCCCCGGAGTGGGGGGCCGGTGCCGACCCGGAGCGGGAGGACCTCCTCGACAAGGTCAACGCCGCACTGCTGCTGCGCCGGCCCCTCCTCGTCTCCGGACCGCCGGGCGTCGGCAAGACCACCCTGGCCTACCAGATCGCCCGGGAACTCGGGCTGGGACGGGTTCTGGCCTGGAACATCAACAGTGCCAGCACCGTGCGCTCGGGGCTGTACAGCTACGACCCGATCAGCCAGATCCACGACCTCAACCTGGAGAACAGCGCCCGAGGGGGAACGGGGCACCAGGCCACCGAGGAGGAGATCCTGCGGGACAGCGCCCGCCGGATCGGCCGCTACCTCAGGCTCGGCCCCCTGGGCACCGCCTTCCTCCCCTACCGGCGCCCCCGCGTCCTGCTGATCGACGACTTCGACCTGGGTGACTTCGACCTGTCCGGAGACCTGCTCAACCTGTTCGAGACCGGTGGCTACACCGTGCCCGAGCTGGAGCGCCTGTCCGAGGTCATGGCCGGGGAGGCCGTCCCCGTCGGCACCGACGACCCCGGCGCACGGGCTCCCGTCGTCCGGGGGCGGGTGCTGTGCTCGGCCTTCCCCGTCGTGGTGATCACCTGCAACTCGGAGAAGGAGCTGTCCCCCGCCTTCCTGCGCAGGACCATCCCCCTGCGGATCGGGCTGCCCTCGCAGGAACGGCTCATGAGGATGGTGGCCCACCACTTCCGCTTCCACGGCGGCCCCCCGCATGTCGTCACCCAGCTCGTCGACGAGTTCACCCGCCGCGGCGCCGACGGAGGCCTGGCGATCGACCAGCTCCTCAACGCCATCCGCCTGGTCTCCACGGCGGCCCCCGGCAGCGAGTCCCTGGAACCGGACCAGCTGCGACACCTGACCGACATCCTCTGGCACCGGCTCACGGAATCCCCGGGATGAGCGGGCCGCCCCCCGATGGTGCGGCTTCGGACAAGGGAACCTCCGCGGAGCCGGCCGCCGGTGTGCGGACGTACGGATTGACCGGCGTCGAGCTGGCCGACGCCCTCTACCTCGCGGCCCTGTGGGCCCGGGCCGGGCACGGCACGGGCCCACAGGAGCCCGAGGACGGCACCGGCACCGACGCGGCCGAGGCCAAACAGGACGCCGATCCACCACCGCGTGAGCGGGTGGACGACGGCGATCCCCGACCGGCGGACCCCGAACGTGGGTCGGATCCGGGGCCCGCGCCGAGGACTTCCGGCTCCGGCCCCCGGGACGAGGACACACGGCCGCCGGACGGACCGGAGGAGGAGCCCGCACCGCGGAACCCGTCCCCCGGGGCCTCCCCCGTCACGGTCGAGGCGGCCCCCGACGGCTTCGGTGACCCCGACCCCGAGCCGGTGGGGGTCTTCCCCGCGGGCGAGACGTCCCTGCCCGCCTCCGCCTTTCTCGCGAGCCAGGCCCTGACCACCGCGCTGCGGCCCTTCCACCGCACCCGGCGGTGCGGACCGGGCCTCGAAATGGACATGGAGGAGACCGCACGGCGCTACGCGCGGGCCGTGCTGGCCTCCCGGGGCGGCCGCGTACCTGCTGTTCCGCCCGTGCTCCACCCGCCCGCCGCGCGTACGACCGTGGCCACGGTCGCCATCGACGCCGGCGCCTCGATGTCCCTGCACCAGGACGTGGCGGCCTCCCTGCTCTCCGTGCTGCGCGCCAGCGGGGCGTTCCGCGAGGTGCGCGACTACTACTTCGACTCCGGCGGCACGGACGCCTCCCCTCCCGTGCTCCGCGATCCCACGGGGGCGCCCGCCGGTCCGCTCCGCCGCCGGGAGGAGACGCATATCGGCCTGGTCGTCACGGACGGTATCGGGGCCCGCTGGCACGGCGGCGCCCTGCGCTCCTGGCTGGCCGAGACCGTGGCCCCGACACGACTCGCCATCGTCCACATGCTGCACCCCCACCAGTGGCACCGCACGGGGACCCGTACCGTCCCCGCGATCCTGACCGCCGGGCCGACCGCGGACGGCCGTGGCCCGCGCGCCTTCGCGGCCCCCGACGCCCCCGAACTCGCGACGGACGACCGCGACCTGGGATCGGTGATCCCCGTGCTGTCGCTGCATGCCGAGGCCGTCCACGACTGGGCGATGTTCGTGATGGGACGCGGTGCGGGACGCCTGGCCGTTCCGGTCCTGCCCGTCGACCCGGCCGTCCTGCCGTCCCGCCCGCCGGCGGCTCCCGACCGCGTCCGGCCGCGGGACGCCGCGGGGATGGTGAAGCAGTTCGCCCAGGAGGCATCGGACACCACGCTCCGACTGGCGGTCGCGTTGGCCGCCGTACCGGCGCACCCCCGGGTCGTGGACCGGGTGGCCCGGCGGGTCCTGGGCGGTCCGGGGCGTGCGGAGCTGGCGGAGATCTTCTTCGGCGGGCTGGTGCGGGCGTTCCGGAGCGGGCAGGGACCATCCGGGCCCCCCGGACCGGAGCACGGGGGGAAACGGCCCGCGTGGGACTTCCGTGAGGGGGTCCGCCAGGAGCTGCTGGCTCTCGGGCGGGTCTCCAAGATCCGTTCCCTCGTACTGATGGCGGCCCGGGAACTCAAGGCGGAGGACCCGCTCTTCGCGACCCTCGACAGGGCCCTGCGGGGGCGGGGCCGCCGGCCGGAGCGCGGTCGCGACTCGGATCTGTGGTGGGGTCAGGTGGAACCCGCCCTGACCTCCGCCCTCTTCACTGTCCGATTCCCGGAATTAGTGGATTTCTACCGCGGGAGCGGTCCTCGCGCGGGGAATCCCGGATCCGCTCGTGGGAATGTTGGTGAAGAATTCTTTGTCGGCGCCGCTCCTTCCGGTGGCGGCGCCGTTGAGCATCGGCCCCCCGACCGGAGGCGGCCGGAGACCCTTGAGGATGGATTGATGACCCGGTTCGATCAGAGAACTGAGAACCAGCAGGCCGGGGGCCTCAGGTCGGTGATGGGCCAGGGGCGCCCCGAAAGCGCGGCGTGGGTCCGGGTGCCGCATCGCAACCCGATGTTCGTGGGGCGTACCGGGCTTATAGGAATTCTTCGGGATAAAATCCTCAGCAACAGTCAGCAGGCCATCACGGCGCTCAATGGAATGTCGGGTGTCGGGAAAACGGAACTCGCCAAGGAGTACCTGCATCGCTATGCTGGCGAATACGATCTGATCTGCTGGATCCCGTCGTCGCACGACAACCAGATCCGCCAGACCTTTTCCGAACTGGCCGAACAGCTGGGGCTGGGGTACGAGGGGGCCGCGACCGGCCACGTGGTCCGCGGAGTGCTGGAGGCGCTGCGCCAGGGCCAGCCGTTCAGGCGCTGGCTTTTGGTGTTCGACAACGCGGAGACCCGTGAATCTCTCAACGAGTACCTCCCGGTGGCCGGGAGTGGGCACGTGATCATCACGTCCAGGAACCAGAGCTGGTCGCGGGGGGCCGCGGAGGGCTTCCTGCCGGTGACGGTGTTCAGCCGGGACGAGAGCGTGCAACTGCTCAAGCGGCGCGGACCGCGGGAGCTGACCGACACCGACGCGGAGCGGCTGGCGGAGGAGCTCGGAGACCTCCCGTTGGCGTTGAACCAGGCCGCGGTCTGGCTCAACGAGGTCCGGATGGACATCCACGAGTACCTGGACCGGCTGGCCGAGAAGAAGCAGGACATGCTCCGGCTCCTCGAACCCGTCGACCCGGACTACCCGATCCCGGTGGCGGCCGCGTGGAACGTCTCCCTGGACCGGCTGATGCGCGGCAACAGGGCCGCGGGCCAGCTGCTCCAGCTCTGCTCCTTCCTGGACACCGTCCCCGTCCCGCGGGACCTGTTCAAGTTCGGGCGCAGCATCGACGCGCCCCCGGAGCTGCTCCGGGCCCTGGGCGACCCGGCGCAGCTCGGCATCGCGATCCGCGACATCGGCCGGTACAGCCTGGCCCAGATCGACTACCAGCAGGACACGATCTCCCTGCACCGGTTGGTGCAGGGCGCGGTACGGGCGACCATGTCGCCCGAGGAGCAGGAGAAGATGCGCCACTGCGCGCACCAGCTGCTCGCCGGCAACGACCCGCGCAGCGACTCCCCGGAGAGTGCGCGGCAGTACGCCTTCCTGGCCTCGCACGCCTGGGCTTCGAGGGCCTGGGACTGCGAGGACGCCTGGGTGCGCGACCTGGTCGTGCGCCTGGCCGACCACTTCGAGCGGCGCGGTGAGTACGACGAGGCGCTGCGGTGGGGGGAGACGGCACACGCGGAGTGGACCGAGCGGCTGGGGCCGGACGCCCGGGACACACTGCGGATCGAGATCTACATCGCCCGGTCCCTGCGCGGCAAGGGAGATCTCGGCCGGGCCGGCGACATGTGCGCGGACACCATGCGGCGCATCGGGTCGGTGCTCGGGGAGGAGTCCCCCGAGTACATGGTGATCGAGGCCGACCACATCCGTAACCTCCGTATCTCCGGCGACTTCCGCCAGTCCCTGGCGCTTACCAAGGAGAGCTGGGAACGGCGGATCCGGCTGTTCGGGGACGACGATCCGGACACGCTGAACGCGGCGCACTTCCAGGCCTTCGACCTTCAGCTGGTCGGTCGGCTCGCCGACTCCCTGGAGCTGTACGCCGATGTCTGGGCCCGTAAGGAGCAGGTGCTCGGCGCAGAGCACGGGATGACCCGAGCCAGCATCGACGGCTATGCCGGTGTGCTCATGGAGACAGGTGAGTACCGCAAAGCCAGGGAGGTCCAGCAGCACCTGGTCGAACGGTCCGCCGTCCTGTTGGGGGAACGGCACAAGGCGGTTTTGTCGCTGCGGGCGACCCTGGCCGTGATGGTCCGGCGCGTCGGGCGGCTCAAGGAGGCCGCCGAGATCTCCGAGCAGGTGCTACGGCTCTGCCGATCGCAGCTGGGCGAGGAGAACAACAACACCCTGAGCGCCGCGCTGGTGCACTCGCTGTCCCTGTACTCGACGGAACGCTACACCGAGGCTCTGGAACTGGCGGAGAGCGCGGGGGAGCGGTACGCCAAGCTCCTGGGCGCCGAGCACACCAACGTGGCCTCCGCCGACGTGAACCGGGCCATCATCCTGCGCCGCCTGGACCGCCTGGTGGAGGCGCGTGAGCTGGACGAGCGGTCGATGCTGCTGTTCCGCGACAAGCTCGGCGTACATCACCCCACCACCCTGTCCTGTGCCATCAACCTGGCCAACGACCGGTTCCGGGCCGGAGATGTCGAGGGTGCGCTGGCGAGCGATGAGGAGACCCTGAGCGCGTGCCGGGAGGTGCTGGGTGAGCGGCACCCGCTGAGCATCCTGGCCTGGCGCAACCTGGTGGTGGGGCGGCAGGCCGGTCGGGGCGCCGACCGTACGGAGATCGACGAGGTGGAGCAGGCCTACCGGGAGGTCATGGGGCCGGACCACCCGGCGACCCTGAGCATCGGCAACCTCGTCCGCGGTGACTCCGACATCTTCATCAACATGCTGTGAGGCGTGCTTCCGGTGGCCTCCCCGAGCAGGAGGCCACCGGAAGGTCAGGGGGTTTCCGTTCGCGCTGCAACGACCAGCGGCGGCCATGCCTCCAGGGGGAGGGAGACCCGCGTACTCTCAGGGTGCTGGGAATCCCGTACCTGGACAGGGTGACCCGGCGCGAACCTGACTTCGACGCAATTGCTGTTGCCACCCTCCGAGTGCGAGGACTTCACCCATGCGCCGGGGTTCCGTGCCAGACCCTTCACCGATCGCCTCGCAGAGAGCTTTTCACCTGCTTCACACCGGGCATCATCGCCCACTTTCTTCCCGATCTCATCAGAGGTCGCTCCTGTTCTCCTCGCGGCCCTGACGGCGTGGCCCGCGTGCGGTATGCCCATATTGTGATGCTTTCGGGTCAGCCCTGTACATGCCCGCTGGGGTAGTGATCATGTAGTCCGTTGCGGAATTTGGACGAAAGGATCTATATGGCCAGGCTCGTACGGTTTCAGGTGGACGAAACCGACTCCGTGGTGGTGGAAGTCGATGATGGTGACGCCAGTTCGCAGGTGGGATCGAGCGACATCATCGAAGACGCCGCCGACGATTTCTCCGCCAAGCTCGGATCGGTGCGGAAAGCCGTTGAGGTCGCCCTTCGAGAACTGGGTGAAACCCTGAACCCGGAAACGATCAAGGTGAGCTTCGGCGTCAAACTCAACGCCCAGGCCGGGGCCGTGATCGCCAAGACCTCGGTGGAGGGAAATCTCCAGGTGGAAATGGAGTGGAAGCCGAAATCCACCGGTCCCGTGCCGGACTGACCCCGCTGCGGGGCGAGAGCGCTACCGCCGCGCCGCCTCCCGCTGCCGCCGCGCCGCCGTCACCGCGGCGCGGCCGCTCCGGCCGCTGCTTAACATGCTGGACATGCGCATTCTCGTGGTGGAGGACGACGACCGGGTCGCCCGCGGGCTGGTGACGGCACTGCGGTCGGCCTCCTTCGAGGTCCAGCGGGTCGCCACCGCGGAGCGGGCGCTGGCGGCGCCGCCCGCCGACGTGGTCCTGCTCGACCTGGGGCTGCCCGACGCCGACGGGATCGACCTGCTGCGGCGGCTGCGCGAGCGTCCGCAGACGGCGATCATCGCCGTCACGGCCCGGGCCGAGGAACGCGACCGGGTGCGCGGGCTGCGGGCCGGGGCCGACGACTACGTCGTCAAGCCCTTCGGGGTGGCCGAGCTGCTGGCCCGCATCGACGCGGTGCTCCGGCGCACCCGCAGCGCCCGTTCCGAGGTGGAGCCCGAGGAGCCGCCGGTCACCGTCGGGGCCCTCACCCTGGACGCCGCCTCGCGCACGGCCGCCGTCGGCGGCGAACCGGTGCGGCTCGCCCGCAAGGAGTTCGACCTGCTCCTGCTGCTGGCCTCCCGGTCGCCCTCGGTGGTGGCCCGCGACCAGATCCTCGACCAGGTGTGGGGCACCGCCTGGGAGACGTCCTCGCGCACCCTCGACACCCACATCGCCTCGTTGCGCGCCAAGGTGGGCCACGCGGTGCGGATACGCACCGTCCGCGGGGTCGGCTACCTGCTCGACGAGGCCTGACGTGCTGCGGCGCCTGCTCCTCATCCTGGTGCCGACCGCGTTCGTGCTGGTCGCCGCGGTCCTCGTCCCGTTGGGCACGGTCGTGGCGGGGCAGCTCACCCAGGAGATGTACGTGGACCGGCTCGGCGACGCCGGGAGGTTCACCGCGCTGGCCCGCACCGCGCTCGACACCGGGCGGGTGGACCCGCTGGCCCGGGAGATGGAGCGCTACGAGGAGCTGTACGGGATCCCCGCCGTCGTGGTCGCCCCCGACGGGGCGGTGGTCACCGGGTCGGGCGACCGCGCCCGGATGCGCGAGCTGCTGGACGCCGCGCAGGCCCGGCCCATCGTCACCGCGGCGATGGCGGGGGAGCGGCCCGCGCCGCCGGCCACGGTCTGGCCGTGGAGCGGGGAGCCGCTGGTGGTGGCCGAGCCGATCGGCCGCGACAGCGAGGTGGCGGGCGCGGTCGTGGTCGTGTCGCCCACCGACCGGCTGGGGGCGGAGATCCTCGGTTCGTGGGCGCTGCTCGCGCTGTTCAGCGTGCTGCCGCTGACCCTGCTGGTGTCGGCGGTGGTGCCGCTGTCCCGGTGGGTGCTGCGGCCCATCAACCGGCTCGACGCGGCCACCACCGCGGTCTCCTCCGGCGACCTGGAGGTGCACGTGGACGCCGCGGGCGGGCCGCCGGAGCTGCGCAGGCTCACCGACTCCTTCAACACGATGGTGGGTGTGGTGAGCCGGGCGCTGGACCGCCAGCGCGCGTTCGTCTCGGAGGCCTCGCACCAGCTGCGCAACCCGTTGGCGAGCCTGCGGCTGGCGGTGGAGAACCTCGCGCCGTACCTGGAGTCGGAGGAGGCGCGGGAGGCGCACGCGGTGGCGATCGACGAGACCACGGTGATGCACCGGATGCTGAACTCGCTGCTGGCCGCCACCCGGCTGGAGAGCCTCACCGGCACGGAGCCGGTGGAGGCCGCCGAGGTGCTGCGCAGCCGCGAGGAGCGGTGGCGGGCGCTGGGGGAGGGCCGGGGGATCGCCGTCGAGACGGACGTCCCGGCGGGCCTGTGGGTGCTGGCCCCGGCGGGCGGGCTGGGCAGCATCCTGGACGAGCTGGTCAGCAACGCCCTGAGGCTGTCGGGCGGTACCCGGGTGGTGGTGCGGGCCGACCCGGGCGACCCGGTGCGCCTGCGGGTCCTCGACGACGGGGAGGGGCTGCCGGAGGCGGAGTACGCCCTGGCCCTGGACCGGTTCTGGCGCTCCCCGCGCCACCAGAACACCGAGGGCACCGGGCTCGGCCTGGCCATCGTCGCCGACCTGATGGGGGAGGCGGGCGGGCGGCTGGTCCTGGGCACGGGGCTGCCCGGCACCGGCCGGCGCGGTTTCGGGGTCACCCTGGAGCTCCCCGCGGCCGACCCCGCCCCCGACCGCCGGGACGCCGACTAGGACCCGCCCTCCGAACGCCCTCCGGTGCCGCCGGAGGGTTCGCGAGGCGTCCGGCGGGTTTCCGGAGGCCCGGAGGAGGCGGCTCAGGAGGGCTTGTTCTCCCGGTACCACCGCTCGGCGCCGGGGTGCAGCGGGACCAGGCCCGTGGAGATGCCGGTGCGCACGTTGATCTGGGCGGCCTCGGGCCGCTGGGCGGCCAGCCGGGCCGCTCCCCGGTACACGGTGTCGGTCACCTCGAACACCAGGTCGTCCGGCAGGTCGGAGCGGCACAGCAGCAGGTTGGGCGTGGACATCGTGGGGCAGGCGGGCACCCCGTGGTAGGTGGTCGCGGGGATGGTCGCCTGGAAGTACGACTCGGGGTAGGCGTCGGCCATGACCCCCGCCGTGCCGCTCAGATCGATGAAGCGGACGTCCCGCTCCCGGGCCAGGCCGGCGATGGCGGGGGTGGGCAGCCCGGTCAGGGAGAACATGGCGTCGATCCCCCCGGAGGCCAGGGCCTCGGCGGAGGCGGCCTGGTCCATCAGCACGGTCTCGGCGGACAGCCCGGTCTCGCGCAGGATCCGCTGGGCGGTGAACTCCGTGCCGGAGTCCTTGGAGCCCACCGACACCCGCAGCCCCGCCAGGTCGTCCAGGCCGCGGATCGCCGACTCCTCGGGCACCACCAGGTGGACGAAGCTGTCGTAGAGGCGGCCGACCGCGCTGAGCCTCCCGCCCTCGGAGATCTCCGACTCGTGGTCGAGCGTGGAGTCCAGGCTCGACAGCCCCAGGTGCGCGTTGCCGTCCTCCAGCAGGTACAGGTTGTCGTGCGAGGCGTTGGTGTCCACCGTGACCACCTCGGTGCCGGGCAGCCGCTCCCGCATCAGGACGGCGATCTCGGCGCCGATCTCCCGGAACACGGCGCCGGGCGGGCCGGTGGCGATGACGAGTTCGGGCACGCGCACACCGGACTCGCGCGCGCACCCGGCGAGCACGGCGCCCGCGGCCGCGCCGAGCACCCCCAGCAGCACACTCCTGCGATCCGGTCCCATGACAGCAGGGTAGGCGGCGCGGCACGGGACCCGCCCCGGCGGCCCGGGCTCCAGGGGCGGGGCCGCTCCCGGTCCGCTCCGGCGGGCGCCGAAACACGGCGAAACACGGCCGGGCACCGGGAAACACAGGCTTCACCGACGGACAGGACCGCCGAAACACGCCGTTCCTAGCGTCTGGGGCCATGGACACACCGCTGTATACACGCCCGGCCGGGCCCGCCGCCGACCCGGCCGGCTCCCGCCGGGACCGGGTCTACGCCCTGCTGCGGGAAGAGGTCCTCAGCGGCCGCATCGCCCCGCACACCCGGCTGGGCGAGGTGCGCCTGGCCGAGCGCTTCGGGGTGTCGCGCACGCCGGTCCGCGAGGCCCTGGCCCGGCTGTACTCCGACGGCCTGGTCGAGCGGCGTGAGAACGGCTTCCACATCACCGTCCCCGACCTCGCCGAACTGCGCGACCTCTACGAGCTGCGGGTCACCCTCGAACTGCGCGGCATCGCCCGCGCCATCGAGGACCCCGCCCTGCGGCACGACCCCGCGATCCTCCGCGCCCAGCGCGAACGCTGGGAGGCCATCGGGGCCGACCCGCCCGCCCCGGACGCCTCCTTCGTGCTGCTGGACGAGGACTTCCACACCGACCTCTCCCGGGCCTGCGGCAACCGGGCCCTCACCGACTCCCTGGTCTCGGTCAACCGGCGCATCCGGCGGGTGCGCATGTACGACTTCCTCACCGAGGACCGGATCGCCTCCACCATCACCGAGCACCTCGCCATCGTCGGCCACCTCCTCGACGGCGAACCGGACGCCGCCTACCGCGCCCTCCACGAGCACGTGGGGGGCTCCATGGAGGTCGTCCTGGAGCGCGCCCGGCGCGCCCTCACGCAGATGGCCCTGCACTCCGGCGCGTTCTGACCCCGCCCGTACAGGGCGCCCGCCCGGCGCCGCCGACCGGCCCACCGAACCCGGACCAAGGAGAGCCAGCGTGTTCGATTCCGTGCTCGTCGCCAACCGCGGCGAGATCGCCTGCCGCATCATCCGATCCGCCCGTGCCCTGGGGCTGCGCACCGTCGCCGTGTACTCCGACGCCGACGCCGGCGCCGCGCACACCCGGCTGGCCGACGAGGCGGTCCGGCTGGGGCCCGCCCCGGCCTCCCAGAGCTACCTCGACGCCGAACGCGTCCTGAGGGCGGCCGCCGACACCGGGGCCGGGGCGATCCACCCCGGCTACGGGTTCCTGTCCGAGAACGCCGCCTTCGCCCGCGCGGTGGAGGAGGCGGGCCTGGTCTTCGTCGGCCCGTCCCCGGACCACCTGGAGCGGTTCGGCGACAAGCACACCGCCCGCAAGGCCGCCGCCGCGGCCGGACTGCCCATGGTCGCGGGCAGCGACACCCTGCCCGACGCCGACGCCGCGGTGGCCGCCGCCGAACGGATCGGCTACCCGGTCATCCTCAAGGCCACCTCCGGGGGCGGCGGCATCGGCCTGCGGCCGTGCTACGACGAGGCCGGGCTGCGCGCCGCCTTCGAGCAGGTGGAGCGGACGGCCCGCACCCACTTCGGCGGGGGCGGGGTGTTCCTGGAGCGGTTCGTCTCCCGGGCCCGGCACATCGAGGTCCAGGTGTTCGGAGACGGGCACGGCCGCGTGGTCACCCTGGGGGACCGCGACTGCACCCTCCAGCGCCGCAACCAGAAGGTCGTGGAGGAGGCGCCCGCCCCCGGCCTGACCGACCGCGTCCGCGACGAGCTGCACCGCACCGCCCGCGAGCTGTGCGCGGGGGTGTCCTACCGCAGCGCCGGGACCGTGGAGTTCGTCTACGACGTCGACCGCGGCGAGGCGTCCTTCCTGGAGGTCAACACCCGGCTCCAGGTGGAGCACCCGATCACCGAGGAGATCACCGGCACCGACCTGGTGGCGTGGATGCTGCGCCAGGCCCGCGGCGAGGACGTGCTGGCCGGAGTCCCCGACGAGGGCCCGGCCCGCACCGGGCACGCCGTCGAGGCGCGCGTGTACGCGGAGGACCCCGCCCACGACTTCCGTCCCAGCCCGGGCCTGCTCACGCGGGTGGAGTTCCCCGAGGGCGTCCGCGTGGACGGCTGGGCCGCCACCGGGCGCCGGGTGACCGGCGACTACGACCCGCTGCTGGCCAAGGTCATCGTGCGCGGCGGTGACCGGCGGCAGGCCTGGGACCGGCTGGCCGCCGCTCTGGCGGACACCCGAGTGGACGGGGTCCAGACCAACCTGGGACTGCTGCGCGCCCTGGCCGCCCACCCGGACGTGCGCGCGGTCGGCCACACCACCGCGACCTGCGCGGGGGTGGGCGACCCCGAGCCGCGGATCGAGGTGGAGCGCGCCGGGACCCTCACCACCGTCCAGGACTTCCCCGGCCGCACCGGCTACTGGCAGGTGGGCGTCCCCCCGTCGGGCGCCATGGACGACCTCGCCCTGCGGCTGGGCAACCGCGCCCTGGGCAACCCCGAGGGCGCGCCCGGCCTGGAGTGCACCATCGAGGGCCCGGCCCTGCGGTTCTCGCACGCCGCCACCGTCTGCGTCACGGGCGCACCCGCCGAGGTCACCGTGGACGGGGTCCCGGCCGCCCAGTGGGAGCCGGTGGAGGTCCCGGCGGGCGGCCTGCTCGACATCGGCCCCGCCCGCGGCCCGGGCATGCGCACCTACGTGCTGGTGCGCGGCGGCCTGGACGTGCCCGAGTACCTGGGCAGCGCCTCCACGTTCACGACCGGCGGCTACGGCGGCCACAGCGGCCGCGCGCTCCTGCCGGGCGACGTGCTGCGTCCCGCACCGGTCGCGGAGGGAGCCCCGGAGCCCGCCCCCGTCCCCGCGGCGGAGCGGCCCGTCCCGCCCGTCCCCACCGAGGGCGGGGCGCACTGGGACATCGAGGTGTCCGAGGGGCCGCACGCCGCCCCCGAGTTCCTCACCCGGGAGGGCATGGACGCGTTCTACGCCACCGCCTGGCGGGTCCACCCCCAGTCGGCGCGCAACGGCGTGCGCCTGTCCGGCCCCAAACAGGGCTGGGCCCGGCTGGACGGCGGCGAGGCGGGCCTGCACCCCTCCAACGTGCACGACACCGCCTACTCCGTCGGCGCCGTCAACCTGTCCGGCGACACCCCGGTGCTGCTCGGACCGGACGGCCCCAGCCTGGGCGGGTTCGTCTGCCCGGTCACCGTGGTCTCCGGCTCCCGGTGGAAGGTCGGCCAGCTCCGCCCCGGCGACACCGTCCGGTTCCACCCGGTCACCGAGGCCGCCGCCGAGCGCCTGCACACCGAGCCCGCCGCGGCGCCGCTGCTGCGCGGGGGCGGAGGCGACGGCGACGACGGCGTCCTGGGCCGCATCCCCGCCGGGGCGGACTCCCCGGAGGTCGTCTACCGGCGCGGCGGACACGACAACATCCTCGTCGAGTACGGGCCGATGGTCCTCGACCTGGGGCTGCGCATGCGCGTCCACGCCCTGATGACCGCCCTGGAGGAGGCGGGGACCGACGGCATCGTCGACATCACCCCGGGCGTACGCTCCCTGCACCTGCACACCGACCCCGAGCGCCTGCCGCTGCGCACCCTGCTGGGCCTGCTGCGGGAGGTCGAGCGGGACCTGCCGTCCGCCGCCGACCTGAGGGTGCCCAGCCGCACCCTGAACCTGCCGCTGTCCTTCGACGACCCGTCCATCCACGAGGCCATCGCCCGCTACGGCACCGCCGTGCGCGACGACGCCCCCTGGAACCCCGACAACATCGAGTTCATCCGCCGCATCAACGGCCTGGACTCGGTCGACCGGGTGCGCGACATCGTCTTCGACGCCTCCTACCTGGTGCTCGGCCTGGGCGACGTCTACCTGGGCGCGCCCGCGGCCACCCCGCTGGACCCCCGCCACCGGCTGGTCACCACCAAGTACAACCCGGCCCGCACCTGGACCCCCGAGGCCGGGGTCGGCATCGGCGGCGCCTACCTGTGCGTGTACGGCATGGAGAGCCCCGGCGGCTACCAGCTGATCGGCCGCACCGTCCCCATCTGGTCGGGGCTGGGCCAGTACGGGCCGTTCGAGCCGGGCGTGCCCTGGCTGCTGCGGTTCTTCGACCGGATCCGGTGGTACCCGGTCGGCCACGAGGAGCTGCTGGACCTGCGGGCCGACCTGCTCGCCGGGAGCCGCGGGCTCGAGATCGAGGACGGGGAGTTCGTCCTCGCCGACCACGAGCGCTTCCTGGCCGACAACGCCGGCTCCATCGCCGCCTTCCGGGCCCGCCAGGCCGCCGCGTTCGAGGCCGAGCGCCTGGCCTGGGAGGCGGCCGGGGAGTTCGACGACCGCCCCGAACCCGAGCCGGTCGCCCCCCTGGCGCTGGAGACGCCGCCGGGCGCCGCCGTGGTGGAGGCGCCGCTGGCCGCCTCCGTGTGGAAGGTGGACGTCCGTCCGGGCGACACCGTCGAGGAGGGCCAGCCGGTCGTCCGCCTGGAGGCGATGAAGCTGGAGGTCGTGGTGCGCGCGCCCAGAGCGGGAACGATCTCCGACATCCTCGTCACCCCGGGCCAGCACCTCGACCCGGGGAGCGCCCTGGCCGTCATCACGCAAGGAGAGACCGCCTGATGCACCGACCCACCGACCGCGTCCGCGCCGCCTACCGGCGGATCGCCGAGGCCGACCGCCCCGAGGTCTGGATCTCCCTGCGCCCCGAACCCGAGGTGCTGGCCGACGCCGCGCTCCTGGAGGAGCGGCTGGCGGCGGGGGAGGACCTCCCCCTGGCCGGGCTGCTGCTGGCGGTCAAGGACAACATCGACGCGGCCGGGCTGCCCACCACGGCGGCCCACCCGGGGTTCGCGTACACACCGGAGGAGAGCGCGCCCGCGGTGCGGAGGCTGGCCGGGGCCGGGGCCCTGGTCCTGGGCAAGACCAACCTCGACCAGTTCGCCACCGGCCTGGTGGGCACCCGCAGCCCCTACGGCGCGGTGCGCGGGGCCGCCGACCCGGAGCGGATCTCGGGCGGCTCCAGCTCGGGTTCGGCGGTGGCGGTCGCCCTGGGGATCGCGGACCTCGCCCTGGGCACGGACACCGCCGGCTCGGGGCGGGTGCCCGCCGCCCTCAACGGCATCGTCGGGATCAAGCCCACCCTGGGCCTGGTCCCGGCCTCGGGGGTGGTCCCGGCGGCCCGGCCCTACGACTGCGTCACCGTGTTCGCCCGCGACCTGGGCACCGCCCGGGCGGCGGTGGCGGTGATGTCGTCCCCGGCGGAGGACGACCCCTACTCCCGGCCGGTGCCCGCCGACGTGCGCCTGGCCCCGCGCGGGGCGGGCCGGGTGGCGGTGCCGTCCCCGGAGGGCCTGGAACCGCTGCCGGAGGCGGAGCGGGCGGCCTTCGCGGCGGCCGCGGCCGTGCTGGAGAAGACCGGCGCGGAGGTCGCCGAGGTGGACGTCGCCCCGCTGCTGGAGGCGGCCCGGCTGCTCTACGACGGCGCGCTGGTCGCCGAGCGGTACGCGGCCGTCGGGGACTTCCTCAAGGCGCACCCGGAGGGGGCCGACCCCACCGTGGCGGGCATCATCCTGGCCGCGGAGGACCTCCCCGCGCACCGGCTGGCCGCGGACCAGCAGCGCCTGGCCGCCTACCGGGCGACGGCGGCGGGGATCCTCGACGGGTTCGACGCCCTGCTGCTGCCGACCACGGTCGGGCACCCCACCCTGGCGGAGGTGGCCGCGGACCCGGTGGGGGTGAACTCCCGGCTGGGCACCTACACCAACTTCGTCAACCTGCTGGACCTGGCGGCGGTCGCGGTCCCGGCCGGGGAGGCGGAGGGCCGCCCGTTCGGCGTGAGCCTCATCGCCCGGGCGTTCGAGGACCAGGTGGCCCTGGACCTGGCCGGAGCGCTCACCGGGCAGGACCCGGGGGAGCTGCACCCGGGCGCGGGCGTGGAACTGGCGGTGTTCGGCGCCCACCTGCGCGGACAGCCGCTGCACCACCAGCTCACCGGGGCGGGCGCCCGGTTCGTGGAGGCCACCGCGACCGTGCCGGAGTACCGGATGGTCGCCCTGCCCACGGCCCCGCCCAAGCCGGGGCTGCAACGGGTCGCCTCCGGCGGGACCGCGGTGGCCTGCGAGGTGTGGAAGCTGTCCCCGGCGGAGCTGGGGGCCTTCCTGGCGGCGCTGCCCGCGCCGATGGCCCTGGGCGCGGTCACCCTCGCCGACGGGCGCTCGGTGGTGGGGTTCGGCTGCGAGGCGGTCGCGGCCGAGGGGGCGCGGGACATCAGCGGGTACGGCGGCTGGCGCGCCTACCTGGAGGCGTCCCGGGACTGAGGCGGGGCGGCGCCGCACGCGGCCCCCGCGGGCCGGGCCAGGTGCTCCCGCCGGCCGCCGGGAAAAGGGGATGGGCGGCCGCGGAGCCGTTCCCACCGCCCCTCCGGGCCGGACTCGGGGCGGCCCCTGGGCACGGCACGGCCTCCGAACAGGGGGCGGCCCTGGAGATGGAACGGGCCCGGACACGGGACGACCCTTGGGCACGGAACGGCCCCCGAACACGGAACGGGCCCCGCGACATGGTCGCGGGGCCCGTTCGGGTCATGATCAGCGGCGCGGGCGTCGCCGCCCGCGCGGGGCCCGGTCGCGCCGCGGCTCGCGGGGCTCCGGGGACCGCACCGTGACCGGGACACCCGAGGGCTCGCGGGCCCCGGTCACCTCGGCCAGGTCGGCGGCGTTCGCGCCCCCGCCCAGGGTGCGCGGCTCGATCCGCGCCCGGCCCATCAGCCGGGTCATGTCGCGGCGCTGGCCGGGCAGCACGAGCGTGACCACGTTGCCGCGCTCCCCGGCCCGGGCGGTGCGCCCGCCCCGGTGCAGGTAGTCCTTGTGGTCGGTGGGCGGGTCGATGTTGACCACCAGGTCCAGGCCGTCCACGTGGATGCCGCGCGCCGCGACGTTGGTCGCGATCAGCGCGGTGACGTCGCCCCGCTTGAACTGGTCGAGGGTGCGCGTCCGCTGCGGCTGGCTGCGCCCGCCGTGCAGGGGCGCGGCCAGCACCCCGTTGGCCAGCAGGTGGTCGGCCATCCGGTCCACCGCGCGCTTGGTGTCCAGGAACATGATCACCCGGCCCTCGCGGGCGGCGATCCTGGTCACGACGTCCTTCTTCTCCGTGGGCGACACGTGCACGACGTGGTGCTCCATGGTGGAGACGGCGCCCTCGGACAGGTCGACCGAGTGGACCACCGGGTCGTTCAGGAAGCGGCGGACCAGGGTGTCGACGTTGCGGTCCAGGGTGGCGGAGAACAGCATGCGCCGCCCGTCGGCCGGGACCTCCTGGAGGATGGCGGTGACCTGCGGCATGAAGCCCATGTCGGTCATCTGGTCGGCCTCGTCCAGGACCGCCGACTCCACCTTGTCCAGCACGCAGTCGCCGCGCTCCATCAGGTCGCGCAGCCGCCCCGGGGTGGCGACGACCAGGTGGACGCCCTGGCGCAGGGCGCGGGCCTGGCGGTGGATCGGCATGCCGCCCACGACGATGGCCGAGCGCACCCCCACCGAACGCGCGTAGGGGTCCAGGGAGTCGGCGACCTGCTGGGCCAGCTCCCGGGTCGGGGCCAGGACGACCGCCAGGGGGCGCCGGGGCTCGGCGGTGCGCCCGTCCAGGCCGGCGAGCAGGGCCAGGCCGAAGGCCAGGGTCTTGCCGGACCCGGTCCGGCTCCGGCCCAGGACATCGCGTCCGGCCAGGGAGTCGGGCAGGGTCGCCGCCTGGATCTCGGACGGGGTGGTCAGGCCCTGCCGGGCCAGGGTCCGCTTCAGGGCCGCGGGCATGTCCAGGGCCTCGAAGGACTCCGCCGGCGGCAGCGCCGGGGTGACGGTGACGGGGAGGGCGAACTCCCCGGAGGGCCCGCCGCCGCCGGTGCGGGGGCGGGCGGCGGCGCGGGGGCGCTGCCGGCCGTACCCCCGGGCGGGGCGGCTGCGGGTGTTCGTACCGGTGCGGTACGGATGACTCATGTGTGGCCTTTCGCCGACGGCGTTCGCCGGGCGGGAGGCCTTGCGGCCTCGCAGGGGGAAACCGGGGTACGCCGGATGAATGAGACTGCCGAATGAAAATCGTGGGCGCTCGTCCGGCGGATGTGCCGGGGCGCGGGGCCGGACGGGGCACGAAGCCCGGAGAGCCGGCCGGAGAAAACCTGGGAAAAAGAAGAGCGACGGGGTCCGGCGCCCGAAGGGCGGACCCCGTCGCGGGAGGAGCTCGCGCTCCTGAGGATCAGACTAGATCAGGGTGATGTTCTCGGCCTGGGGGCCCTTGGCCCCGGCGACGGCGTCGAACTGCACGGCCTGGCCCTCGGCCAGCTCACGGAAGCCCGTGGCCTGGATGTTCGAGTAGTGGGCGAAGACGTCGGGGCCGCCGCCGTCCTGCTCGATGAAGCCGAAGCCCTTTTCAGCGTTGAACCACTTGACCGTACCGGTCGCCATATGGATGCCTCTCGTTCGAAGAAATGAAGAAAACCGCGTGTGACGATTTTCCCGTCACCGCGGTGATCTCCCGAAGAGATGGATCCATCGGGGGTCACGACTGCAACTTCTTAGAACGTAGCACACGGAAATCATCCTGTCCCGGTGATTCCGGTGTGTCACATGGCACCGGCGGATGTGGTATCGAAACCGCCGGAAATGTGTTGGGCCCCGGCGGAGGACCGCCGGAGCCCGGACACGGTGGGATCTCCGTCCCGGGGCCTCAGCCCCGGTCGCCGCGCTCCTGCTCGGCCAGGGCGTTCATCATGCCCTTGTAGTGCCGCGACCTCGCCCCCAGGATGACCGCGGCCAGCGCGGTGGCGATCAGCGAGGCGGCCAGCACACCGGTCTTGGCGTGCGCCAGGTGCTCGGGGGAGCCCGCGAAGGACAGTTCGCTGATCAGCAGCGACACGGTGAACCCGATCCCGGCCAGCTGGGACATGCCGACGATGTCGATCCACTTCAGGCTCGGGTTCAGCTCGGCCCGGGTCACCTTGGTGGTGATCCACGAGCCGCCCGCGATACCGACGGCCTTGCCGACGACCAGGCCCAGGATGATGCCGAGGGAGGCCGGGTCGCTGACGATCGCGCCCATCCCGTCGATCACCACGCCGGCGGAGAAGAACGCGAAGATCGGCAGGGCCAGGCCCGCCGACCAGGGCCGCAGGATCTGCTCCACGCCGTGGCTGGGGTCGTGCGCCTCACCGGGCAGCGCCTTGGTCCGCATCAGCAGGCCCATGGCCACGCCGGCGATGGTGGCGTGGACCCCGCTCTCGTGCATCAGAACCCAGATCAGTGCCGCCAGCGGCACGTACACCACCCAGTTGGGCAGCCGCGAGGCGTTCAGCGCGGCGGCCAGGCCCTTGCCGCGCTGGAGGTACCCGAAGACCGCCAGGCCGACCAGGGCGGCGGCCAGCATGAGCAGGTCGATGCCCGAGGTGTAGAACACCGCGATCACGATGATGGCGCCCAGGTCGTCGACGATCGCCAGGGTCAGCAGGAAGGTCCGCAGCGCGGGGGGCAGGTTGCGCCCCACGACCGCGAGGATGGCCACCGCGAAGGCGATGTCGGTGGCCATCGGGATGCCCCACCCGTGGACGGTGTCCGGGGAGGAGAAGTTGATCGCCGCGTAGATCGCGGCGGGCACGATCATGCCGCAGACCGCGGCGATGATCGGCAGCATGGCGCGGCGCGGGTTGCGCAGCTCGCCGTTCACGAACTCCTGCTTGAGCTCGTTGCCCACGACGAAGAAGAAGACGGCGAGCAGGGCGTCCGCCGCCCAGGTCTCCAACGAGAGGTTCAGGTGCAGGGACTCGGGTCCCACGGTCACCGATCGCAGGTTCTCGTAGACCCCGCCGAAGGGCGAGTTGATCCAGATGATCGCGACCAGCGCCGCACCGATCAGGAGGAAGCCCCCGACGGTGTCGCTGCGCAGTGCTTCGGCGAGTCGTGCGAGGGGCGTCCGGGACGTGGAGTGTGCCAGCGGGTCGATGCTCATAGGCGGCTTTCTGGAGTCGGCTGTCGGACCGCCGACCAGTCTTCCCGGCACACCTAGGACCCACGGTCCACGCCCCGTGCTCTGCGGGGACGATGGGAAAGTCCGATGCAGAGCATATACGCCCGTTTTTCATGAACGGTGTCCGGGGCGTCATGTACGCTTGTCGGCCGGTGTGCCGGGAAGACTGGTCGGCGGTGGCACAACTCTTATCCGGAAACGAGCAGGTGTCCGATGCCCGACACACACCTCCACGGTACGCACGTCTACCGCTCCGAGACCGGCGCCCGCGAGATCCGGACCTGGTGCGAGGAGCGGCTCGCCGCTTGGCCCGCGCTCACCGCGCTGCCCCCGCTCAGTACCGGCCTGGGCACCACCCGCGCCTTCACCGCCCCGGGCGGGGACGCCCCGCCGGTCGTCTTCCTCGGCGGGACCAACTTCAACTCCGCCACCTCGGTGGACCTGGCCAGGGTCCTGGCCCGCGACCGCGCGGTCACCCTGGTCGACCTGCCCGGGCAGCCCGGCCTCAGCGAGGGGCTGCGCCCCCGCTCGGGCCGGGCGTCCGCCTACGGCGCCTGGTTCGACGAGGTCCTGCCGATGCTCACCGGCCGCCCGGCGACCGTGCTCGCCCACTCGCTGGGCGCCGCCGTGGCGCTTTCCGCCAAACCCTCCGAGCTGGTCCGCGCCGTCGTGATGGTCGGCCCGGCGGGCCTGACGGCGGCGCCGGTGAACTCGGACCTGATGCGGGTCACCCTGCCGTGGATGATCGGGCCGCGCGACGACAAGAGCACCCGCCTGCTCGACTACATGAGCGGGCCCGGGTACACGTCCAGGGCGCGGGGGACGGCGGTGCACCCGCTGGCGCCGTGGATGACCCTGGTCGGACGCCACTGCCGGACCAGCCTGGCCCCCGGGCCGCTGCCGATGGAGTGCCTGCGCCCCTGGGAGGACACCCCGGTGGTCGTGGCCACCGGTTCCGAGGACGCCTTCTACTCGCCCGCCCGACTGCACGGCCCCGCCCGGCGGCTGCTGGACTCCGAGGTCACCGTGCTGGAGGGGGCGGGGCACCTGGCCCCCTACGAGGTCCCCGAGGAGATCGCCGGCCTCGTGCGCTCCCTGGACTGAGCGCGCCGCCGCCCCGGGTCCGTCCGGCCCGGGGCGGCGGGGAGGGCCCCGGAGGGCCCTGAGGGGGTCAGTCGCCGGCCGGCGCGGCCTCGTGCCGCTCGGCGCGGGAGGCCTTGCGGGCCAGCGACACGGCGACGATCGAGATGACCGCGGTGAACACCAGGTACCCGGCGATCGGCACCCACGAGTCGTCGTACCTCGACAGCAGCCAGGTGGCGATCAGCGGGGCGGTGCCGCCGGCCAGGGCGGCGCCGATCTGGTACCCGAGGGTGACGCCGGTGTAGCGGACCTGGGTGGAGAAGATCTCCGAGCACAGGGTGCCGATGGTGGCGGTCACCGGCGGCCAGAACACGCCCAGGCCCAGGACGGTGGCCAGGACCAGCAGGGCGGTGCTGCCCGTCCCCAGCATCAGGAAGTACGGGGCGATGAACAGGGCCAGCAGGACGGCGCCGGCCAGGTAGACGCGCTGGCGCCCCCAGCGGTCCGACAGGGCGCCCGAGACCGGGATCAGCACGCTGGCGACGATCGCGCCGATGGTGACCGCGTTCAGGGCCTCGGTGTTCTCGAAGTCCAGGGTGCCCGTGGCGTAGCTCACCACGAAGGTGCCGAAGATGTAGAAGGGGGCGGTCTCCACGACCTTGGCGCCCACGGCCACCAGCACCGCGCGCCAGTGGTAGCGGAAGGTCTCCACGACGGGCAGCTTGGCGACGGTGCCCTCCTCCTTGGCCTTCTGGAAGGAGGGGGTCTCGTCGATCCCGGCGCGGATCCACAGGCCGAGCAGCACCAGCAGGATGCTCGCCACGAACGGCACCCGCCAGCCCCAGGCCTCGAACTGGGCGTCGGGCAGCAGGGACATCAGGGTCAGGGCCAGGCTGGCCAGCAGCATGCCCAGGGTGATGCCCATCTGCGGGACGCTGCCGAACAGGCCGCGCTTGTTCGCCGGCGCGTACTCGTAGGCCAGCAGCAGCGCGCCGCCCCACTCGCCGCCGATCCCCAGGCCCTGGACGATGCGCAGGAGGATGAGCAGGATCGGCGCGAGGATGCCGATGGTCTCGTAGGTCGGCAGCAGGCCGATGAGCATCGTGGCCCCGCCCATCAGGGACAGGGTGATGACCAGGGTCTTCTTGCGGCCGATCTTGTCCCCGATGTGGGAGAACACCACGCCGCCCAGAGGGCGGATGAAGAACGTCAGCGAGAACGTCAGGTACGACAGCATCAGCGAGACGAGCGGGTCGTCCGACGGGAAGAAGAACTTGTTGAAGATGAGGGCCGAGGCGGTCCCGTAGAGGAAGAAGTCGAACCACTCGATGGTGCTTCCGGTCAGACTCGCGACGAGGACTTTCGTCCTGGGCGGCCCGGGCCGCGCGGTCTCCGTGCTCATGTCCGATCACTCCTGGTCAGATGGGGTTCCGCGGCCCGGGGAGAACCGCGAGTACGCCGGAGCCTAGAACGCGGTGGCACGGATCACCGTTGTGCGGACGGACGATATGAGGGCCCCGGCGGTGTCGGGAACGACAATCGGGGCCCCGCGGGGCGTCCGGCCGCCCGCCCCGTGACCGGTCGGAGATCCGGCGGTGGCCGGATCTCCACCTCACCTGCGGGCGCGCAGCGTCAGGGACGCCAGCAGCCGCTGGTCGGCGTCGTCCAGGTCCAGCCCGGTCAGGGTACGGATGCGGCGGATGCGGTGGCGCAGCGTGTTGGGGTGGACGTGCAGCAGCTCGGCGGCTCGGCTGACGTCGCCGAAGGTGTCCAGGTACACCGCCAGGGAGCGGCACTGCTCCTCGTCGAGGCCGTCCAGCCGGACGTCGCGCAGGTGCGGGCGCTCGGCGAGGTCGTCGATGAGCTCGCGCAGCACGACCGAGGAGCGGACCTCCTCGAAGGACGTGACGGTCAGCTCCGGCCGGTCCCGGACCACGTCCAGGGTGCGGCTGGCGACCTTCTTCAGGGAGGGCACGGCGCTCATCCGCGGGGCGACCCCGGCCAGGGCGGCCTGCACGGGGGTGCCCAGGTTCTGCCGCAGGGCCGTGACCAGGTCGCGGACCCACGAGGCGGGGGCCGGGTTCCCCGACGGCGCGGGCATGAGCAGGTACAGCAGCCCGCAGGCCGGGATGACCAGGGCGTCGCTGCGGTAGGAGGCGGCGTACACCGAAGCGGTCTCCGTCGCCCGGTCCAGCAGCCAGCCCCCCTGCCCGGCCTCCTCGCGCAGGGCCAGGGCGATCACGGACACCGGGGTCCCGGGGTCGGCGCCCAGGTGGCGGGCGAGGGCGTCGGTGTCGAACGCGCCGGTGAGCAGCCCGACCGCCAGCTCCGCGGGGTCGCCGCCGGAGCGGGCGCCGTGGGTGCGCATCAGGTGGGTCGCCGCCAGCCGGGCGGCGCCGAGCAGGACACGGGTGGTCGCGGCGGGCCGGGGCGCGTCGCCGATCTGCACCCAGATGCCGCCCAGCATCCGGCCCCCGGCCAGGACGCCCACCACCAGGCGGCGTTCGGCCCCCAGGTCGGGGCGCTCGGCCACCTCCACCACCTCTCCGGCGGCCAGGCGCTCGTTGACCCCCCACGCCCGCAGGTGCGCCAGGAACGACTCCGGGCAGCCGCGCCCCAGGATGGTCCGCCTCCGGAGCTCGTCGGCCCCCTCGTCCGCGGCGGAGTAGGCCAGGACCGCCCCGGCGGAGTCCTCGATGCTGACCAGGCCGCCGGTGAGCGTGGCCACCGTCTGCGCCAGGGAGAACAGGTCGCGGTGCCGGGGCTCGTCGCCGGGCGTCTCCAGGACCGCGCGGACCAGGTCGGCGAACTCCTTGCCGGTCAGCCGGGGGTCGACGGACAGCACGGGCAGCCCCAGGGCCCGCAGCCGCTCCGCGCCCCCGTCCGGGACGCCGGTGACGGCCACGGCCGCGACGCCCTCGGGGTTCCGGTCGGCCAGGGCGTCGGCCCCCTCGCCGGGGACGACCGCCAGCGTGCCGACGGGCAGCGGTCCGTCGTCGTCGACGACCGTGACCGAGCGCACCACCGCGCCCAGACCGCGCGGGGCCGCCATGAGGCCGTGCACGGACTCGTCGAGGGCGTCCAGCAGGGACTTGAGGGTGCGTCCGGGTTCAGCCATGGTCCACCTCCGCGGTGTCCTCCTCCAGGACGACCTGGTCCAGGGTATGCGCGCCGATCGCCGCCAGTGTCGGGGCGTCGTCGGAGTGGGCGGACAGCAGGACGCCGAAGAGCAGCGCCCAGGCGCGGGCCCGGTCCCACACGTGCGCGTCGACGGTGCCCGCCGCGTCCACCCGGGCGCGGAACGCGGCCCGGCCCGCGGGGCCGAACAGCATCCAGGCGACGGCCAGGTCGGTGGCCGGGTCGCCTGCGGTCAGGTCGCCGAAGTCGAGGACCGCGGCCAGTCCGTCCTCGTCCGGGGAGACCAGGAGGTTGGCGGGGTGCAGGTCGCCGTGCAGCCACAGCGGCGGGCCGGACCACGCGGGCGCGGCGGCCAGGCCGTCCCAGAGCCCGGCCAGGAGCTCCCGGCGGGGCGGGTCCGCGGCCTCCAGCCGCCGGTGGAACCCGGCGGACCGGGCGGCCAGCGGCACGCCCCGGAACGGGTTGGCGGGTGCCTCCGCGGGCGCGGGCACGTGCAGCCGGACGACGAAGTCGGCCAGCGGCGCGGCCAGCACGTCCCGCCCGGCGACGGGGACCTCGGCGGCCGTGCGCCCCTCGAACCAGGGGACGACCGACCAGTGCCAGGGGTAGTCCCGCCCGGAGGCGCCGACGCGCACGGGCGCGGGCACCGGGGTGCCCAGGCGCGCGGCGATCGCCCCGAGCCACCGCTGCTCGTTGCGGGCGAGCGCGGCGGCCCGCTCCCGGCGCGGCAGGCGCACGGCCAGCGCGTCGCCCAGCCGCAGGATCGTGTTGTCCCACCCGTTGGCGACCGGTGTGAGGGGGAGGCCGGCCAGGTCCGGGTGCTGGTCGGCCAGCAGCCGCCGGACCAGCCCGGGGGTGATGTCCACCTCGGCCTCGGGGATGTTCATCCCCCCATCCTCCGCCACCCCCAGGAGTGGACCCTCCCCCGGGGGCGGGTCCGCCGGTCGTCCATGTGGGGCACTGCCGGACGGCGGGCGGCCGGGACCCGGTGGCGGAGCCCGGCCGCGGTGTTCAGCGCTGCGGGCGCTCCTGGGCGCGGGCGGACTCGGTGTGCGAGCCCGGCTCGGTCTCGGGCAGCGGGACCGCCCGCAGGACCTCCTCCGCTTCGTAGAAGTCGGCGGGCGGCATCGCCCGCAGCGCGCTCACGACCTCCTCGTCGCCGCCCGCCTCCAGTGCGGCGGCCACGATGCGGTCCTTGTCCGCCGGAAAGTCGACGCCCTCCAGGATCCGGCGCAGGCCTGCCAGGCCGCGTTCGACCCCCATGGTCCCTCCCCCGTGCGCCGCGGGCCCCTCCCGCAGCGCACGGGGTGACTACCCGGGGCCCGGGAGCGTCAACCCCCGGCCCGCCACAGCCCGGTGACGGCGTCGACCGTGGCCACCACCGCGGCGTGCCGGGCCAGCCCCTCCAGCGCCGCGTCCTGCCGGGCCTGCTCGTAGGTGCCGACGGCGTCGGCCGCCACCACCACCCGGAACCCGTGCTGGAAGGCGTCCCGGGCGGTGGCGTCGACGCAGCAGTCCGTGGTGAGCCCGCACACCACCAGCCAGGAGACCCCGGCGGAGTAGAGCATGCGGACCAGGTCGGTGCCGTGGAACGCCGAGTAGCGGCGCTTGTCCACCACCTCCTCGCCGTCGAGCGGTGCAGCCCCGAACCACTCCGGGCCCGGGGTGCCCGCCAGGCACGGCTCCTCGGCGGCCGCCCGCTCCGGCGGGAGGTCCGCCAGCCCGCGCAGCCACCGCGAGGAGTCCCAGGGCTCGTCCGGGTCCTGCACGAGGCGGGTCCACACCACGGGGACCCCCGCCGCGCGGGCCCGGTCGACCAGCAGCCGGGTCCCGGCCAGGGCGGCGTCGATCCGCTCCCGGGCGCCCGCGTCCGACCGGGGCGGCCGCTCCGGGGCGGCGAAGTCCCGCTGCGTGTCCACGACGAGCACGGCCGCCTCCCCGGCCGGTCCGGGCGCCGGGCGGCGGTGTCCCGCGGTGTCGACGAGGGAGGCGGCGGTCACCCCTCCCCCCGGGCGCCGGCCGGGCGCAGGAGCGGCATCACCCGCTCTCCGAAGTCCGCCAGGTCCGCGTGGTAGTCGGGGAAGATCAGCATCAGGCCGTCCAGCCCGGCGAACTCGACGATCTCCCGGATGCGCTCCGCCACGGTCTGCGGGGAGCCGGTGACGAACGGGGTCTGGAACGCCTCGTCCTCGGGCCGCTCGGCGGTCAGCGACAGCGCCTTGTCCTGCGGCAGCCCCCAGGACACCTTCATGTTGACCAGCGCCTCGACATCCGCGCCGCGCCCGTACTCCAGCCTGCGGGCCTCGGCCTCCTCGTCGGTGTCGGCCATGACGACCGTCAGCATCGAGTAGGTGCGGATGCTCCGGCCCTGCTTCTCGGCGCGCAGCTTGACGTCCCGGCAGGCGTCGCGCAGGCCCGGCAGGTCCTGGGCGGTGAGGAACGAGCCATCGCAGTGCCGGGACTGGAAGTCCAGGCCCGCCTCGGAGCGGCCCGCGGCGATCAGCGTCGGCCGGGTCGCGGGGTGCGGCAGCGACCGGCAGTCGTCCAGGCGGAAGTACTCGCCGTCGTGGTCAACCGCCTGCTCCGACCACAGCCGCTCCAGCACCGAGGTCCACTCCTCGGTCCAGCGGTAGCGGTCGCCGTGGGCCAGGGACTCGTCCCACAGGCCCATCTGGGCGAACTCCTTGGCGTAGGCGCCCACGACGATGTTCATCCCGGCGCGGCCGCCCGCGATCTCCTGAAGGGTGGTGAACATCTTCGCGGCGATCGCCGGGTGGAACAGGTTGGTGTGGACGGTCGCCCACACCTTGACCCGCTCGGTGGCCTCGGCCAGGCCCGCCATCATCGTGATGGACTCCAGGGTCCGGCCCCAGTGGTCGGTGGCGCCGCCGTAGCCGCGCCACTTGCCCATGGACATGATGAAGTCCAGCCCGTACTGCTCGGCCAGGACCGCGGCCCGGCGGTTGTAGGCGTAGGTCGCCTCCGGGTGCGGTGCGGTCTCGGAGACGATCCACCCGCCGCTGCCGATGGGCAGGAAGATCCCGTACTCGGTGTCGGCGGCCGGTGTTCCGCCAGATTCTGACAACTCGGTTCCCTCGCTCTGAATGAAATAGGGGGGCACCGGGGCCGTCGCCCCGGTGCCCGTGGCCGTTCCCCGTGGTGTGGGGGGTACTGCTCGGGAGCGCTGCTCCTACTCCTCCTCGGCGGGCCAGCTCACGTTCCCGGCGACGTACACGGCCTCCAGGTAGTGCGGCTCGAAGAGGGGCTCCAGGTCGGGCATGTCATCGAGCACGCCGTTGTCGACCAGGTTCTGCGTCTCGGCCTCGGTCAGGTTCAGGTCGATGTAGCCGACGGCGGTCTCGTCGGGGGTGGAGGCGCGCACCAGCTCGCTCTCGGAGGCCCAGACCTGGAGGTTGTGGTCGACGTCGAACTCGCCGGTCGGGTCCAGCGCGGCCGCGTACTCCACGCACTCCCGCTCGTTCCCCTCCTGCCCGCAGTACTCGAACGCCTTGCCGATCGCCCGCAGGAAGTCCTCGACGACGGTCCGGTTCTGTGCCGCCCACTCCGGGTTGGTGGCCATCACGCCGAAGGAGCCGACCACGCCGAAGTCCTCGGGCAGCCACTCCCGGTACTCCTCGCCCATGGCGTCGAGCTGGTGGGGCTCGTTGGAGCGGAAGGCCGTCAGCGCCTGCACCTGGTCCCGGGGCAGGACGCTCGGGTCGTACCCGGACTCGACCTGCTCGATGGACTCCACGTCGACCCCGGCGGCGTTCAGCATCGCCTCCAGCGGGGCGGCCAGCATGCCGGGCCGGCCCATGGTCTGGCCCTCCAGCTCTTTGAGGTCTTCGACCTCGGGGCCGGTCAGGAGGGAGGCGATCGGCACGTGCCCGTAGGTGGCGATGCCGATGACGTCGTGGTCCTCCTGGTTGGCCTGGACGACCTCGGCCTCGTTGGCGATCGGCGTGAAGTGGGCGGTGCCCGCCGACACCAGCTGCGAGTTGGCCATGATGTCGCCGACGCCGCCCTGGATCTCCACGTCCAGGCAGACGGCGTCGAAGAAGCCCAGGCTCTCGGCGGCGAACACCTCCAGCTGGCTCACCGAGGCCTGGTAGAAGTAGCCGGAGATGTAGGTGATGGTGCCGGCGTCCCGGTTGGTGGAGCACCGCTCCTCGTTGATGGCGAGCTCGGACTCGGCGGGGGGCTCGGCCGCGGCCTCGGAGCCGCCGCAGGCGGCGGTCGCCAGCACGGACGCCGCCAGGGCCGCGGCACCGAGGTACCGGGTCAGGGGTGTGGTGGGGGTGGTCATCTGGGGGGCTCTTCCGTTCGTTGTGCGACGTGGGATCTACGGGGACGGGAAGTGTCGGTGCGCTGGGGGGCGCGGGTGCGGCGGGAGGCGCGGGTGCGCTGCGACTCGTGCCAGAAGAGCACGCGGCGCTCGACGGCCGAGACCAGCGCCAGCATGAGCACGCCCATGGTGGCCAGGCAGGCGATCGCGGCGTAGACGGAGTCGAGCTGCGCCGAGGAGGCGGAGGTGCGGATCAGGGTGCCGAGCCCGCCGCTGCTGCCCGCGGCCACGAACTCGGCGACCACGGCGCCCACGATGGACAGCGGCATGACCACGCGCAGCGCGGCCAGGGTGTAGGGCAGGCCGTAGGGGATGCGCAGCCGCCACAGCACCTCCAGGCGGGAGGCGTCCAGGGTCCGGAACACGTGCAGGACGGGCTCGGGGACCGCGCGCAGCCCGGTGGCGACGTTGATCAGCACGGGGAAGAACGTGATGATCGCGGTGACGATGACCTTGGGGGCCAGGCCGAACCCGAACGCCACCACCAGCCCGGGCGCCAGCGCGACCACCGGGGTCACGTTGAGGACGACGGCCAGCGGCATGAGGGCGCGCCGCACCACCGGGATCTCGGACATGAGCAGGGCCAGGACGAACGCGGTGCCCGCCCCGCAGGCCACCCCGATCAGGGCGATGGACAGGGTGCTCCAGGCGTTGGCGAGGAAGATCTCGGGCCGGTCCGCCAGGGTGGCCCCCACATCGGCGAGCCGGGGCAGGATGTAGGGGTGCTCGGCGGCCACCGCCGACCAGCCCGTGCCCAGCAGCACCACGACGAAGGCCGTGGGCGCCCAGGTGGCCGGGTGCAGGGGGCCGCGCGGCCGGGGCCGGCGCCGGGTGGGAGCGGGACCCGGGCCGGGCGTCGGCCCGGGGCGGTCGGGGGCGTGGCGCAGGGGGGCGGTCGCGGTCATCTCGGTGCTCTCGCTCATAGCCGGACGAGGTCGTCGGGGGCGGCTCCGCTCTCCCAGGCGGACTGAAGGGAGGCGCGGACGCGGTCCTCCAGGGCGTGCATGCGCGGCCCGGTCACGACCTCGGCGTCCCGGGGGCGGGGCAGGTCGATCGGCAGCACCTCGTGCACGCGGCCGGGCCGGGCGGACATGACGACGACCTCGTCGGAGAGGGTGACCGCCTCGCGCACCGAGTGGGTGACGAAGACGACCGTCGTCGCGCGGCGCTGCCACAGGCCCAGGAGCTGCAACCGCAGGGCCTCGCGGGTGAACTCGTCCAGGGCCGAGAAGGGCTCGTCCATGAGCAGCAGCCGGGGGCGCAGGCCGAAGGCGCGGGCGATGGCCACCCGCTGGCGCTGGCCGCCGGAGAGCTCGTGCGGGTACCGGTGGGCCACGTCGGACAGGCCCACCGCCCGCAGCAGGTCGTCGGGGTCCTCGCCGTCGGCCCCGGCGCGGCGGTTGACCCGGCGGGGCAGGACGATGTTGCGGCGCACGGTCTGCCAGGGCAGCAGGGCCGGGGTCTGCGGGACCAGGCCCACCCCCTTGGCGGCGCACAGGGCGCTGGGGGTGGAGCCGAAGAGCGAGACCTCCCCGGAGTCGTGGTCCTCCAGCCCGGCGATCACCCGCAGCAGGGTGGACTTGCCGCAGCCGCTGGGGCCGATGAGGCTGACGAAGCGGCGGACCCCGATGTCCAGGTCCACCGACTGCAGGGCCGGGTGGGCGGGGTCGCCGCCGTCGTAGGTCTTGGTGAGGCCGCGGATGCGGATGCCGAGACCGTCCGAGAGAGGTGTCATGACGGCTCCCCGTCCTGGGTGCGCACGTGCGGGCACGGGGCGGTGGCCCGGGCCCGGGGCGTGTCGGAGACGCGCACGGCGGCTCAGTCCGCGTCGGGGAGTGGGGGGCCGGACGGCGGCCCGGCTGTCACGGTCGAGAAGTCCACGGGGGCACCCTCCTGTCGCTCCCCGGGTACGGCGAACCGGGGGCTGGCGGTTGGAGAGCGGGTGGAAGATCGGGGATCGACGGCCCGCGGGGGTCGTGTGACGGGTTGAGACGTTGACGTTAGGGAGCCGGCATTAACTCTGTATGAAGGCTCCGTCACGTACCGATATCGAGGACGCGTACTCGTAGGTCCGCGTCCAGCAGGGCGACGGTGATCCGGTGGGTGGCGAAGGCGCTGGGCAGCCAGGCGCCCCGGCCGAACAGCCGGGCCATGGGTTCGCCCAGCACCAGCAGTACCCGCGCCTCGGGGAAGTGCGCGTCCCGGATCCAGGACAGTTTGAAGGCGTCGGCGATGACCTTGTTCCGCTGGGACGACTTCACCTGGCCGGCGAAGGGCGAGCACTGCACCAGCAGGCTCGGCGGGTCTCCGTCGGCGCAGTCGACGCCGACCCGGACGCCGTCGGCGAGCGTGAACTCGCGAGGTGCCAGGTCAAGGCCGAGTTGGGCGGACAGGGCCCGGGCCAGTTCGGTGTTGTCGGGTCGCCGGGCGAGGGTGTCCGCGGGGTCGCGTACCGCTGTTTCCCTCATGGGAAGAAGACTTTAGTGCACAAGGGTCCCATCGGTCTCCGCCATTAGTCCTTTGTCCGCTGTGTTCAGGGGTGGGTCCGGTGTGGCCACCTGGGGTTTTCTCGGGGGCAAATTGTGATGTGTTTCACATATTTGGGAAATGGGCGGGGTTCTCGCGGATCCCCGTACTGGTGGGGGTTCTGGTGGAGGGGTTGGCGGGGGAGGGGTGTGCGGGGCCGCGGGGGTGGAGGTGCCTCATTCCTTTCGGGAATGAAGAAGTTGAAAGGTGAACCATAATCACGGGGCCGGTTGTCGTGGTGGGGTCGGGTCTTCGGGGGTGGATCTGGGCTTTTCGTGTATATGGGTAGCAAATGGACATATAAGGCAATCGAATGCCATCGTCGGGTGGGGCGGGGACGGCGGTCCGATCCGGGTGTCCGCCCTGGTGGAGCCCGGCGCCCTCGGCCGGCGTCCGGGCACGGTGGCGGGAGCCCTGGGGGAGTACCGCCCCAGGGCGGGTGCCGTGCACGGCGAGCGCCCGGCCGCCCGGTCGCCGGCGCGCGGGGCGGCGGAGCGACGACCGGGGCGGCCGGGTGGGGGTGGTGGGGGCGGGGCAGGGCGGAAGGTGTGCCGTTCCGCCGGCCGTGCGTGTTCTCCCGCGGGCCGTAAGCGGCCGAGGCCCCGGGGTCGAATCCGCGGACGGGCTGAGGAGGCCCCGGCCGGCCCTACGGCTTCGCGGAGGAGGCCGCCCGCAGCAGCCGCAACTGACCCAGTTCGGCGGCGTTCTTCATCAGCTCGGCGTTGACCCACGCCGCCGTGTCCGCCACCGTCATCCCCGAGCCCTCGGGCCACGGGAAGGGGGCGGGCGCGTCGAGGGACACGGTCGGCAGTACGGCGACCCACTCGCCGCGCAGCGCGGACAGCCACTCCACCACACCGTCGGGGCCGGGCCAGGCCACCGCCTCCCGGTCCCGGGGGACCCGTCCGGACAGGTGGTCCAGGGTGACGCCCCACCACCAGCCGATGTGCCAGGTCACCCAGCCGATGGTGGGGACGGGGATCGGGTCGGGCTCGGAGTCGGCCCAGTCGGGGACCCAGCCGTCCCCGGAGCGGTGCATCGTCCAGCAGAGGGGCGCGGGCTCCCACAGGACTTCCTCGGGGACCAGGCGGTCCAGGTGGTACTCCAGCAGACCCCAGGTGAGGTCGAACTGGCGCTGCAACAGGTCGGTACGGGCGTCGTTCATGCCCGGCAGCCTCGCACACCGGACCTGCGCCGACCATCGGTTTTCCCGGCGGCGGCCCGGCGGCCCGGCGCGGCGCCGCCGCGCCGGACGGCCGTAGGGCGCGCTGGGCCGCCACCGGCCACGCCTTTCGGATACGCCCTACGGTGCCCGGCGCACCGGCTGCACCAGGTCGGTCACCCACTCCTCCTGCGGGCGGTCACCGGGGGTCCAGTACACCTCCCGGCAGACCCCGGCCAGCTCCAGGCCCTGCTCGCGCACCCAGTCGACCAGCGCCGCCCAGGTCTCCCCGATGCCGGCGACCTCGCCCCGGTGGGTGGTGACGGCGGCCTCGCCGCCGGGCAGCTCGGACACCTCCAGCCCGGACACCCCCTCCACCCGGGAGGGGAGCACGAAGCCCGCGGTGACCGTGATGCCGTCCCCGGCGGACTCGTCGTAGCCGTAGAACGCGACCCCGGGGCCGTGGTCGCCGACCCCGGCGGCCGCCAGGGCGCCGGCGGCCTCGGGGAACATCGGGCCGACCACGGGGCCGACGTTCTCCGGCCCGTGGCCGGGGGCCGTGCGGGTCAGTGTGGCGATCCGCTGCGGCTCCACCCGGCGCAGCTCGGCGGTGATGGTGTCGGACGTGGACATGGCGGGGATCCCTTCCCTGCGCCGGAGGTAGGCCTCGACCCTCGCCAGCCGGGCGCGGCGTTCGGCGATCTCCCGCCGGATGCCCTCCCCGGCCGCCTCCAGGATCTCCCGCTCCAGCCGGGGATCGGGGTCACCGCACACGATCCGCGCGATGTCCTCCAACCCCAGGCCGAAGCCGCGCAGCTGCACGATGCGGCTCAGCCGCGTCAGCTGCCCGACCTCGTAGAACCGGTACCCGGTCACGGGGTCGACCCGGGCCGGGGCGAGCAGGCCGATCCGGTCGTAGTGCCGGAGCATCCGCACGCTCACCCGCCCGATCGAGGCGAACTCTCCGATGGTGAACATGACACCTCCACGTTCGGGGCTGACACGGTGTCAGGGTCAAGGGGGACGGGAGCCCCCTTCCCGCCGGGCGCGCGGGGGAATACTCGGCTGTGTGCCCCCGGTGGTATCCGGTAGACTCAGCCCTCGGTGGTGAACCCCCTGGTCAGGCGGGTCATGCCACGGGCCTCTAGCTCAATTGGCAGAGCAACGGACTTTTAATCCGTGGGTTCAGGGTTCGAGCCCCTGGGGGCCTACCCACAAAACCCCAGGCCAGAGGCCCTTTTCAAGGTCCCCGACCTGGGTTCTTCTCGTCTCCGGCGACCGCCGATCGCTCCGAACGTGCTCCGTTGTCTTCGCCGTGTCTCCCACCTCGCCGAGCAACCCGGAGCAACACCCCTGTTCGGTGCCTTCCGCACCCGGATGGTTCGGGAGCTTTCGCCCCGCGCCTCCGGAAATCCGTTGGTTAGTGTCCAGCTCCAACGGACGCATAATCCGTTACTCCATCCCCGCAGGTCAGAGGTATCAGGGTCATCCTCGTGCTGGGTGGCTGAGGATAAGGGACGGACGCTGGACGGCCCCACGCCGCTGTCCTCGGTGTAGGGCCGGTTGTACCTGCTTGTGTCCTTTAGCGGACGACCGCCTGGACCAGGGCGGCCCACTCGGCGGACGACACGGAGAGGAGTCCCAGGTCCCTGTGCTGGGTGTCTCGGACGCGAGTCTCCGGGCCCTCCGAGACTTCCACGCACTCGCCCGTGTTACCGCTGTAGCTGGACTTGTGCCACGGGTGCTGAGGGAAGTTCATGACGGTTCCTTTTCCGCGAGTGATCGGATCATCTGTGCACTCTCGTCCGGGTCCAGCGCGAAGGACCTGAGCGCCCCGAACCGGTGCATGTTCACCGCGACGATCTCTGACTCGGTGTAGATGTTGCCACGGCCGGCGGTCTCGCCATATGCCAGGTACTCCACCGGCGTCATGCCGAGCAGGGTGAAGGTACCTTTCAGCGCTGCCCGGGCGCCCTTCCTCGGTTGCCTGTACACCGACTGACCGCCCGGTGCCCGTCGTGAGGTGCTCCTGCAACACCCGTGATGCTCCTTCCGTGCCCTTTAAGCTCCTGAGTATGAGCAATAGCGCCGAAGACAGGCCGTCAACGCCGCTGCACTCGGTGTCGGTCGCCGGAGCCGTCATTGACGAGGACGGCCGGTTCCTGGTGATCCGCCGTGCTGACAACGGCCGTTGGGAACTCCCTGGTGGTGTCCTGGAACTTTCTGAGACCCCGGAGGACGGTGTGTGCCGTGAGGTCTGGGAGGAGACCGGCATCCATGTCGAGGTGGACCGGCTCACCGGCGTCTACAAGAACACCGCCCGGGGTGTCGTCGCCCTGGTCTTCCGCTGCAAACCCTCCGGCGGTACCGAACGCCCTTCCCCGGAATCGACCGAAGTTGCCTGGCTCGCCCCCGCCGAGGTGTCCGAGCGCATGGGCGAGGTCTACGCGATCCGCCTCCTCGACGCCCTGGAGCCGAACACCCCCCATGTTCGCAGCCACGACGGCCACCACCTGACCTCGATCAGATGATCCTTCGAGGTCTGCGACTCTATGCCTGGTGAAGGCCCCCGGCCTGGGGCGTGATGCCTCCTGTGATGCTCATGAAGGGATTCAGTCGGTGATCGGGGCCGAGATGAAGGCGCGGGTGGTCGACTATCACTGGCATTATGTCCTTGATTCATCGGGCAGGGGGTGGCCATGGATCGGATAATCGGTGCGGGAATATGCCTCGTCTTCGGATTCATGCGTTAACGAATCTCGGATGGGGTGGAACGATTGTCCGAATATTTTTTGGGGGTAATCCATGAAACCAAAAGTGAAAAATAGGCTTCTCATGCTGCGCGGCCTGGTTTCTGCCCGCGTCGACTCGGGGGATCCGAGTTATCTTTCTTGGATTTTTGTTCAGGTTCTGAACGATGATAGGTTGAGGATCTCAAAAGTATCTGTTCCGAAATCTTTGGTGGATGGCTGCTTTGGGGAGGCCGATATTTCCAGGGAGGTGATCGGTGTTGTCTCTGAAATATCCGAAGTGGACTCCTTGCTTTCTTCTCTTGGTGTGGATCCAGACAGCCTGGAGGAGCCCTGGAAGAATGAGTTCCCTCTTTAGTATCGGTTTGTCGGGGGGCTGATGTGCTCTTCTGATCCGACGCTTCGCCCGTGACCTTCCTGATCGGGTCGGGAAAAGGCCCTCGCATGACACTGCGGTGTGCGCTGGGCTTCACAAGCCCGGAGACCGCGTGTTCTCTTCTCTCTGCTGATCGTCGGATCAGGGCCCGATCCCCAGGCCCGCGTTCCGCGTAATTCAGCGGGCTGGAGTGCAGAATCTGGGCCCTGGCCTGGGAGAATATGGATGTGGTCGCCTAGAGGGCGTTTCTCTGGGCAGTGGTGTTGCCGCTGGTCAGCGAGGTGCGGGCTGAAGGTCCAGGACCTGCTTGGGGTGGGGGCGCCAAGCTTGGCCAGCAGATCGACCTGGGGCTTGGCCAGGTCAGTGACCTGCAAGAGCGTTCCGGCCGGTCCGGTGAAGGTCCCCACATGCAGGCATGGGAGTTCGCGGCGGGCCCGGGTCCAGGTCACATCCGCCTGCGTTTCGATGATGCGGAGGAGCGGCAGCGCCAGCCAGCACGGCGCGACGTGGGAACGGACGCGCTCCTCCAACCGGTGGTAGACGGGCCGCAGGTGTATCGTGCCGGGGCATGTGGCCTGATTCATTGGGGCAGGCCGGTAACGGCCGTGGAGTTCTGTTGATCCGCTGACGCTGCAGTGGCGCCGGAGGACTGGCCGATGGCGGCGCGGGAGGATGCCGGTGACTGGAAGCTTCTGTTGATGTCAGCTTCGGGCCCCTTCCGTACCCTGACGTCACCTTCGAGGACTTCACCATCGCGGACCTGGTGGACCCTCCGTTCTTCACACCGTACGAGACATAGTTCCGGGCTTCGGCTGGTACGGCGGTCGCGTTCGCACTTCACTCTGGTTCGAAGGGGGACGCGATGGATGTGGAGTTGATCATCAGCCCACGTAGCGAGCGTGTGCACCAGGAGCCGGCGGACGCAGCGGGATGGACGTCGTATGCGGTGGAACTGCGCCAAGTGCTCGAAGCGGTGATCGGCGAGACCGGTGTCGACTCTTTGGAGGTCGGTGACTTGCTCGTCGCAGAGCCCCCGCCCGACAGGTACCTGAAGCTCTACAACGGTGCGGAGGTGTCGCTCTCACAAACAATCGACTTGGCCATCGGAATGGCGGCCGGTCGTGGTCCCTATTGCCAGATCTCCATCCCGGGGCGACTTCGGATCGAATCTGGATGGGAAGGGGCCGTGCATCTCTACACGACACGAACGGTTGCCGCTGACCTGGAAGAACATCAGTTTCAGAGCTCGGTTCTTCGATGGTGCGATGCGGCACCAGAACCTTCGATGTCCCTGAACCCCGTTGACGCCGTAGCGGACGAGGGTTTCTGGACGACAGTGGCTCGGCGCTCCGACCGCTTGACCTTGTTGTGCGAGCGCTGGGCGTACGGCGCCTACGGGTGCCTGTGGTTCCGAGTGACTCGGGGCAACGCAGCCGAGGTGGCCCGGCTCATGCGGCCGCGCTCGCTGATCTGTGTGGTCGGCGATCCGGAGTTGCGGCCCAGGGCTGAGCTATTGGAGGACGACTTCACCGCCTTCATGTCCCCGCTGTTGCCCGGCGAGTTGGTCTACCGTGCCTACCCTGGTGGCGCCGATACGCTCTCCGAGGTCACGGGGGAGGGCTTCTCGCACATGTTGGCGGACAGGGTGATGAGCGATTGGTGTGCCGTGGTGCCAGACCCGGACGGAGTGAACAGGGCACGGTGGGAGAGACCAGGGGCACCGTGATCCGATGTTTCCCATCCGTAGATTTGGTGTGGGCTCGAGGCCCATGGGTTTTCGTGGCTTGCGAGGTGGGGTGATTGCTCGGTGGTTGCTCCGGTGCGGGGGGACGGGGTGGTTTCCGGTGGTGCCGGGTGGTCTTGCGTGGTGTCGGGGCGGCGGAGGAGTCATCGGGGCATAGCGGGGCGTGTCGGCACGGCAGGAGCGGACTTTTAATCCGTGGGTTCAGGGTTCGAGCCCCTGGGGGCTTACCCACAAAACCCCAGTTCAGAGCCTCGGTTTCGGTCCCCGATCCGGGGTTTTCCCGTCCCCGGCGCCCGCCGTTCGCTCCGAACACGCTCCGCTGTCTTCGCCGTGTCTCCCACCCCGCCGAGCGACCCGGAGCGACACCCCCGTCCGGTGCCTTCCGACCCGGGTGATCCGGGAGCTCTCGCCCCGCTCTTCCGGGAAGCCGTTGGTCGGCGCTGACTTCCAGCGGATACCTGGGCTTTGGCTTGTCACCGTAGGGCAGAGGTGTCGCATCCGGTTCGCTGAGATCAGCCCAGGAGACCGGGGCCGCCCTCCGGTCGGCTTCGACCTGGTCGTGGTCGAAGGTGTCCCGTGGCGGGCCGGTCAGCCGGTGAAGGGTTCCAGTGCGAAGCGCCCGACCGCCACGAAGGCGGCCAGGGCGAGGTAGCCCCCGTCCACCAGCGCGGCCTTGATCTCGCCGCGGCGGACCCGCAGGATCACGGCGCCGGCCATGACCAGTGCCAGGCCGCTGGCCGCCAGAGGCACCAGTATCGGCGCGATGCCGAGCAATGCGGGCAGGGTCAGGCCCGCGGCACCGATGACCTCGAGTGCTCCGATGGCCTTGAGGGTGCCGGGCTTGAAGTCGAGGACCCAGCGTGCGGCGTCGGTCATGGCGGCCATCTTCTCCCGTGGGACGAACAGCTTCCCGAAGCCGGAGAACAGGTAGACAGCGGTAAGCAGGCCGGTGATGATCCACAGTGCGATGTTCATGGGTGTCGTCCTTGGTCGATGTCCGGGGTGGCGGACCCGGGGGCGTCCCGGATCCGCCTGAGCACCTGGGGGAGGGTCCGCGTCAGCCGAACTGACCGGGCTGGTAGTCGCCGCCGGGCGTGCGGGTGATCACGTTCAGCCGGTTGAAGGCGTTGATCAGGCAGATCTGGGCGACCAGGGCCATGAGCTGGTCCTCGTCGAAGTGCTCGGCCGCGTTGGCCCACGCCTGGTCGGTGACGCCGCTGGTGTCGGCGAGGCGGGTGCCCTGCTCGGTGAGTTCCAGCGCCGCCCGCTCGGCCTCGGTGTAGACCGTCGTCTCCCGCCACGCCCCGACCAGGTTGATCCGCACGGTGCTCTCACCGGCGGCCGCGAGGTCCTTGGTGTGCATGTCGAGGCAGCCGCCGCAGCCGTTGATCTGACTGGCGCGGATGTTCACGAGCTCCCGCACGGTGTTCGGCAGCCCGGAGTCGGTGACGATCCTGCCCGCCGAGATGATGTGCTTCGCGACCTTGGCCCCGACCTCGTTGACCATGGGGTTGATCCGGGTTTCCATCGTGGTCCCCTTCGTCTTCGGATGCTTGCACCACTACGACGAAGCTCCCCGCCAAGACGTAACAGCCCCGGAGTCCGACGTGCGCTACTCGGGTCGCTCGGGCAGGCCCATGGCGTCGAGGCGCTTGCGGTCGCTCACGGTCAGGAGCTCGACGATCCGGCCGTCGACCACGGTGCACGCCACCACGCCGAGCACCTTGCCCTTCGCACCCCAGGCCACGAACCCGGGCTCGCCGTTGATCAGGACCGGGAGCGCCGAGGTCATCGACCGGATGCCCCGCAGAACCGGCTCGGCCACCTCGGCCGCCCCGACCGTGGTCATCACGCCCTGCGGGTGGTAGGTGCGCCAGGTCACCTTCGGGTCGAGCAGCCGCACGAGCCCTTCGAAGTCTCCGTTCCGTGCCGCGGCAAGAAAAGCGTCGACCACTGCGCGCTGCCGTCGCGGCTCCTCCTCCGGCAGCGACGCGCCCTGTACCTTCCGGCGGGCCCGGCTGGTGAGCATCTTGGTCGCGTCGGTGGACCGGCCGATGATCTCGCCGATCTCGGCGAAGGGCACCGCGAACATGTCGTGCAGGACGAACGCCAGCCGCTCGGTGGGGGTGAGGGTGTCGAGCACCACCAGCAGCGCCAGCCCGACCGATTCGGAGAGCATCGCGTCGTCCTCGGGTGCCGCCCCGTCGTCCACGGCCACCACCAGCTCGGGCAGCCGGTCCTCGTACGACAGCACGGCCCGGGTCCTGCGCGAACGCAGCACATCGAGGCAGACCCGGCCGACCACGGTGGTCAGCCAGCCGGCCAGGTTGTCGATGGCCGCCGAGTCCTGCCGCGACAGCCGGATCCACGCCTCCTGCACCGCGTCCTCGGCGTCGACTCGCGACCCGAGCATCCGGTGAGCGACCGCCACCAGGCGCTCGCGCTGGCCTTCGAAGGCTGCCGCCAGTACTTCGTTCGGACCTGATCCGGTCATGTCGTTACCTTCCGTTCGCGCATTCCGTCATGGTCATGACGAACCCGCAGGCGCCGAGGTAACCGTTCGGCGTGCAGCCCGATGGAAGCACAGCGGTGGTGACGAGTGATCAACAGGTGTCACCGCTGCCCCAGCCCTCGTCCGAGGTACCGGGGCCGGCTCTCGCGCAGCACGCTGAGCCGCCACCGCCGTCCGCTCGTGCGGGTGTTCGACGATGACCACCACGAAATATCCACCGCAGCCGATCTCACGGAGCCCCATCACCGCCACAGGCGGGTAACAGCCGACCCGTGCCGTCCTTGCGGAGACGAACCCCCGGCAGACGAAGGCGGCTGCCGGCACATCCGCTCCCACCATCTGCTTCCATGGCTGCTACTCGATGGGCGAAGACCTCTGTGGGGCGGTTGCTCGGTGGTTGCTCCGGTGCCGGGGCGGGGGCGCCGGTGGTGTCGGAGTTGCGGAGCAGCGGGGGAGTTATCTGGGCATAGTGGGGCGTGTCGGCGCGACAGGAGCGGACTTTTGATCCGTGAGTGAGGGGTCGAGTCCCTGGGGTCGTACCCCTTTCCACCTGGGCGTTCCTCTTCTGGGAGGGGCGCCTTTCGTTGTTTCCAGGGGCGGGGAGCCCGTGGGGAGTCCCGGAGTGCGGGGCTGCTTCGGGTTGGCCGGGACGGCGGCGTGGCCGGGGTCAGAAGCGGAAGGTCTCCACGAAGCCCGGGAGAAGGGCGGCGTCGCCCTCCACGCGCACGCTGCCGTCGGCCAGTGCCTGCTCCGGGGTCCTGGCGCCGGTCATCATGGCGTGGATCCCCTGTTCGGAGACCCTCTCGATGACGAGGTCCGGGGACGGGTGCGGCCCGATGGCGGCGGTCAGGACCCCTTCGGTGATCTGTAGGCGGATGGTGAAGTCGCCCATGCGGACCTCGTAGCCGACGGTGCCCTTCCCCGCGGCTTCCGGCCGGTAGGTGGTGCGGAAGGCCATGGCCACCGACTCGGCGGTGACGACCTCGCCGGCGCGGGGCCCGGTCATCGTGGAGGCGCCCCAGCGGCCGAGCGCGATCAGCGCCGGTTCGAGCTCGCGCCCGTAGTCGGTGAGCTCGTAGACGACGGCGCGCTCGGGGTGGGGCAGTGCGCGGCGGGTGACCACGTCCGCCTCCTCGAGCTGTTTGAGGCGCGCCGACAGGATGTTGGTCGGGATGGACGGCAGGCCTTTGCGCAGGTCGGTGTAGCGCTGGGGCCCCGACAGCAGGTTGCGGACGATCAGCAGCGTCCAGCGTTCGCCGACCGTCTCCAGCGCGCGGGCCAGGCCGCAGAACTGTCCGTAGCTACGAATCGCCATGCCTCACACTCTACATCGAACTTCGCTTGACAAAGCGTGCTTGCAAAAGACAAGCTTGCTTTCGTGCTCGACCGGACGGTCGGTCCACAGGGAGTTGTGAGGAGTTGGGCGCATGGCGGCGCGCAAGATCGCGGCAGGGCTGTTCGTCTCGTTGGACGGCGTGGTGGAGGCGCCCGAGACGTGGCACTTCCCCTACCTGAGCGCGGAGATGCAGGCGGCGGTGGGCGGGATGTACGCCGAGGCCGACACCCTGCTGCTGGGGAGGGCCACCTACGAGGCCTTCGCCGCCGTGTGGCCGCACCAGAGCGGGGAGATGGCCGAGGCGATCAACGGCATCCGCAAGCTGGTGGCCTCCACCACCCTCACCGAGGTCGACTGGGCGGGCGCGGAACTCATCGGGGGCGACGTGCTCACCGCGGTGAAGGAGCTCGCGGAGCGGCCCGGCGGCACGGTCACGGTGGCGGGGAGCATCAGCCTGGTGCGCGCCCTGCTCGGGGCCGACCTCCTGGACGAGCTGCGCCTGCTGGTCCACCCCCTGGTGGTCGGCACCGGACGGCGCCTCTTCCCCGAGGGCACCGACCCCGTGTCCTTGGACCTCATCCGGTCGGCCGTCCTGCCCAACGGCGTGCTCGACCTGACCTACCGTCCCGCCTGACCCGCCCCCCAGCCGAGAACCCAGAAGGAAGACACCGATGAACGACGTCCAGACCCAGGGCCGGACCGGCACCCTCCAGGTCCCCGGCGCGAGCCTGCACTACGAGGTCCAAGGGACCGGGCCGCTGCTGCTGATGATCCCCGGCGCGCCCGCCGACGCCGGAGCGCTGGCCGGGCTGGCGGCCTGCCTGGCCGACCGCTACACCGTCGTCACCTATGACCAGCGCGGCCTGTCGCGCAGCACCCTCACCGGACCGCCCGCCGACACGGACGTCACGGTCTTCGGCGAGGACGCCCACCGCCTGATCACCGATCTGGGCGACGGTCCGGCCTACGTGCTGGGCAACAGCGGCGGCGCGCTCACCGCCCTGGAGTTGGCCGCCCGCCACCCCGAACAGGTCCGCGCCCTGGTGGTGCACGAGCCGCCGCTCCCCGAGCTGCTGCCCGACCGCGACCACTGGCGGACGGTGTTCCGGCACGTGCACGAGACCTACCTCGCCCACGGCGCGGGTGCGGCGATGGGCGAGTTCATCACCACCGTGGACGGCCCCGACAGCGCACCTCCCGCGATGCCCGACCCCTCGCAGATGCCGCCCGAGGCGCTGGAGATGATGGGCCGCATCCAGGGGAACCTCGACCACTTCCTGTCCCACGTCCTGCTGCCGGTGCTGCGCTTCACCCCCGACGTCGCTGCGCTGCGCTCCGGCCCGGTCCCCGTCACCGTCGGCATCGGGAAGGCCTCGGGCGAGGGCGTCCCCGTCCTCTCCTCGCGGGTGCTGGCCGAACGGCTCGGCGTCGAGCCGCTCGGCTTCCCCGGCGACCACCAGGGTCTGGCGACCGATGCCCCCGCCTGCGCGGAGCTCGTCCACGCGGCCCTGGCCTGACCCTCACCGGGCGGGGGCCGGTCGCGGCGGTCCCCCGCCGGTCGACGCGGGCCGGCCCTCCCCGGCGGTCGTCGGGGGCCGGCCTCAGGCCTCGTCGCGGTCCGCCGCGGCGGCCCAGTCGCGGATGTGGGGGTCGGGGTGGGCCCGGGCGGTCGCGCGTGTGCTCTCCAGGAGTCCGTGCAGGCGGGGCGGGTACGCCGTGCGGGAGGCGGGCAGGTCCAGCAGGACGCGGTGGCGCATCCGCAGGTCGGCGGTCTCGGCGAACAGCCGCATCGAGACCTCCAGCCAGGAGTGCTTGATATCCCGCGTCTCGTCCAGGGCGGGATCTCGTACGCCGTCGGGCCCGTACGCGGGGGAACGGTCCGCGCGCAGGGGAACGTGGGCGCTGTACCAGGCCCGCACGGCGCCCGCCCGCTCGGTGTCCGTGCCGAACCGCAGGTGGTCGACCAGCGCCGCCATCACACGGCGGCGTCCGAAGGCGTAGACGGCCGGTTCCACGAACCAGCGGCAGAAGCTGGGGGCCGGGTCGTACACGGCCGCCGCCATCAGCGGGGCGAACAGCTCCTCGGGCAGGCCCGCCCGTTCGAGCAGGGGCTTGCGCACCCTGTGTGCGAGGCGGCGGGCGTGCCGGTGGTCGGGCTCGCCGGGGACGTCCTCGTCTTCGACGCCCAGCAGCCGGGCCACTTCCGCCGCGCAGGTCAGGAATGAGCGCGGTTCCGCGCCGGTCTCGTCGTCTTCGGCCATGACGGCATTCTGGACCGGCCGCGCCGGCGGGTACAGGGCGGTCGGCGGCCGTACCCGGAGACCCGCGGAGCCGGTCCGCGGCCGAAGGGCCCGGTCACAGGCCGATGGCCGACTTGGGGCCCATGTAGGAGCCCGCCCCGGGGAACCCGACCTCGACCAGCCGCACGAACCGCTCACTGAAGCCCAGCCCGGCCAGGTCGCCGGTTCCCACGAATGCCACGCCCCGAATGGGCCGGGTGTCCAGACCCTCGGCGACCTCCCCGAGCGTGCCCCCGACGCGCCGTACCTCGAAGGTCATGTGGACGACGTGCAGGTCCCTGCCGGGGACGATGTGGTCGCACACGTACAGGAGCCGGTCCACCTCGACCTCCAGACCGGTCTCCTCGCGCATCTCGCGGACCAGGGCGTCCCGTAGCGGCTCGCCCTCCTCGACCCGCCCTCCGGGCAGGCTCCAGCGGCGCGGGCCGTCGGTGTCCTGGTCCAGGACGAGCACCTTCCCATCCTCTACCAGGAGGCCCGTCACCCGTATGTCCATGCCCGGACCCTAGCCGGGGAAGGGACTCCGTGAGGGGGCGCCAGGAGACCCTGTACTCCCGGAACGGCGGCCGGGCCGGAGTATCCTGCTCCGCGCGTACCGCACCCGTCCGATCGTGCGGTGGGACTCCGGGGACTCCCGGGGCGCCGCGGTGTCGGGGGTCCGTGTGATCCCGGTCCGCCCACCGGAACCGCCTGGAGGAGAACGTGTCCCACTACCGGCTCATCGTGGCCCTGCCGGAGCCGCCCGACATCTCGGCGGGTACCGCCCTGGGCGACGCGCTCCTACGGGACCTGCCGCCCCTGCTGGGGGAACCCGACTACGCCGGGGGAGACGCGGACCCGGCCGGCCGCTGGTGGGACTGGTGGATGGTCGGGGGCCGGTTCGAGAACGGGTTCCTGTGCACCGACCCCGACCACTCCCTGGTCCTGCCCGCCGAGGACGGCGATCCCCGCATGGTGACGGCGGCCCCCGTGTCCCTGCTCGACCTCGACGCGCAGCGGGACGCGCGGGCCCGGGAGGCGGTCGACCGGTGGGACCGCGCCAACGGCATCCTCCGGCACCGCCCCGAGACCGAGACGCTCTCCGCGTTCGTCCTGCGGGGCAGGGAACGGGCCGAACGGGCGTGCCCCGGGTCGACGGCCGCGCACGTCCGGACGCCGGAGTGGAGGATCGCCGAGGCCGAGCGGTCGGCCGCCCTGAAGGCCTACCACGCCCAGGACGCCGTCCGGGAGCTCAGGGAGGCCGGGCTCACGCACTTCCTCGGCTGTGCGGTCGACCACTACTCCGCTCCCCGGGAGGAGTTCGTGGAGGAGGCGCGTTGGAGCGCGGTACCGGGGTGGGCCCTCATCGACACGGGCGGGGCCTGGCACGGCATGGAGCACCTGTCCGACGCCGGCGACGACGAGGCGCGGCGGGCCCTGCGTGAGCATCTGCGCCACATGAACACGCTCTTGGACGCCCTGCCCGGTGACGCCTACCTGGTCACGGTCGACCTCCACGCGTGACGGGCCGGGGGAGCGGCCATCCGCTCCGGGAGGGGCACGGCGGGACGGGCGCCGACCAGGGCCTGTCCCGAGACAGATCCAGGGGCGGGCCGGGGGATGGTAGGCCGGGGGAGGAGCCGGCGTTCCGGGGCGGACCGGGGGCCTCGCCCCCGGCGCCGCCGCCCTCCGCCGGGGTGGAGGGGGCGCACCGCCCGCTGCGGCACGGCGTCCTCCGCGTCCGCGGGCGCGCTAGCGTTGCCCGCTACGGGGCCGACGCCGAAAAGGCGACTCTGACGTTAGAGTAGAAATAAGGACGAGGAGCACAGCGATGCCCGAAGCGGGTCACATGCAGATCGGCGAGGTCGCCGAGCGGACGGGCCTGTCCCTGCGGACCATCCGCTACTACGGGGAGGTCGGCCTGGTCGAGCCCTCGGCCCGCTCCCGCGGCGGCTTCCGCCTCTACACCCAGGAGGACGTCGACCGGCTGAACCTCATCAAGCGGATGAAGCCGCTGGAGTTCAGCCTCGACGAGACCCGCGACCTGCTGGAGACCCTGGACCGGCTGAACGCGGCCGAGACGGAGCAGGGCGAGCGCGAGGCCCTGAGCGAGCGGCTCGACGCCTTCGAGGCCGCCATCACCGCCCGCTGCGAGGCGCTGCGCGGCCAGTTGGCCATGGCCGAGGAGTTCGCCGGGAGGCTGCGCGAGCAGCGGGAGCGGAGCGGCGCGGCCAGGTGAGGACGCGGCCGCGGGGCAACGGTGCCCGCTGCCGTCCGGGACGGGTGCCGGGGGCGCGGCGCTCGCCCGCGCCGTGCCGACGGCCCGGTGTGCCCGGCGGGGGTTCCCGCTGTGACGGTCGCCTCAGTCGCTCTACGTGACTCGAACCCTAACGTAAGGGTAAGTTTGGTCCAGGCCGTTCGCCGCGCCTGAACGCGGGACGGCCGACCGCTTCCCGACCTGCCTCAGGGGCACGGTCGGGTCTGCGGCGACGAGCCCTGCCCGGGGCGCCACGAGCGCCGGACCGGGCCGGGAACCCGAGCCTTCCGCGGCCGTGCGAGCCGCGGACGCACCGGCCCGCGCCGTCGCCGAACACCTGACCCGAACACCGCGGTCCTCGCTGTGGGCTGCCCGAAACCTGATGGGTTCCATGAATCCGCCCGTGAAGAAACCCCGGTCGCTGAAGTCCCGCATCCCGGCCGCCGCGCAGCTGCGCGCGGACGTGCTCGCCGGGCTCGTCGTCGCCCTGGCGCTGATCCCCGAGGCCATCGCGTTCTCCCTCATCGCGGGGGTCGACCCCCGCGTGGGCCTGTACGCGTCCTTCGTGATGGCGGTCTCGATCGCCTTCCTGGGCGGCCGCCCGGCGATGATCTCCGCCGCCACCGGCGCCATGGCCCTGGTCGCCGCGCCCCTGTCCATCGAGTACGGCGTCGACCACCTGATCGCCGCCACCCTGCTGGCCGGGCTGATCCAGATCGGCCTGGGCCTGGCCGGGGTCGCCAAGCTGATGCGGTTCGTGCCGCCCAGTGTGATGACCGGGTTCATCAACGCCCTGGCCATCCTCATCTTCCTGTCCCAGATGCCCTACCTGGCCGACTTCGACATCCCCGTCTACGTGATGGTCGCCGTCGGCCTGGGCATTATCTTCGGCCTGCCCTACCTGACCAAGGCCGTGCCCGCGCCGCTGGTCGCGATCGTCGTGCTCACCGTCGCCACGATCACCATGGGGATCTCCACCCGGACCGTGGGCGACGAGGGCGAGCTGCCCGACTCCCTCCCCGTCCCGCTGATCCCGGACGTGCCCCTCTCCCTGGACACCCTGGTCCTCATCGCGCCCTACTCCCTCACCCTGGCCCTGGTCGGGCTGATGGAGTCGCTGATGACCGCCAAGGTCGTCGACGACCGCACCGAGACCTCCTCGGACCACGGCCGGGAGGCCCGCGGCCAGGGCATGGCCAACATCCTCGTCGGCCTGTTCGGCGGCATGGCCGGCTGCGCGATGATCGGGCAGACCATGATCAACGTCTCCTCCGGCGCGCGCACCCGCGTCTCCACCTTCCTGGCGGGCGTGTTCCTGATGGTCCTGTGCGTGGGGCTGGGCGACATCGTCGGACTGATCCCCATGGCCGCACTGGTCGCGGTGATGATCTTCGTGTCCGCGGTGACCTTCGACTGGCACAGCATCGCCCCGGCCACGCTCAAGCGCATGCCCTGGAGCGAGACCCTGGTCATGGTCATCACGGTGGCCGTCGTCGTGGCCACCCACAACCTCGCGCTGGGTGTGATCGCCGGGGTCGTGGTGTCGATGGTGCTCTTCGCCGGCAAGGCCGCGATGCAGGCCGACGTCACCAGCGTCCTGGACCCCGACGGCGGCACCCGGGTGTACTCCGTCAGCGGCGAGGTGTTCTTCGCCTCCAGCGGCGAGCTGGTCAACCGGTTCGACTACACCGAGCAGGGCCTGGACAGGGTGGTGGTGGACATGTCCGCCGCCCATGTGTGGGACTCCTCCGCCGTCGCGGCCCTGGACCGCGTCCGCGAGCACTTCCGCGGGCACGGGGTCGAGGTCGAGGTCACCGGCCTCAACGAGTCCAGCAGCAGGCTGCACCGGGAGCTGTCGGGCACCCTGACCGGCGGGCACTGACACGCCGCGCGGACCGGGCGGGGGTCGTCGGGGTTCCGGCGGCCCCCGCCGTTCCGTGTCCTCGGGGCGGTGGTACGCCGGTGACCGCCGGGGCGGGGCCGCCTGCCGGCGGCGCGGGCGCGGCGGGGTCACGGCGTGAGCGAGCGCAGGGCCTCCAGGGTCTCGGACCATTCCCCGATGCAGCGGCTCAGCGCCTCGCGGTCGGTCGCCCCCACCGCCCTCTTCTGCTCGCGCACGTCGATCACCCGGTCCAGCCAGCACTGTTTCTCGTGCTCGTCACGGGCCCCGTCGTGCAGGGCGACGTAGCGTCCGGCGAGTTCGTCGCCCACGGCGAGGAACGTCCTCTGCAGCAGTACGAGGTCGGCACTGTGGCGATGGACCAACGGGGGGTCACGTCCCATCGTGTCGGGAGGGCTCCGGCGACGGTGGCGGCCGACCCCTCCGGCCGGAACGGGCGTGTCCCACCCGGGGGAGGAGGAAGGGCGACAGGGCACCAGAATACTACTCTTACGTAAGAGTAGGTAGGGGTTCCCGGGATGTGCGTACGTGACGTGCGGGCCGGAACGAGGCGGCCGGTGCGGAGGGCTGCTCGACGCGCGGTCCGGGGGCGGCCGACCCCTTGCGGGGGCAACGATCGGGGGGCGGTGCGGGTGCCCGTTCCAGGGAGTCGGCCCGTGCGTGGGCGGCGCCGACGGGCCGGTCCGCCCTGGAGCGGTTGCGCGGCCGCTACGCCGCCGCGTTCGGCGCCGCGGCACCGGTGCCGTCGGCCGCGCGGGGCCGGTCGGAGGCCGCCGGGGAGGGCCCGGTGCCCGGCGGCCGTATTCACGGAGACGGCCGTGCGGTCTCCGTGGAAGCGGAATGGCCGGAAGCCGTTCTTTTCGCCTTCGGTGTCCGGGATCCCGGAACTTTTGCCCGGTGTCCAGGATCACCCTGTTCTCGAGAGAACAGGAGGCGGAAGTGGAACCACTGGGCCCCGAGGATCCGCGGGAGATCAACGAGTACCGTCTACTCGCCCGGCTCGGTGAGGGAGGCATGGGCGCGGTCTACCTCTCCCGAACGCGGGGCGGCCAACCGGTCGCCGTCAAGGTCATCCGCGGGGCCCTGGGAAGGGACCCCGAATTCCGCAGACGTTTCGAGCAGGAGGTGTGGGCCGCGCGGAAAGTGCGCGGTTATCACCTGATCGCCGTTCTGGACCACGACGTTTCCGGGAAGACCCCCTGGCTGGCCTCGGAGTTCGTCGCCGGGACGTCCCTTTTCGAAACACTCCGCTCGCACGGGCCGCTGCCGCTACCGGACGTGTTCCACCTGGTGGGCTGCACTGCTCGGGCGCTCCAGGCGATCCACCTGGCCGGGGTCGTGCACCGGGACCTCAAACCCGGCAACATCATGCTGGCCTCGGACGGGCCCAAGGTCATCGACTTCGGCATCGCGAAGGCCGCCGACGCCACCCAGCTGAGCAGCGGGGTCATCGGCACTCCGCAGTACATGTCCCCCGAGCACGCCCGGGGCGAGCGGGTCGGGCCGGAGAGCGACTTCTTCTCCCTCGGACTGATCGCCGCCGTCGCCGCGACGGGCCGCCACCCCTACGGCGAGGGCGGCGGGATGACCGTCAGCACCCGCATCGCCAACACCGACATGCGCCCCCCGGACCTGAGCGGCTACCCCGTCGAACTCCTGCCCCTGCTCCAGCGCTGCCTGACCGCGGACCCCTCCGCGCGGGCCGGAGCGGAGGAGCTGGCGGCGCTGTGCCTCCACCGTTCGGGGCGCGACCCCGGGGACCACGCCGGGTGGCTGCCCGAGCCGGTGCTCCGCGAGGTCGAACGCCGGCAGGCGGAGGCGGAGGACCCGCCACCGCCGCTGGACGACCCCACCGTCGACACCGGCCCCCGGGCCTCCCGCCCCTCCGGGCCGGCCGATCCGACGGTGGGCCCGGCCGCCGACCCGGCCGTGGCCGGGCACGGGGCGGGGTCCCCCACCGGTCCCACCGCCCAGGTCCCCCCGAGCGGCGCACCGCCCGGCCCCCACGACACCTCGGGCTCCTACGGCACCGCCGGTCCCCGCGGTACCTCCGGCTCCCACCGTGCCCCCGGTCCCCATGGCACCACCGGCCCCCACGACACCTCGGGCTCCTACGGCACCACGGGCTCCCATGGCACCTCGGGCTCCTACGACGCCACCGGTTCCTATGGCACCACCGGTCCCCACGGCACCTCCGGAGCCCCCGGCACACCCGGGGCGCCCGGCACACCCGGAGCCCCCGGTGCTCCGGGGGCCCGCCCGGGGTACGGGGCGCCCCCGGCCTCCGGGAACACCGGTGCCTTCGCACCCCGCCCCGCCCCGGCAGCCCCGGCCGCGTCCCCGTCGGGTCGTGTCGCGGTCCCCCTGGCCGCCCTCGGCGCGGCCGTCGCCCTCCTCCTCGGCTTCCTGCTGGTCCGGCCCCTGCTGAACGGTCCGGGCGGTGGCACGGGGGAGGACCCCGGAGCGGTGGCCGCCTCCGGGGGGAACGAGGCGGACGACACCGGCTCCTCCGGGCCGACCGCGCCGGAGACCGGGCCGGAGCCGGGGTACGAAGTGCTCGTCGAGGCGCAGCCGCTGACCATCCGGCCCGGGACCGAGAACTCCGGGGTCGACCTCGATGTCCCGCAGGTCGACACCACCGACGTGGATCACGACCGCGACGAGATCGTCGTCCGTCCCGGGCTCAGCGGGGACCGGTGGGAGTTCAACACCACCTTCGGGGTCTCCGCCGACACCACCCCCGAGGGCTGCCTGGCGTCCTCGCGGACCAACGCCCTCCCCGAGCAGGTCGACGGCGAGGACTTCGCGGCGACCCTTGCGGAGGGCTCGGCGCTGTGCACCGTGACCGGCGAGGGTGGGCTCGCCATGTACGAGATCACCGACCTGGTCGACGTCGGCGACGGGTACTACGAGATGCCCGAGGTCCAGGGGACCTTCACCCTCTGGAGCATGCCGTGAACCTCGACGACATCGAGGCGCACCTCGCCCCCTCCCCGGACGGGGCCGACGCCCTCGTGGACCTGTCCAACGTGGTGCGCAACGACCGCTTCGGCGGACCGCACCCCCGCTCGCTCGACCGCCTGGGCATGGTGATCGAGGCGCTGGCCCGGCGCACCAGCGACCGGCGGGTGCGCGTCCACGCCCTGGCCGACCGCAGCCTGCGTCACATGCCCCGGGAGTACCCCTCCCCGCGGGAGCCGCGGCTGCTGGCGGACTGGATCGACCGCGGGGCGGTGGTCGAGCTCCCCGATGTGGACGGGCCGCTGCTGGAACTGGCCGAGGTGACCGGTCTGCCGGTGGTCTCCGACGACGGGTTCGCGGACTTCCGGGAACTGCACCCGTGGATCCAGGGGGACACCGAGCACTTCCTGGGCGTGCGCCCCCGGGCCGGGGGCGGTGTCTCGGTGAAGCGGCGGAACATGGGGGTGCGCAGCCCCGCCGAGATCTCCCGCAAGGTCGAGGAGTCCGACCTCAAGGCCCACCGGCTGCTCCAGGGGCGCGAGCGCGCCCCCATGGTCCACGTGCTCAAACGGTCCTGGCGCTGCCCCAGGCGCGACTGCTCCCTGTACGACCGGAACAGGGGCTCCCGGGTGCGGCTGCCGCTGATGCGCGGCCTGCGGCCGGTGTGCGAGGCGCACCGCGTGGAACTGGTCGACGACGGTCCCCGGCCGCCCATCGTCCAGCTGAAGCTGATGGTCGACGGCGCCTGCGTGCAGCGCTTCACCCTGGAGCAGGACACCGTCGTCACGGTGGGGCGCGCTCCCGGGGAGGGCGGCCTCGCCCTGTACGGGCACCTGCCGGGTGGCCTGCTGGCCCGGGTCAGCAGGTCGCACCTGGAGGCGACGGTGCGGGACGGCACCGTCCTGGTGCGCAATCTCAGCGGCAACGGGACCCGGGTCCGGCGGCACGGCTCCCCGGACTGGAGCCCGGTGAGCGACGTCCGCGCCACCGGGCTGGACATCAACGACGTGGTCGAGCTGGTCCCCTCGGTCACCCTGACCCGCAGCGCCCGGAAGTACCCGCCGGAGCTGGCCCGCGCCTGGCAGGCGGCCGCGGGGCGGGTGCCCCGGGACGTCCAGGAGGAGACGGTCATAGAGAAGGGGTAGGCAGGGGGCGGTGGCCGACCCCCGAGGCGGGCGGGTCGCCGCCGGAACCGGCCGGGGCCGGCCTACGGGCGGTCTTCGACCAGGCGTGCGCGGGTCTCCTCGCAGCGCACCCCGGAACAGGCCCGGGGCGCCGTCACCGCGGCGGCCCCGGGCCGGATCCTGCTCAGGGGGTGGGGTCGTACTGCTCGCCGGTCATCGGGTTGGTGGCCAGCCCCGTGGCCGGGTCGTAGTCGACGTCCATGCCCAGGTCCGGGTCGTGCAGCAGCCCGGTCTCGGGGTTGCGCGGCAGCCCGGAGGCGGGGTCGATCTCCCAGCCGGTCACCGGGTCGGTCTGCGGGGTCCCCTCCTGCCCGGCGACGCCCTCGGACGGGTCGGCGGAGGGCTCCGGGGAGGGCGCGGCGGGGGACTCCTCCGACGGCGGGGTCCCGGTCTCCTCCTGCTGCTCCTCCTGCCGGGGGGCCTGCTCCTCGGCGACGACCTCGCTGCGCCCCGCCTGGGACTCCGCGCCGCCCTGCGGGTCGAGCACACCCCAGCTCACCAGGGCCAGGATGACGATGCCCAGGCCCACGCGGTAGTAGACGAACGGCATGTAGCTGTGCGTGGAGATGAACTTCATCAGCCAGGCGATCACCACGAACCCGACCACGCCCGCGATGACCGTGCCCACGATCGTGGCGCCCCATCCGGCGTACTCGCTGTCGCCGATGTCGGTCAGCTTGTACAGGCCCGCGCCGAACACGGCGGGCAGGGCCAGCAGGAAGGCGTACTCGGCCGCGTCCTTGCGGTTGAAGCCCATCAGCATCCCACCGGTGATGGTGCCGCCGGAGCGGGAGACGCCGGGGATCAGGGCCAGGGCCTGGAAGAGGCCGAAGCCCAGGCCGCGCGGGATGTTGAGGTCCTCCAGCGTGCGGTGCTTGCGGGAGTAGTGGTCCGCCAGGCCCAGGAAGACGCCGAAGATGATGAGGTTGAGCGCGACCAGGCGCAGGTCCCGGAAGACGCTGTCGATCTGGTCCTCCAGCAGCAGCCCCAGCACCACGATCGGGATCGAGCCGAGGATGACGTACCAGCCCATGCGGGCGTTGACGTCGCCGCGCAGGCGGCGGTCGAACAGCGACCTGGTCCAGGTGGACAGGATCGCCCAGATCCGCTGGCGGAAGTAGATGACGACGGCCAGTTCGGTCCCGATCTGGCTGACGGCGGTGAAGGCGGCTCCGGGGTCGGGCCAGCCGAAGAAGGCGGACACCACGCGCAGGTGCCCGCTGGAGGAGATCGGGAGGAACTCGGTCAGGCCTTGGACCAGGCCTAGGACGATGGCTTCGAGAATGGACACGGCAGGGTCTGCTCCGGGTTGTCGCGGTGGCGTCGCCGGGTGGGAAACCAGGGGGCGGCCCGGGCACACCGGGACGTGTCCCCGGGGAAGGAACGGAAGCGGGAGCGGTTCCGGGGGATCGGGGCCGTTCGCGTCCGCGGCGGACCGGGTTCGGCGGGCGAGAACCCGGATCCCTGGTCAGAGGCAAGAATAGTGTGCTCCGGAAGGGTTATCGGACACGGGGCGTGGTGAGCACGGGCACTGTCCGTTTCACGGTGTCCGGCGGGCGGGCGGATCGGAACGCCGCCCGGGGCGGGAGGACCGGGCCGCCGGGTCCGGTCCCGGGGTGCCGGCCCGGACGAGGCCGTGCTCGTAGGCCGCGATGACGAGCTGGGCCCGGTCGCGCGCGTGCAGCTTGGCGAGCAGGTGCCCGATGTGGGTCTTGACGGTGCCGATGGAGATGGTCAGGGCCGCGGCGATGTCCTGGTTGGACAGGCCGCGCCCCACCAGGGTCAGCACCTCCGTCTCGCGCGCGGTGAGCACCCGCGGCCCCTGCCCGGCCGGGGGTGCGGGCCGGTCCACGTAGTGGGCGACGAGCCGGGTGAGGATGTCCGGGGCGAACAGCGACTCGCCCGCGTGGGTGCGCGCGACCGCCTCGACCAGCCGGGCCGGTTCGGCGTCCTTGAGCAGGAACCCGCTGGCCCCCGCGCCCAGCGCGGCGCGGACGTACTCGTCCAGCTCGAACATGCTGAGCACGAGGACACGGGTGGCGGCCAGGTCCGGGTGGCCGGTGATGCGCCGGGTCGCCTCGATGCCGTCGCCGCCCGGCATGCGGATGTCCATCAGCACGATGTCCGGGCGCAGCTCCACCGCCCGCTCGAACGCGCCCTCCCCCGTGTCGGCCTCGCCGACGACGCCGAGCCCGGGGGCACCGTCGATGATCAGCCGGAGGCTGTGGCGGATGAGCGGCTGATCGTCGGCGACCAGCACGCGGACCGGGCCGCCGTCCGCCCGCCCGCCGTCCGCCCGCCCGCCGTTCCCCGGGCCGCCGTTCCCCGGGCCGTCGGCCAGTGGTCCGCCGGTCATCGGGCCTCCCCGTCCGGAACGGTCGCGGTGAGCCGGAACCCGCCCCCGGTGCGCTCGGCGCGCACCGTGCCGCCGAGCAGGGCGACGCGTTCGCGCAGGCCGGTGATGCCCCGGCCGGTCCCCGGGTGGGGCCGCCAGTCGGGGGCGGGGCCGTCGTCCTCGACCGCGACCACGACCGCGCCGCCCCGGCGGAGCACGGTGACACGGGCGGGTACGGGCCCCGCGTGGCGGGCGGTGTTGGCCAGCCCCTCGCGGACCACCGCGCACACGGTGAGCTGCGCGCCCGCCGACACCTCCCCGGTCCCGCCCAGGTCCAGGACGGCGGCGACCCCGCCGCGGCGCGCCGACTCGACGATGGCGGGCAGGTCGCGCAGGGTCTCGGCCGGGCGCAGCCGGGCCGGCTCGGCCTCCTCGCCCGGGGTCCGCAGCACGGTGAGCATGCGGCGCAGCTCGGTCGTGGCCTCCCGGCCCGCCCGCTCGATGTCGGCCAGCGCCCGTACGCGCTCCGCCTCGCCCTCCGGGCCGGCCGCGGTGCGCGCCGCCGCGGCGCGGACGGTGATCAGCCCGAGCCCGTGGGAGGCCAGGTCGTGCAGGTCGCGGGCGATGCGCAGGCGCTCGGCCTGGGCGGCGCGCTCGGCCGCCCACAGGGTCAGCGCGTCCTCGTGGGCGCGCCGCCGCCGACGGGAGTGCAGCACGGCCCAGACGACGACCGACACGGCGGAGGCGGCGATGGCGCACACCCCGGCCAGCGCCAGGACGCGGGGCTCCGCGCCGGTGGAGGCCAGCGCGAGGGCGAGCAGGGCCAGGGCGGCGGACGCGACGACGCCGGCGCGGGAGCGCAGCACGGGGCGGTCCGCCACCGCCTCCTGTGTCCGTTCCATCCGGCCGAGTCTAGGTTCCGCGGCCGCCGCCGCACATCCGACCACGGTCGGAGCGACCCGGGGAGGAGCCGGGGCGCACAAGACCCGCCCCCGGTCCGATGGCGGGGTCCGGCGCGGCCGCTGGAATGGCGGGCATGATCACGATCGAACAGCTCACCAAGCGCCGGGGCCGACGCCCCGTCCTGGACGGGGTCGGGTTCGAGGCCCGCCCCGGCCGGGTGACGGCGTTCCTCGGGCCCAACGGCGCGGGCAAGTCCTCCACCCTCCGCATCCTGCTCGGCCTGGACCGCGCCGACGGGGGCACGGCCCTGGTCGGGGGCCGCCCCTACCGGAGCCTGCGTGATCCGCTGCGCACGGTCGGCTCGATGCTCGACGGCTCGGGCGCGCACCGCTCCCGCACGGCCCGGGCCCACCTGGCGTGGGTCGCGCGCAGCAACGGCATCCCCCGGCGCCGGGTCGGCGAGGTGCTGGAACAGGTCGGGCTGGCGGACTCCGGGCGGGTGCGGGTGGGCCGGTACTCCCTGGGCATGGGCCAGCGCCTGGGCCTGGCCACCGCGCTGTTGGGCGAGCCGGAGGCGCTGGTGCTGGACGAGCCGGTCAACGGCCTGGACCCGGAGGGCATCCGGTGGATGCGCGGCCTGCTGCGCGGCCATGCCGGGGCCGGGGGCACGGTGCTGCTGTCCAGCCACCTGATGGGGGAGGTCGCCGGGATCGCCGACGACCTCGTGGTCATCGCCGGGGGCCGGATCGCCGCGCGGGGGACGCTGGACGAGGTCACCGCCGGCCACCCGAGCCTGGAGGACGCCTTCTTCGCCCTCACGGGGGCCACGGGTGCGGGGGAGGCCGGGAGATGAGGTCCGCGGGCATCCTCGGCGCCGAGCTGCGCAAGGCCGCCTCCCTGCCCGCGACAGGGGTGGCCGTGCTGGTGGCGCTGCTGGGCTCGGCCCTGATCACGCTGCTCAACGCCCTCTCCGCCCGGTCCGGCGCGGAGGGCCTGACGTCGCCGTTCGAGGTCGGCTACGCGGCCGTTCCGCTGGGCACCGTCGGCGCGGTCGTGCTCGGTGTGGTCGTCGTCAGCAGCGAGTACACCTCGAACAGCCCCGACGCGGGCGGCGGCCGCCAGATCACCGCGACGCTGGCCGCGGTCCCCTCCCGGCTGCGCCTGCTCCTGGCCAAGGCCCTGACCGTGGTCCTGGCGGTCGCCGCGACCGCCGCGGTCACCATCCCCGCGAGCGTCGGCGTCGCCCGCCTCGTCATCGGCGGCGCCGCAGCCGAGACCGTCACCCCGGAGGAGATGCTGCACCGCTTCCTCGGGGCGACGCTCTACTGGGTGCTCACGGGGCTGATCGCCTTCGCGATCACGGTGCTGACCCGCAGCGGGGTCGTCCCGCTCATCGTCCTCATCGTGAACAGCTCCCTGGTCTCGTTCTCGCTGCTGCTCACGCGCCTGACACCGCTCGCGCACTGGCTGCCCGACATGGCGGGGCGCCGCCTCTTCGGCGGGCTGGGCACGGTCGAGGGCGGGCTGGACGCGGTGCCCGGGGCGCTCGTGATGGCGGCCTGGACGCTGGGGCTGCTGGCGGTGGCCGCCGCGGTGTTCTCCCGGCGGGACGCGTGAGCGCGGCCGTGCGCGGGGCGGCGCACCCGCGGGTACACGCTCCGGCGTCACCGGTGGCGCGCCTGTACGGGGTCACCGCCGCCGAGCTCGCCAAACTGGCCACCCTGCCCGCCGCCGTGGCGTCGGCCGTCGCCACGGTCCTGGTGGGGGCGGTGATCACCGCGGCCCTGGCGGCGTACGCCGCCGACCAGGGGAGCGCGGGCTCCCCGGTGGCCGCGGTGGTCCAGGCGGTCCCGTACGTGCAGGCGGGCCTGGTCCTGGTCGGGGTCTGGGCCGCCGCCCACGAGTACGCGGGGGCGCAGATCCGGACGTCCCTGGTGGCGGTCCCGGGCCGCGGGCTGCTGCTGGCGGGCAAGACCGCGGCGGCGCTGGCCGCGGTGACGCTCACCGCCGCGGCGACCGTCGGCGCGGGCACGGCGGCGGCCGCGGTGACCGGCCGCCTGCTCGGCGCGGGGCCCGTCTGGGAGAGCGCCGACCCGCGCACCGCCCTGGGCGCGGCGGCCCACCTGGCACTGCTGGGCCTGCTCTCCCACACCGTCGCGCTGCTGCTGCGGCACCTGGTCCCGGCGCTGGTCGGGATGCTGTCCCTGGTCCTGATCGCCTCCCCGCTGCTGGGCGGGCTCACCGAGCACGCCCGCTGGCTGCCGGACCGGGCGGGGGCGCTGCTGTTCGACCCGGCCGACACCGTGCTCACCGGGGCCACGGGCGCGCTCGTGCTGCTGGGGTGGATCGCGCTGGCCGGCTGCGCCGCCGCGGTCCGGTTCGCGCGCAGCGACCCCTGACCGCGGGGGCGGCGCTACCTCCGGTCGTCGCCGTCCCCGCGCCCATCCGCCGCCGGCGCCTCGTCGGGGCGGAGGGCGCCGAGGATGAGCGAGAGCCCGAACGCGAAGTCCTCGTCGGGGTCGTAGTCCTCGGCCAGGGCCTGGGCCGCGATGACCTCGGCCAGGTGCGGGTGGGACTCGGCCAGGGGGCCGTCCAGGATGCCGCCCGCGACCTCGGCCAGGCTCTCGCGGTCGGTGAAGGGCAGGCTCAGCTCCTGCATGACGAACCCGTACACGTAGCTGTCGATCAGGGACACCGCGCGCACGGCCAGGCCCACGGAGAAGCCCTGGGAGCGCAGGACGCCCAGGACGGTGTCGTGGTGGCGCAGCGTCGCGGGGCCGGGGTCGGTGCGGGAGTCCAGCAGGCCCACCGCCCAGGGGTGGCGGCGCAGCGCGGCGCGGGCGGAGGCGGCGCGGTCGCGCACGGCGGACCGCCAGTCCGAGGCCGGGGCGGGGAGGTCGATCTCGGCGAACACCGCGTCGACCATCCCGTCGAGGAGGGCCTCGCGGTTGGCCACGTGGTTGTAGAGCGACATCGCCTCGACGCCCAGCCGGCCGGCGACGGCCCGCATGGTGACCCCGGCCCCGCCCTTCTCGTCGGCCAGGGCGGTCGCGGCGGCGATGACGCGCTCCCGGCTCAGCCGGGGGTGCCTGGGGCGTCCGCGTTCGGCCAATGTGCCTCCTCGGGCCTTGCCAAAACTTACGGGGTAAGTCTAACGTTACTTACACCGTAAGTCAGTGCAGTGGTGCGAGGGGAGCAGGGCCATGCGGAAGGTGTGCGTCATCGGGGCCTCGGGCAAGCTCGGGCGGTACATGGTCGGGCACGCCCTGGACCGGGGGTACGAGGTCGTGGGCGTCTGCCGCGAGCGCAGCGTCCCCAAGCTCGCGGACTTCGCCGACCGGATCACCGTCGTCCCCGGGGACACGAACGACCGGGAGGTGGTCCGGCGGGCGGTCGCCGGATGCGACGGGGTGCTGACCGTGCTGGTGCCCTGGGGTGTCCGGCAGTACTCGTCGGGCACGGCGCAGGCGGTGCTCGACTTCGCCGAACCCGGCGCGCGGCTGGTCTTCTCCTGCGGCTGGCACGTCGCCCGGGACGGGCGGGACCGCTACACCCGGCGGTTCCGGGCGACCGTCCGCGTGGTCACCGTGCTGGCCCGCCTGCTGCGCGCCGTGGAGGTCGACGACCAGGTGGAGGCCGCCCGCCGGATCTTCGCCAGCGACCGGCGGTGGACCCTGGTCCGGGGGAGCGACCTGGAGGAGGGCGAGAGCCAGGGGCTGCCGGTGTGGAGCCGCCACGTGGGCGACCCGGTGCTCGCGAGCAACCTGACCCGGCGGGTGGACTTCGCCCTGTTCATGGTGGCGGCGCTCACCGACGACACGCTGGTCGGCGAGGCCCCGGCCATCGTGGGGCGGCTGACCCCCAGCGCCCTGGCGCACGCGGCCGACGGCGGCTCCCCGGCCGGGCACGGGGCCCCGTAGGCCCGGCGCCGGCGCACACGGAGACGACACCATGGCCGACCACGCACCCGCGCCCCGTTCCGGCGGACGCGCTCCCGCCCCCGACCTCGCCCGCGGGGTCATGCTCCTGCCCATCGCCCTGGCCAACGTGCCGTGGTTCCTCTACGGGGCGGCGACCTCCGGCGTCGGCGCCCACCGCACGGTCGCCACCGGGGCCGACGCCCTGTGGCAGACCGTCGCGATCGTCGCGGTCGACGGGCGGAGCTATCCGCTCTTCGCCTTCCTCTTCGGCTACGGCCTGTGGCAGCTCTACGCCCGCCGGCGGGGGAGGGCGCCGGACGGCGCCCCGGCGCTCCGCCTGCTCCGGTCGCGCCACCTCTGGATGATCGCCTTCGGCGCGGTCCACGCCGCGCTGCTCTGGTCCGGGGACGTCCTGGGCGCCTACGGCCTCGTCGGCCTGGTCGTGACCGGGCTGTTCCTGCGCCGCGCGAGCGGGACCCTCGTGGCGTGGGCCGCGGGGCTCGCCTGCCTGCTGGGCCTCGCCGCGGCGGCAGCCTTGGTGGCGGCCGCCGTCACGGCCCACGGACCGGGCCCGTCGCCGGGGGCGGTGCCGCAGCTCGCCGGGATCACGCCGTACGCCGCGTCGGTCCTGCCGCGGCTGGGGATGTGGGCCGTCGTGACCGTGGGGCAGGGGCTGCTCGGACTCGTGGTGCCGATCGCGGTCCTGGTCGCGATCGTCTGCGCCCGGCACCGGGTGCTGGAGGAGCCGGGGGCGCACCGGCCGCTGCTGGTGCGCACGGCGGTCCTCGGCATCGCGGTGGGGTGGGCCGGGGCCGTCCCGTCCGCCCTGGTCCACCACGGCGTGTGGGACCTCCCCGAGTGGGCGCCGGTCATGCTCAACGGGTTCACCGGGCTGTTCGCCGGACTCGGCTACGCGGCGCTGATCGCCCTCGTCGCGGCGCGGGTCACGGCCTCCCGCGAGCCCGGCCCGCTCGTGTCCGCGCTGACGGCCACGGGCCGCAGGTCCCTGTCCTGCTACCTGTTCCAGTCCGCGGTCTTCGCGCCCGTGCTGTGCGCCTGGGGGCTGGGGCTCGGCGGCGTCCTCACGCAGTGGCAGGCCGCCCTGCTGGCGGTCGCGACCTGGCTGGTGTCGGTGGCCCTGGCGGCGGCCCTGGAACGGGCGGGACGGCACGGCCCCGCCGAGAGGCTGCTGCGGACCCTCGCCCGTGGGCGCGCGCCCTCGGCCCCGGCGGAGCCGGCGGGGTCCGCGGGGCCGGGGTGAGGCCGCCGGTCACCCCCGGGATTCGAGGCGGCCCAGCGGGGACCCCTCCAGGGCCGCGCACTCCCGCTTCCAGGACTCGTGCTCGACGCCGAGCGCGTCGCGCAGGTAGGCCGTGGTCAGGCGCTGTAGCAGCGCCACCCGCTCCGGGGACTCGTCGGTCGTCTCCGCCGCGCCGTACCCCGACACCCCGCCCAGGGAGTGGTGCGCGCCGGACAGTGTCAGCAGGCTCTTGCGCCCCGGGCTCAGGTGGTAGGCGTCGGTCCACCAGTCCGGCCCCCGCACGGAGAGTTGTGAGTGGTCGTCGTCCCCGGCCACGACCAGGGCGGGGGCCGCCATCCCGGCGAAGTCCGGGTTCATGAACGGGAAGTGCTCGGCGGCGAACGGTGTGAGGTCGACCCCGCCGCGCCCGGCCGCCGCGAGCAGTACGCCCGCCCCGACCCGCGGGTCGGCCAGGTCCCCGCCGGGCACGCCGTCGGCGTCCAGCACCCGCGCGCCCAGCAGGGTCCCGGCCGTCTGGGCTCCCCAGGAGTGGCCCGCGACGGCGACGCGGCCGCGGTCCGACCGCCCGGCCAGGCCGGGGACGGCGGCCTCCAGGGCGTCGAGGCCGTCCAGGACCCGGACGAGGTCGTCCACGCGGATGCGCCAGATCTCGGGGGTGCGGGGGTCGTCGGGGGCGAGTCCCAGCCTCCGGGAGTCGAGGTGGGTGGGCCGGACCACGACGAACCCGTTCGCGGCCCAGTGGTCGGCCAGCGGCGCGTAGCCGTCCATGGACTCCCCGAACCCGTGCGAGAAGACGACGACCGGCAGGGGGCCGCCGCCCGTGGCGGGGGCGGAGACGCGGACGTGCAGGTCCGTGCCGCGCCCGGGGGCGGGGAGGACGACGGGTCCGACGGAGATGACCGGGGTGGGGCCGCTCATGGTGATTCCCTTCGGCGGGCACGGCGGAGAGGCCCCCGTCCGTGCCACAATGAACAAGCGGAACGTTGCTCCGGTTGAATATGCGGAACAGTGCTCCGTTTAACAAGGCCGTGCGGAGAAGGGGTGGAGAACAGTGGCGGACCGGGAACAGGGCGGCGGCGGAGCGCCGCGCAGGCGGGCCGACGCCCGGCGCAACGAGCAGGTCCTGCTGGACGCCGCGGCCGCCGTCTTCGTCGAGTCCGGCGTCGACGCCCCCGTGCGCGCGATCGCCGCCCGCGCGGGCGTCGGCATGGGCACCGTCTACCGCCACTTCCCGACCCGCGCCGACCTGGTCACCGCCGTCTACCGCCACCAGATCGAGGCCTGCGCCGAGGCCGGCCCCCGGCTGCTGGCCACCGCCGACACCCCCCACGACGCGCTGGTGGAGTGGGTGGGGCTCTTCGTGGGGTTCCTGGTCACCAAACACGGCCTCGCCGCCGCCATGCAGGGCGACAGCGCCGGGTTCCAGGCCCTGCACGCCTCCTTCCTGGACCGGCTCGTGCCCGTCTGCGAGGAGATCCTCCGCGCGGCGGCCGACGCCGGGCAGCTCACCGCCGGGATCGGCGCCTACGAGCTGATGCGCGCCATCGGCAACCTCTGCGCCGGCGCCGAGACCGACCCCGACTACGACGCCGAGCGCATGGTCGGGGTCCTCCTGGCAGGGCTCCGCGCCCCCCGCGGGGACTGACCGCCGCGGCGGACACGCCTCCCGGGCGGTCCGGGGCGCCCGGCGCGGGTATCAGGGTTCGACGGGGCCCGTCCGCACGGGGCGGGTCCCGGGAGCACGAAGGGGGCGCCATGGGGATCGAGCGCAGCGACCCGGGTACCGCGGGCATCACGCGTGTCCGGCGCGGGCGCGGCTTCCGCTACTACGGCCCCGGGGGCGAGCCGGTGACCGACGAGGCGCTGGTGCGGCGGATCAAGGGGCTCGTCGTGCCGCCCGGCTGGAACGACGTGTGGATCTGCCCCTCCCCGGACGGCCATATCCAGGCGTGCGGCACCGACGACGCCGGGCGGCGCCAGTACATCTACCACCCGGAATGGCGGCGCAGGCGCGAGGAGGCCAAGTACGACGACATGCTGGGCCTCGCCGAAGCGCTGCCCCGGATCAGGCGGACGGCGGACCGCCACCTGGACCTGCGCGGCCTGGTGCGCGAACGCGTCCTGGCCGCGGCGGTCCGGCTGGTCGACCTCGGACTCCTGCGGGCCGGAGGGGACGAGTACGCCGCCCGCAACGACTCCTACGGGGTGGCCACCCTGCTGCGCGAGCACGTGCACCGCACCCGCGGCACGGCCGTGTTCGAGTTCCCCGCCAAGGCGGGCCGGTGCCGGAGGTTCGAGTGCTCCGAACCCGGGGTGGTCCGCGTGGTCGCCTCGCTCCAGCGCGCCCGCTCCCCGGGCCAGGACCTCTTCGCCTACCGCGTGGAGGGCGGCTGGCACGACGTGGCCGACGGCGACCTCAACGCCTACCTGCGCGAGATCACCGGGGAGGACCACACCGTCAAGGAGTTCCGCACCTGGCACGCCACGGTCCTGGCCGCCGTCGGCGTCGCGGTGGCGCGCCCCGCCGGCGACGGAGGGGTGTCCGACGGGCTGCGGGCCCACGTGGTGCGCGAGGTGGCCCACCGCCTCGGCAACACCGAGGCGGTGGCCCGCGACTCCTACATCGACCCCAGGGTCTTCCGCCTGGGCGAGCGCGGCGTGACGGTCGCGGACGCGCTGCCCGAACTGGGGGAGGGGGTCCGCACCGGGGAGCTCGCCACCCAGGGGGGAGTGGAGGAGGCCGTGCTGCGCATGCTGCGCGAGCACGGGGACGGGTGAGGGGCCGCCGTCCCGCGGACGGCGGCCCCTCTCACCCCCCGGCTACGCGTCGGCGTCGGCGAGCGCGCCGCGGACGGCGTGCGGGAGCTTCTCCTCCAGGAAGCGCGCCATGGCCTCCTCCTCCCGGAGGATGCCGGTCAGCCTCTCGGCGATCCCCACCTCGCCGAGCTCCCGGGCGGCGACGATGAGCGCCTTGTAGCAGGCGATCTCGAAGTGCTCGGCCGCGTAGTCGGCCAGCGAGTTCTTGACCAGGGTGTCCTTCGCCGGCTTGTTCGCCATCCCCTGGACGGCGCCCATCATCTCGGCGAAGACGGACTTGACCTTGGAGACCTTCCCGCCCAGGGACTGCACACAGGACTCGACCGTCTCCGCCTGGCGGCGGGTCTCCTCCAGGTGGCGCTGGATCCGCGCGTGCACCTCGGGCTCGCCCTCGGCGTCCTTGAGGTGCCGCTCCAGGGTCTCCTCCAGAGACCGCTCCATCGCGTAGGCGTCGTTGAGCCAGTCGATCAGCCGTTCGCGGCTCGTCATCGCGTAACTCCCGTCCCGTCGTCGGTTCCGCTTCGTCTTCCAAGCCCCGCGACTACCCCGCGGCGGATCCGGCAAACGGCGTGCCGGTCGCGGCCCTGTCGGTGCCCCGGGAAGGGACCGAATACGATCGCCGTTCGCGGGTAGCGGCCACGGACATGCACGAGGACTTCTCAGAGGAAGAGCGGGGCCCACCATGTTCCGTCACACCAAGGACCTGCAGTTCGAGGCCAAGCCCGAAGCCCCGGACGCCCTGTACGCCATGAAGCTCCAGGAGCTGATCGGCGGCGCCTACGGAGAGATGACCGTCGCCGTGCAGTACCTGTTCCAGGGGTGGAACTGCCGCGTGGAGGGCAAGTACAAGGACCTGATCATGGATGTGGCGACCGAGGAGATCGGCCACGTCGAGATGCTCGCCACCATGGTCGCCCGCCTGCTGGAGGGCGCCCCGGCCGACACCGTCGCCAAGGCGGTCCAGGACCCGGCCGTCGCCGCCATCGTCGGCGGGATGAACCCCCAGCAGGCCATCGTCTCCGGCGGCGGCGCCGTTCCCGCTGACTCCGCCGGTACACCCTGGAACGGCAAGTACATCGTCGCCAGCGGCAACCTGCTCGCCGACTTCCGCGCCAACGTCGCGGCCGAGTCCCAGGGCAGGCTCCAGACCGCCCGCCTGTACAACATGACCGACGACCCCGGGGTCAAGGCGATGCTCCAGTTCAACCTGGCCCGGGACACCGTCCACCAGAACATGTGGCTGGCGGCCATCGAGGAGCTCAAGGAGGACGGCCTCGAAGGCGACATCGCGCCCGACGCCCTCCTCGACGTGGAGGACCAGGAGCACGCCAACACCATCTGGGGACTGTCCGACGGCACGGCCGCGGCCGAGGGCCGCTGGTCCTCACGGCCCGCCCCCGACGGCGACCACGAGCTGCGCTACCTGGACCGGCCCGATCCCCTCGGCGGTCCGGCCTCCGCGCCCCCGCCCGATCCGAAGCTGTACGCGACCTTCGCCGAGCCGGGGGGAGAGGGCTCCGAGAAGGGCGCGTCCGGCGCGACCGGGCGCGAGGGACTGACGGACAAGATCAAGAAGGCCCTGGAGTGAACCCCTCGGCGGGCACCGGGACGAGGAGGCCGACGGGCCCGGGGAGGAGCACGGGGGAGGGGCGGAGTGGCGTCCGGTGACCTGTGCCGCCCGGGAGCGCCGCCCCCGGCGACGGCACCGCCCCTGCCCGGGCCCGCGCTGTTGAGACAGGGATGGCGGGGGACGGTGTTCCTGCACTGGCCCGTCGAGGCCGGGCGCGTGGCGCACCTGTTCCCGCCGGGGACCCGGCCGGACGTGCTCGACGGTGCCACGTACGTCGGCCTGGTCGCCTTCCGCGCCGAGTTCACCAGGGTCCTCGGAGTGGTGCCGGTCGGGGCGTTCTCCGAGGTGAACGTACGCCTCTACTCCATCGACGGGCGCGGGCGGCGGGGCGTGGTGTTCCTGTCCATGGACGCCGACTCCCTGCACAGCGTCGTCGCGGCCAGGGCCCTGCCGGGGGTCCCCTACATGTGGTCCGACATCGGCCTGCGGCAGGACGGCCCCGGCCGGTCCGCCCCACACCGTTGGAGCGCTTCGTCACCGCGCGCTGGGGGCTGCACACGCGCCGCGCGGGCCTCACCCACTGGGTGAGGGTCTTCCACGAGCCCTGGACCCTCCACCGTGCCCGAACGCTCTCGTACGAGGGGGACCTGACGGCGAGGGCCGGGGTCGGACTCCTCCCCGGAACCCCCCTGGTCTCGGCGCTGTGGTCCCCCGGGGCCGAGGCCGCGGTGACCCCGTCCCTCATCCCCGTGCGCTGACGGTGAGCACACCCTTCTGCGGTGCCCTCCCCGTCGGAAAAGACCGGTCAAAGGACCGGCCGGACGCGTGGGGCGCGGCCGAACGGGTAGTCGCCCGCCCATGAGACTCGGTGAACGCATCCGCAGGATCGAACGCGAGGACCGCCTGGACCCGGCGGTCTCCCGCCTGGCGGGGATCGCCGAACGCCTCCCCGCCGGGAAGGCGCGCGACCTCCTGCACGGGGTACCGCTCGGGCACCCCGTCCACCCCATCGCGGTGCACCTGCCGATCGGCACCTGGACCGCGGCGGTCCTGCTCGACGTGCTGCCGGGCGGGAACCGGCGCGCGTCCCGCGTGCTGATCGGGACGGGCATCCTCGCCGCCCTGCCCGCCGCGGTGGCGGGGCTGGCCGACTGGTCGCAGCTGCACGAGCGGCAGCGGCGCGTGGGCGCGGTGCACGCGGCCGCCAACGGAGCAGCCACTCTGCTCTTCGGGATGTCCCTGCTGTCCCGGCTGCGCGGACGCGAGGGCTGGGGCGTGGCCCTGGGCCTGGCCGGGGCGGGCGCGGTGGGCCTGGGCGGCCTGCTCGGCGGACACCTCTCCTACTACCGGGCGAGCGGCGCCAACAGCGCCGACGCCCTGATCGACCTGGTGCCCGACGGCTGGAGCGACCTGGGGCCGCTGGACGGCTTCCCGGAGGGGAGCCCGGGCCGGGCGGACGCCGACGGCGTCCCCGTCGTGGTGGTACGGGAGGGGGAGTCGGTGTCCGCCCTGCTGGGCACCTGCCCCCACATGGGGGCGCCCCTGGCGGAGGGGGACCTGGTCGACGGGTGCATCCGCTGCCCGTGGCACGGGAGCGAGTTCCGGGTGGAGGACGGGAGCGTCGTCCACGGGCCCGCCACCGCCGCACCGGAGGTCCTGGAGACGTCCGTGGTGGAGGGCCGGCTGATGGTCCGCTCCCCCGCGGCCCGCTACTAGGCCGTGCTCTTCGGACCTCCGCCGCGCTTCGGCCCGCCCGTCGAGTGGCGGAAGGTCCTCAACGGACGGCCTACGGCCACCGGCCTTCCTCGAGGGCCGCTCCTCCGGGACCTCCGGAACCCCGCCGGGCGCCTCACGAACCCCCCCCGGCTGCACCGGACAGCGTTCCCGAAGGCCCCTGGGCGGCCGGGGTCAGCCGTCCGACCGTTCGGCGCCGACCTCGTAGAGGGGCTCGGTGCCCGCGGGCACCAGCGGGACGGAGGAGGCCACCACCGTGTCCGGGTACACGTCGACCCGGGTGAAGGCCGACCCGGCCAGCCCGCGGGTGACGTTCTCCGGGCCGAGCGCGTCGCCCGTGTAGGCGAGCGCCCCCGAGATCCACGCCGGGATCCCGGCGAAGGCCCCGGCTGCCGGGTGGTGCGCGTGCCCGGACAGCACCATGCGCACGTCGCCGCCGCGCAGGACGTCGGCGAGCTTCTCGGGGGAGCGCAGCCCCAGCGGGTCCATCAGGGGCAGCGGCGAGGGGATCGGGGAGTGGTGCAGGCCCAGGATCGTGCCCTCGGGCGCCGGGGAGGCCAGCTCCTCGCGCAGCCACTCCAGCTGCTCCTCCCCGAGCTCACCGTGGTGGTGGCCGGGCACCGTGCTGTCCAGGACGATGATCCGCAGGCCGCCGATCCGGTGGACGTAGTACAGGGGCGCGTCGGAGCCGGGTTCGTCCAGCAGGCCCGCGCGCAGCGCACCGCGCTCGTCGTGGTTGCCCATCATGTACAGGGCCGGAACGCCCAGGCGCTCCGCCACGGGCTCGACCGCCTCGCGCAGGATCCCGTAGGAGCGCGGGTCGCCCTCGTCGGCGAGGTCGCCGGACAGCAGCAGGGCGGCGAGGGGGATCCCCGCCTCCTCGACGGACCGCAGCGCCGCCGCCAGGTGGCCGACCGTGTCCTGGGTGCCGTGCAGGGGCTCGCCCGCGCCGACGATGTGGACGTCGCTGAGCTGGATGATGGTGTGGACGGGAGAGGGCATGGGGCCACCGCCGTGGATGCTCGTTCCGTGAGACCGGCCGTTCCCGGCGTCTCGTTGCACACCTCAGCGTCGGCGACCCCGGTGAACGCCGGATGACGGCGGCCCGGCGGCGGGCGAATGCCCGTCGACCCCCGCGTGGCCGTTTCCCCGACACCGACGAAAGTCGGCCGGACCCCCGACGAAGATCACCGGCCCGGGCCCTTGGCGCCGCCGAAGGCGACATCCGGAAGCGTTCCGCCGGCGGATGTGCCGGCGCGGGCCGGAAACCTAGCATCGGAGGTGTTCCGGCGCGGTCGTGCCGGGCGGAAGGGAAGGGACATGGACATGCTCACCCTGGCACAGGCGCTCCCCGGCGAGACGGCTCTTGCCGCGTTCGGACTCACCGCCGCACTGCTGGTGGCGGCGGCCGCGGTCGTGTTCGTCGTCGCCGCGGTGATCAGCATCATCGCCTCCCGGACCGACGGCGGCATGAAGGTCGTATGGCTGGTCCTCGTGGTCGTCGCCCCCTTCATCGGATCCGCGCTGTGGTTCCTCGTGGGCCGCAGGCGCGTCCCCGCCTGACCGCCCTACAAGGAACGGCCCGGACACGCCCCGCGGGGCGTGTCCGGGCCGTTCGGCTTCGCAGGTCAGCCGCGGACCGCGGCGCTGTCCGCCGGCTCCCGCTCGGAGCCCGGCTCCTCACCGCCCTCACCGGCGTGCAGGTGGCGGGTCTCCAGGGCGGCGCCCTCCACGTCGATGTCGGGCAGCAGCCGGTCGAGCCACCTGGGCAGCCACCAGGCGGCGTCGCCGGCCAGGTGCATGAGCGCGGGCACCAGCAGCATCCGCACCACGAACGCGTCGATGAGCACGCCGAAGGCCAGGGCGAACCCGATCGAGCTGATCATCACCGAGTGCGAGAACACGAACCCGCCGAACACCGAGATCATGATGATCGCCGCGGCCGTCACCACCGAGCGCCCGGCCCGGAAGCCCTGCACCACGGCGGTGCGGGAGGGCGCGCCGTGCACGTACGCCTCGCGCATGCCCGTCCCGATGAACAGCATGTAGTCCATCGCCAGGCCGAACAGGATCCCGGCCAGGATCGTCGGCAGGAAGTTCAGCACCGGCCCGCTGTTCTCCAGCCCGATGAGGCCGCCCAGCCACCCCCACTGGTAGACGGCCACCACGCCGCCGAGCGAGGCGAAGAACGACAGGATGAACCCGAGCGTGGCCACGACCGGCACGAACACCGACCGGAACACCAGCAGCAGGATCACCAGGGACATGCCCACGACCACCGCCAGGTAGGTCGGCAGCGCGTCGTTGAGGGTCTCGGAGATGTCGATGTTGCCGCTGGCCACGCCCGCGACGCCGAGCGTCCCGGTGCCCTTGATCGGCTCCAGCTCGCGCAGGTCGTGGACGAGCTGCTCGGTGGACTCGCTGGTGGGGCCCTCGACCGGGACCACCTGGAAGGCGGCGTACGTGAAGTCGTCGGAGAACGCGATGGGCGCCAGGGCCGCCACGTCGTCGAAGGCGTAGATCTTCTCGGCGACCGTGACCTGGTCCAGTTCGGCGTTCAGCTCGGCGGTCTCCCGGTCCGGGCCGCCGGTCAGCCGGGCGATCACCAGCAGGGTGCCGTTGGCGCCCTCGCCGAACTCCTCCTCCACGATCGTGTAGGCCCGGTACTGGGTGGAGTCGGTGGACTCGGAGGAGCCGTCGGGCATGCCCAGCCGCAGGTCGAGGGCGGGCAGGGCGACCACCACGAGGGCGGCCACGGCGACGGCGGCCCGCAGCAGCGCCCGGCCGGTCGACATCGGCCGCACCGTCTCCGCCGCGGTCGCCCCGCCGGACGCCCGCTCGGCGAGGCGGGCGCGCTCACGGCGGGACAGGATGCGCTCGCCGCGCAGCGACAGCAGCGCCGGGACCAGGGTGACCGCGACGACCACCGCGACGGCGATGGCCAGGGCGCCCATGGTGCCCATGAGCCCCAGGAACCCGATGCCGGTCAGGTTCAGGCCCAGCAGGGCGATGAGCACGGTCGTCCCGGCGAAGACCACGGCGTTGCCCGCGGTCCCGTTGGCCAGGCCGATGGACTCCCCGACCTCCACGCCCTGCTTGAGCTGGCGGCGGTGGCGGTTGATGATGAACAGCGCGTAGTCGATGCCCACGGCCAGGCCCAGCATCAGGCCCAGGATCGGGGTCACCGACGCCATCTCCAGCACCCCCGACAGCGACATCGCGATCAGGGTGGCGATGCCGACGCCGACCAGGGCGGTCAGCAGCGGCAGGCCCGCGCCCACCAGGGTGCCCAGCATGACCACCAGGACCACGGCGGCCACGACCAGGCCGACCACCTCGGCCGGGCCGAACAGGGCGGGCAGGCTCTGGGCCAGGTCGCTGTTGAAGTCCACCGTGGTGCCGGGGACCGGGTGGTCCTCGAAGACCGCCATCACGGCGTCGCGGGTCTCCTGGGAGACGTCCATCTGCTCCGCGGTGAACGAGACCATGACCTGGGCGGTGTCGCCGTCCTCGGAGACCAGGCCGACGCCGGAGGACATCTCCATGAGGGCCTCGCCGCCCTCGATCCTCTCCATGCCGGCGTCGATCTCGGCCTGCTGGCCGTCGAAGAACTCCTCCGACTGCTCCAGCATCCCGGCGGCCTCGGCCGCCTCGCGGCCCGCGTCGAGCTCGGCCTGGCCGGCCTCGATCTCCTCGCGGCCCTCCTCGAGCTCCCGGACCCCTTCGGCGCGCTCGGCCTCGGTGGCGAACGGGTCGACCGCGTCCGCGACCCCGGGGACCTCCGCGGCCTGTTCGGCGCGGTCGGCGATCGCCTCGCGCTGCTCCTCGGTGAACTCCGATCCGTCCTCGGTCCGGTAGATGACGGCCCCCGAGCCGCCGGCCAGGTCCGAGAACTCCGCGGAGCGGAGCCGGTTCACCTCGTCGGTGGGCGTCCCGGGGATGGAGAAGCCGCCCTCCAGCTCACCGGAGAAGAGGAAGAACGCGGCGCCGGACGCCATGAGCAGTGCCAGCCAGACGGCGATGACGGTGCGTGCGCGGTGTGCGCACGCCCGTCCGAGTCTGTAGAGGAGTTCAGCCATTGAGTGTGCCTTCACAGAAAAGGGGCCGATGGGGAGCGCGGACGCGCTCAGGCCGTGCCGTAGCCGTCGCGGGTGACGGTGAGGATGCGCTCCAGCAGCTCGGACCAGACCCGGCGGGAGCCGTCGTCGACGACCCCTCCGGTGATCCGCTGCCAGTGCTCCACGACGACGGAGCCGCCGCCGATGATCGCGCCGCACATGAGGTCGACCGTGAGCGGGTCGGCCTGCGGGTGGCGGCGCATCACGATCGCCGACAACCGCGTGCCCACGTCGGTCATCGCCCGCTCGAACAGGGCGGCCCGGCCGGCCGAGGGCGTGCCGTCGCCCTGTTCGACGAAGTGCTTGAGGCGGGTGATGGGGGTGAGCAGGTCGGTGCCGCGGATGGCGTCGGCCAGGGAGTCGAAGATGTTCGCGTCACCGCCGTCGGGTGCCGCGTCGAGGTTGGCGCCGATGCCGTCGACGATCTCCTCCAGCATCCGGCCGAACACCTCCAGCAGGATGTCGTCCAGCGAGCGGAAGTGGTTGAACACCGTCCGCCGGGAGACGTCGGCGCGCTCGGCGAGCTGGTCGACGGTGAAGCCGGTGTCCCCCCGCTCGGCCGCCAGCGCGGCCGCGGCGTCGATGATGGCCCGGCGGTGGCGGGACTTCAGTGCCTCGCGCCGGTCGGTAGCGGGTGGAATGGGCCGATCGTTCACTGTTCCACGCTAAACACCGCAATGCACTGAGTGCAACGACGCACTGAGTGCACCCTGTCACATCCGCCCCGATGTCGGTGCCGGGCCCTAGCCTGCGGTGCGGACGGAGAACGGGCCGGAGGAGGGTGTGATGGGGGCCAAGACGGGCCTGCTGGTGTACGCGGACGGCGACACCGCGGAACTGCTGCGGCGGGTGCGGCCGGACGCCGCCGACCGCGAACGCACGGACGCCCTGGTGCGGCGCCTGCACCCGGGTGCCGAGGTCGCCGCGGACGGCGGGTACAACCTGGCCGAGGGCTCCTATCCGCCCGAGGGCACGGTGAACGCGGGGGTCTGGCCCGGGCTGGACGTCATCTGCGGCAGGGCGTTCATGTGCGACCGGCCCTCGGAGCTGCCCGCGCACCTGGTAGCGGCGAGCGCCGGGCGGCGGCTCGTCCTGCACGCCATGCACAGCGTGGTCGACTGGCTGGCCTTCGCCGTCTGGGAGGACGGCCGCCTGTTGCGCTCCTTCAGCGTGTCGCCGGACGGCGGGGTCATGGAGGACATCGGCGAGCCGCTGCCGTTCGAGGCCCCCTACCGGTCCGGCGACCGCCCGGCCGACGTCGTCCCCTGGCCGGGGGAGGAGGAGCCGTACCCGCTGCCCTTCCACCCGCTGGAGTTGGGGGAGGACGCGCTGCGGGCCCTGTGCGGGTTCGTCAAGGAGGGCATGCCCGAGCCGGACGACGCCGACGCCTTCGCCATCCGCCTGCACCGTTACCGGGTGCGGTTCCCCGCCGACCCCGACACCGCGGAGCGGCAGGCCGAGGTCCACCGAGCCGTGCACCCCCTGGGACGGCCGCGCTTCTACCGCACGGGTCCGGACGGCTCCCTGGTCGAATTCGACGGCCCCTGAGGGGGAACGCTTTTTCCGAAGCCCTTCACGGGTCGATGTATTCCAACGGAAAAGCGTGCCGGAGACACGCATCGCGGATCACGATGGATCCCATGAAAAGAATGCATTGGACGCCCGGGATTCGCGTGCCGACCATGAATACATGACGAATCCCCTTTCCGTCTCCGGACAGAATGCGGCCGGCCGCGAACGCCGCCGCGCCACCTCCTCCGCCCTCCCGGTCATGGCCGTGGCCGCGGGCCTGTCCGTGGCGGGCAACTACTTCGCCCAGCCCCTCCTGGGCCTGCTCGGCTCGGAGCTGGGCATGTCGACGACCACCGCGGGCCTCACCGTCGCCGCGGCCCAGGTCGGCTACGCGGTCGGCCTGGGCCTGCTGGTCCCCCTCGGCGACCGCTACGCGCGGCGCGGCCTGGCCGCGACCCTGCTCGCGGCCACCGGGCTCCTCCTGGCCCTGGCGGGCGCGGCGCCCACCGGGTGGCTGCTCCTCGCCGCCACCGCCCTGGCCGCCGTCACCTCCGTCGGCGCCCAGGTCCTCGTCCCCTTCGCCGCCGAACTGGCCCCGCCGCACCGCCGGGCCCGCGACATCGGCGTCGTCATGGCCGGTGTCCTCGCCGGCGGCCTGATCGGACGGGCCGCCTCCGGCCTGGTGGCCGAACTCGCCGGGTGGCGGACGGTCTACTGGGTCACCGCCGTCCTGCTCCTGGCCGTCGCCGCCGTCGTGTGGCGGGTCCTGCCCGGCGGCGGGGGCGACCGCGGCGAGGCCACGCGCCCGCTGCGCCTGTGGCGTTCCACCGCGGCCCTGCTGGTCGACCTGCCCGCGCTGCGCCGGCCCATCGCGACCGCCGCGCTGGCCATGGCCTCCTTCACCGTCCACCTGACCGTCGTGACCCTGCTCCTGGTCGACGCCCCCTACGGCTGGACGCCCGCGGCCATCGGGCTGGTCGGCCTCATCGGCGTGATCGGCCCCCTGGCCATGCCGCTGGCCGGACGCCTGGTCGACCGCGGCCACCCGCGCGCCGTGCTGGTCACCGGGCTGGTGCTGGCGGCCACGGGGTGGGCCGTGATGCTCCCCGCCCAGAACGGCGGCATCGCCTGGCTGCTCGTGGGCCTGGTCCTGCTCAACGCGGGCCAGACGGCGGTGCTCAACGCCTCCCAGACCACCGCCTACGAGCTGCGGCCGCAGGCGCGCAGCCGGATCAACGCCGTCTTCATGACCCTGTTCTTCGCCGGGGGAGCCGTCGGCGGGGCGCTCGTCCCCGTGGTCTGGGTGAACGCCCGCTGGACCGGGGCCTGCCTGCTGGGGGCCGGCCTGGTCGCCCTGGGCCTGCTCGTCGCCCTCGCCCCACGGCGCCGGGGCTGAACCCCCGCCGTCCCGGGCCCCACCGCCCCCGTCCCGGGCCCCACGGCCGCCGCGTGGCCCGGCCCCGCGGCGGCCGTACGCTACCGCCATGGAACTCCAGCAGATGCGCTACGTGGTCGCCATCGCCGAGACCAACAGCTTCACCCGGGCCGCCGAACGCTGCCTGGTCGCCCAGTCCGCGCTCAGTCACCAGGTCGCGCGGCTGGAGCGGGAGCTGGGGGCCAGGCTCTTCGAGCGCACCAGCCGCCGGGTGCGGCTGACCGCGGCCGGGGCGGCCTTCCTCCCCGAGGCCCGCCGCTGCCTGGAGGCCGCCGAACGCGCGGCGGCGGAGGTCGCCGCCGCCGTCGGCGAGGTGCGGGGACCACTGGAGGTGGGCCTTATCCCCACCGTCGCCGCGGTCGACGTCCCCCGCGCCCTGCGCGACTTCCGCCGCAGGTACCCGCAGGTGCGCATCGGCCTGCGGGTGGGCGCCAGCGACGACCTCGTCGAACAGGTCAAGGCGGGCGAGATCGAGGTGGCCTTCCTGGGGCTGCCCACCACCGCCCGGCCCCAGGGCGTCAACGTCCGCGAGCTGGGCCGGGACCGGCACGTCGCCGTGGTCGCCCCCGACCACCCGCTGGCCGAGGGGACGGAGGTGAGCCTGGAACGGCTGGTCGACGAGGTGTTCGTCGACATGCCCGCGGGGACGGCCGGGCGCGTCCAGTCCGACCAGGCCTTCGAGGCCGCGGGCCTGGACCGCGACGTCGCGTTCGAGGTGAGCTCGGCCGAGTACATGGCCAGGCTGGTCGGGGAGGGGCTGGGGGTGGCGCTGCTGCCCGCCGCCTATGTGCCGCAGCTGACGGGGGTGACCACCCTGGAGGTCACCGACGCGACGGGGCGCGTGGAGTACGTCGTCTGGGCGCGGACCGGGACCACGCCCGCGGCCCGCGCCTTCCTCGACATCATCGACACCGCCGGCGCGGCCGCGGACTGAATCCGCCGTCCGGGCCCGCCTTCCGGTTTCGCCGTCCGGGCCCGCCGCCCGGACCCGTCAGGCGGGTCCGCCGCCCGGTCCTGCCGTCCGGTCGCGCCGCTCGGGCTCGTCAGACGGGTCCTCCGGCCGGTCCCACCTTCCGGTTCCGTCAGCGCACCCGCACCCGCACCCGGGCCCACGGCCCGCATCCACAGCCCGCGTCCGCGGCCCGCACCGGTGTCAGCGGGTGCGCAGCCACGCCTCCAGGGTCAGCAGCCCCGGGTGCCGGGCCCGCAGCGCGGCGAGGTCGGCCCGGAACCCCTTGCCGTTGATCCACGCGTACATCTTGGCGACCTCCGGGCTCCGCTCCCGCAACCCGGCGTCGGACAGCCGCTCGAAGCGCGTCGGAACGCCGTCGGCCGCGGCGAACACCTCGGCGATCCGCCGCACCGGGAGCTCGTCCCCGGCGATGTCGATCCGGCGGCCGGTGAACTCGGCGGGCGCCCCGAACACCGCCGCGGCGATCCGCCCGATGTCGGCGAGCGCGATCAGCTGGAGCGGGGTGTCCGTGTCCAGGGCGACCGGCACGACCCGCTCCCCGGCCCCCGCCGACTCTCCGCCCCCGTGGTCCGGCCGCGGCAGCGCGTACCGCCAGTTCTCCATGAAGTACACCGGGCGCAGCACCGTGGCCGGGACCCCCGCGGATTCCACGTACGCCTCGATCTCCGCCTTGCTCTCGAAGTGCGCCACCCCCGACCCCTGCCCGGCGGCCGCGGCCGAGGTGTAGACCAGGTGGGCGGCTCCCGCCGCGGCCGCCGCGTCGGCGACGTTCCGGCCCCTCCGCACCTCCGTGGCCGGGTCGGGGGCGGCCAGGTCGCAGGGCTGGACGCTGAAGACCCCGTGCACGCCCCGGGCCGCCGCGCGCAGCGACCCCGGATCGTCCAGGTCGCCGGCGACCGGTTCCGCACCCAGCGCGGCCAGGGCCCGGGCCGCGGGGGCCTCCGGGGAGCGGACCAGGGCGCGCACGCCCCATCCGCGGTCGAGCAGGGCGCGGGCGACGGCGCCGCCCTGGCCGCCGGTCGCGCCCGTAACCAGAACGGTCCTCTTCTCCTGCACGCCGATTCCCTTTCTCCTTTTGTTGAATTTCCGGGACCAGCATCCCGGGGAACCTCCGGGCGCGTCCAATATCCTTTTTTCATTCCAGCGATCGAAAAAGCGGATGGACGGCGGCGGGATCCCCGGAACCGGGTCCGGTTCGGTAGCGTGGGCTCCCGCCGCACCCCCAGGAGGACCCATGTCCACCCCGCCCGCGCCGGTCCGCAACTGGGCCGGGAACCTCACCTACGCCAGCCCCCGCATCCACCGGCCCGCCGACCCCGAAGCCCTGCGCGCCCTGGTCCGCGACGCCCCCCGGATCCGGGCGCTGGGCAGCGGCCACTCCTTCAACCGGGTCGCCGACTCCGACCACGACCTGGTGCGCCTGGACGGCCTGCCCCGGGAGATCGACGTGGACCCGGGGACCGCCACCGTCACCGTCTCCGCCGGGACCCGCTACGCCGAACTCGCCGCGGAGCTGCACCGGCAGGGGTTCGCCCTGGCCAACCTGGCCTCGCTGCCGCACATCTCGGTGGCGGGGTCCTGCGCCACCGGCACCCACGGGTCCGGGGACCGGCTGCGCTGCCTGGCCGCCGCGGTGCGCGGGCTCGAACTCCTGGGGCCCGGCGGGGAGACCGTGCGGCTGGGCCGGGAGACCGACCCGGAGGTGTTCCCGGGCGCGGTGGTGGCCCTGGGGGCGCTGGGCGTCGTCACCCGGCTCACCCTGGAGGTCGAACCGGCCTTCGAGGTGTCCCAGAGGGTCCGCCTCGACGTGCCGCTCGCGGAGGCCGCCGCCGACTTCGACGCGGTGTTCGGCGCCGCGTACAGCGTCAGCCTGTTCACCGACTGGAGCGGGGACACCGGCCGGGTCTGGCTCAAGCACCGCGTGGGCGAGCCGGAGGGCGCCTGGGCGGGAGGGCGGTCCGCGGACACCCCGCAGCACCCGGTCCCGGGGATGCCCGCCGGGCCGGCCACCGAGCAGCTGGGCGCGGTCGGCCCCTGGTCCGAGCGGCTGCCGCACTTCCGGTCCGGGTTCGCGCCGAGCGCGGGGGAGGAGCTGCAGTCCGAGTTCTACCTGCCGCGGGCGGCGGCCGCCGAGGGCTTCGCCGCCCTGCGCGGCCTGGGGGAGCTGATCGCCCCGGTTCTGCACGTCTCCGAGGTGCGCACGGTGCGCGCCGACGACCTGTGGCTCAGCCCGGCGTACGGCCGCGACTCGGTGGCGTTCCACTTCACCTGGCGGCGGATGCCGGAGGCGGTGGCCCCGGTGCTGGCGGCGGTGGAGGAGCGCCTGGCGCCCCTGGGGGCGCGGCCGCACTGGGGCAAGCTCAGCACCCTGCCCCCGGCGGACGTCGCCGCCTCCTACGAACGGGCCGCGGACTTCGCCGGGCTGCTGGAGCGGTTCGACCCGGAGGGGAAGTTCCGCAACGCCTTCACGGACGCGTACTTCCCCCGGGCCTGAGGCTCCGGTCCCACCCGGACCCGAGGACCCCGTCCCGAGGCCCCGCTCGAATACGGGGCGCGGTGACCCCCGCACCGAGCCCTCCCCGGTCCTGAGGCCCCGATCACACCCGGGACCCTCCCGCCCCGCCCCGGGGCTCAGCCGTCGATACGCACGCGGCGGGACCCGCCGTCGGACAGGAACGCCGACAGCTCCTCGGCCTGTTCGGCGACGGCGTCCCGTTCCGCCGCGGTGAGCGGGCGCAGCGGGGCGACGGACACGGTGTCGTCCCTGCTCGTCCAGGTCGCGGTGACCCGGCCGTCCACCAGCACCACGCGCTCGCCGGCCACCGACAGGCCGCGGTGCTCGTCGTCGATGATCCGGCCGCGGTACTGGTAGCCCAGGACGGCGTTGTCGAACGCGGGGAGGAACCGCACCGGCGCGGGGGTGCCGGGGTCGGGCAGCGGGGCGCCGGGCAGGTCCAGCAGCTCGCGGCCGTTCGCGTCTCGGAAGGACACCAGCTCGTCGCGGACCGCGGCCACCGCGGCGGGCAGCCCGGCCACACCGCACCACGCGCGCAGGTCGCTGGAGGTGGCGGGCCCGTAGGCGGCGAGGTAGCGCCGCACGAGCTCCCGGCCGACCGGGTCGGTGCCGCCGGGGTCGTGGGGGGCGGGCTCGCGGCCGGTCCAGTCCGACAGGAGCGCGACCCGCACTCCCCCCTTGGTGCGCCACAGTCCGCGCGGCGGGGTCTGTACGACCGGGATCAGCGCGGAGACCAGCATCTCGCCCAGCGCCCGCCGGTGCCCGCCGGGCCAGCGGTCGATGACCGCGTCGACGAGTTCGGCCGTGGTGCGGGGCTCGCCGTCGGCCAGCACCGCCCGGCCGGCGGCCTCCAGCTCGTCCAGGTCCACGCCGTCGAGTTCCCGGCGGTAGACCCCGGTGACCTTCTGGCGCAGCATGGTGTCGAACCGGGAGCGCCAGGCCAGCACGTCCTCCGCGACCATCAGGTGGATGGTGCGGCGCATGAGGGGGAGCCGCACCACGCGGCGTCCGGCCAGCAGGTCCGACAGCGCCGGCGCCTCGAACCCCCGCAGCCGGGACCACAGGCCGACGAACGGCTCCTGCGGCTCCTGGGCCTGGAGCCCGCACAGGTGGGACACCATGTCCAGGGCCGACCGGTCGGAGGGTTCGAGCAGGCCCTGCCGGGCGAGCGAGGCGCGGTTGAGCGCCCGGTCGTCCAGAACGGTCATGGCGTGTACCTCCGTGCGTCCCTCCCGGCCCGCGCCGGGACGCCGCGTCCCCCGCGGCCTGGGACCACCCTCGCAGGCGAAGAGGTCAGGTCCGGTCCTCTACTCCCGTGCGGTGTCCCACCAGTCGAGGACGCGCAGGGCGTGGAAGGTGAGCCCCCTGGACGGCTCGCCCGGCGGGGCGTCCACCTCGAACCACACCCGGCCCTCGTACCGCTGCCGCTGGTGCCAGGTGCCGTCGGCGTCGCGGGCGGCGCGGATCAGCCCGACCGCCTCGGCCAGCCGCGGGTCGGGCGCGGTGCCGTCGTGCAGGGACGCCGCGCGGAAGTGGTCGACGGCCCTGAGCACGCTGTAGTGCCAGCGGAACGGGTAGGCGAGGTGCGTCGCCCACGGGTGCGGCTCGCCCGTGGACAGCCGCCGGAACAGGGCGCGTTCGAGCAGGTACTCCTGCGCCGCGTGCCGGGCCTCGCGCAGGGCGGCGGTACCGCCCGTGCGGACCTCGTGGTCGAGGATGTCCCGCACGGAGTTCAGCGTGGAGTGGAACGAGGAGCGGGTCGCCCCCTCCACCCACATGCAGTTCCAGCCGCCGTCGGCGAGCCGGTGCCGGGGGAACCAGTCGGCGATCGCCGACACGTCGGCGCCCAGCCAGGCGCCGTTGGCCAGGGTGTAGGCGTTGATGCAGGCGTCGACCTCGCCGCTCCAGTACGGAAGGTCCTCGTACTCCCAGCGGGCGTTGCGCGCCAGCAGGCCCGCGGTGTCCGGCCGCAGCGCGCCGGGCTCCACGCCCCATTCGCGCAGGGCGTTGAGCGACCAGGTGGTGGCCGTCCAGGGCTGGCCGGGTTCGTCCCGGGAGGCGTCCGCGGGGAAGTAGGCGCCGCCCGCCCACAGGCCGTCGGGGTCCTGGCGGGCGAGCAGCGCCGCGCCGAAGCCCTCGTGCGGGACCCGGGCGCGGGTGGCCCGCCACACCTCCTCCGGGGCGCGCGCGAGGTCGCGCTCCACGCGCCAGCGCAGGCTCGGGTCGGAGTCGAGCAGCCAGTCCAGGACAGGGGTCTCCACCATGGGGGGAGGCTACTCCGGGGCGGCGACGAAACGGCTCAGGGGCGCAGGAGGTGGTCCCCGGCGAGCACGATCGCCTCGCGGTGGGTGCGGCCCGGGTGGTCCACGGCGATGAAGTGGCGGCCGATCGCCAGCGCGAACGCCAGGGTGCAGCGCGCCTCGACCTCGTCCGGGTCGTCGATGAACCCCGCGAACATGGTGCGCAGGAAGTCCATCCGCACGTTGTCGACCCGGCGCAGCCGCTCGGCGACCGCCGGGTCCTGGCGGGCCCACTCCCGGACGGCGAGGTCGATCCGGTGCAGCTCGTCGGTGAAGGTCAGCAGCCCGGCGCGGCGGATCTTCTCCGCGGGGCTCCCGCCCTCGGCCTCGACGCGGGCCAGGACGTCGTCGGTGCAGCGGCGCTCCCACTCGTCGAGGAGTTCGGCGAGCAGGGCGGGCCGGCCGTCGAAGTACCCGTAGAACCCGCCCTTGGTCACGCCGAGCCCGGCGGCCAGGGTCTCGACCCGGACCGCGTCCGGGCCGCCCCGGGCGAGGGCGTCGAGTCCTGCTTCGATCCAGCGGCCGCGCGGGGTGCGGGCGGTGGGCGGCACCTTCTCACCACCCCCGGGATGTCGTGCTCATGATGTGTACGCTACCGTACAAAAGAGATATACGGCTGCGTATAGAACGGGGGGCCGCCATGGCCCGGCGTACGATCTCCGACCACACCGCACACCCCTGGCGCATCCACGACCTGGCCCCGGACTTCGAGGTCGAGGACGTGTGGGCGTTCCGCACCCCCGGAGCGGGCCCCGGCGACTTCCGCGTTGCGGTGGAGGCGATCCGCTCGTCCGGCGGGATCGGCCGGATGCCCCCGGCGGTGCGGTTCCTGTTCGCCGTCCGGTGGCGGCTCGGCGGGCTCCTGGGCTGGGACGACCCGGGGTCGGGCGTGGGCGGGCGGGTCCCCTCGCTGCGCGACCGCCTCCCCGACGACCTGCTCGCCGCGCCTCGGGGGGAGGACCGGGACGACATGCCCCTGAAGGCGGTCTACGAGACCGACACCGAGGCCGTCCGCGAGCTGGCGAACCGGACCGTGCACACCCTGATGCACCTGGGCTGGGCGCGCGGGGCCGACGGCGACCACGAGCTGCTGATGGCCGTCCTCGTCAAACCCAACGGCCGGTTCGGGCGGCTGTACATGGCGGCCATCGCGCCCTTCCGGCACTTCATCGTCTACCCGGCGCTGACCCGCGGCTGGGAGCGGGCCTGGGCCGAGCGGAACGGAGGGCCGGCATGACCGGGCGGGCGGAACAGGACACGGCGGAGCGAACGGAGCAGGGCATGGACACGGCACCGAAGGCGAAACGGAACGCGCGGACCGGCAGGGGGCCGCTGCTCTGGGGGAGCGGCATCATGATCGTGCTGGGCGTCGGGCACCTGGCCCTGCTGGCGTTCGTCGACGGCGCCGTCATCGCGGCCTGGGCGGAGCGGGGCCTGTGGGCGGCCGTCCCGCTCGACCTCGGGGGCGGCGCGGAACCGACGGCGGCGCAGCTGCAGAACTCGCTCACCTTCTGGGCCGGCCCGGGGAGCTTCTCCGTCCCCCTGGTCCTGTTGGGGGCCTTGATCCGGCACCTGGTCGGACGCGGGGTGCCCGTCCCCTCGTGGGTGGGCTGGGGGACCGCGGCGTGGTGCGTCGCCGGCGGCGTCCTGCTCGTGCCGTCGCCCTACTTCCTGGGCGCCGCGGCGGGCCTGCTCGTCGTCCTCGGGGCGCGGCGGGACCGGCTCCGGGAGTCCGCGGCCGCCGCGTGACCGGCCCCGGACCGGCCGCGCCGGCCGCACCGGCCGCCCCGACCCTACGGACCGCACCGGCCGCACGGGTCGCCCCGACCCCACGGTCCGCGCGGGCCGCGGTCGGTCCGGGCCGTTCGGGAACCCGCCGCGGGTACGGCCTCGTTGACTCTTGCGAGGGAGCCGGGTTCCGGGCCGCGAGGCGGCCTCCGCCGCTCTCCGGGAAGGACGCGTCATGGTCTTCAGGTACCTCCTCTCGGTACTCGGGACCGGATGTCCCAAGGTGGACACCGTGCTGGACGACCCGCACCGGCGGCCCGGCGAGCTGCTCCAGGGGCGCCTGGAGCTGACCGGGGGCGAGCTGGACTGGGAGGTCGCCGAGGTGGCGCACGTCCTCGTCGCCCGCTTCGGCGACGGCGAGGAGTCGGAGTTCGCCCGGGTGCCCCTCATGGGCGCAATGACCCTGGACGCGGAGCGGCGGCTGGTCGTGCCGTTCGCCTACCGGGTCCCCTGGGCCGCGCCGCCGACCCGCCTGGACGGGACCGACCTGGCCGGGGTCGAGCTGGGCCTGCGCACCGACGTCGTCATAGACGACGCCCTCGACGAGGGCGACCTGGACCCGGTGTACGTCCACCCGCTGCCGCTGCACGAGCGCCTGCTGGAGGGGATGGAGCGCGCCGGGTTCGAGCGGCGCGGCGGGCACGCGGCCCGGGGCGGCCTGCCCGGCGACCCCGGGAGGGCGCGCTTCCACCGGGCGCTGCGCTACACCGACGGCACCGTAGACCTGGACCTGCTGCTGTCCACCGCCGAGGAGGGCGTGGCGGTGGCGTTCGCGGCCGACGGGATGCTGGCGGAGTACGCGGCGGGCCGGGCCGAGCCCCGGTGGTTCCACGCCCGCCACGAGGACGCCGACCGCGAGGACTGGCGGCGCCGCGTGGGCGAGTGGATCGGGTACACCCTGGACCGCGACGGCGACGGCGAGGCGTACGCGCGCAAGGGCGGCGCGGAGGGGTGAGCCCGCGGGCGCCCTCCGGCCCGCCGACGCCCTCCGCCGACCCACCGGTCCCCGCGCCCTGTCGGAGCCCTCCGGCAGGATCGGGGCCATGACCGAGGACACCTTCTGGCTGCTGGTCGACGAGGGCCGCGCCGCCGCCCCCGGCCCGGACCCCGGCGGCGACCACCTGGCCGACCACCTCGTCGGGCTGCTGTCGCGCGGCCCGGTGTTCATGATCACCGGCTTCGCCGAGCGGCTCTCCGAGGCCCTGTACCGGCTGGACCGCCGCGAGTACGGGGAGGACCTGTCCTCCGACGCGTTCCTGTACACCCGCGCGGCGGTCGTCGCCGACGGCCGCGCGGCCTACGAGGAGGTGCTGGCCGACCCGGTGCTCTTCGCCCCCTACGCCGAGGAGCTGATCTGGGCCGAACCGCTGCTCTACGTCCCGGACCGCGCCTACAAGGATTTCACCGGCGAGGAGTGGCAGCGCGAGACCCGGTACTCCTACGAGTCCTACTCCAACCGCGGGGGCTGGACCGGCGGGGCCTGAGCCCGGAACTCCGCGGGGCCGGTGACCAGGGCGACCACCGTGGTCCCCGGGCGCAGGCGGCCGCGGGCGGCCAGGTCGTAGATCCCGGCGAGCATCTTGGCCACGTAGACCCGCTCCGGCTCCAGCCCGTGCCGGTCCCGGAAGTCGTCGATGAACGCCCGCAGCCCGTCCGGGCACCGGGCGTACCCGCCGAAGTGGTAGCCGGTCTCGACCTCCCAGTTCCCGCCGGACACCCCCGCCTCCCGCTGGAGCCGCCGCACCTCGTCGGCGAGGAAGCCCCCGCCCTTCAGCACCGCGAACCCCAGAGCCCGCCGCCCCGGGCCCAGCCCGGCGGCGACCCCGGCGAGGGTGCCCCCGGTGCCGCAGGCGCAGCACAGCACGTCGAAGTCGGTGTCGATCTCCGCGGCGACGGGCACGCACCCCAGCACCGCCTCGGCGTTGCTGCCGCCCTCGGGCAGCAGGTGGAAGTCACCGAACCGCTCGCGCAGCCCCGCGATCACCCCGGGCGTGTGCTTGTTCCGGTAGGTCGCCCGGTCCAGGTGGACCAGCCGCATCCCCTGGGCCGCCGCGTACTCCAGCACGGGGTTGAGCGGCCGGTGCTCCTCCCCGCGGATCACTCCGACGGTCGCGAACCCGCAGGCCCGGCCGGCGGCGGCCACCGCCCGGATGTGGTTGGAGTAGGCGCCGCCGAAGGTCAGCAGGGTCGCGGCCCCGGCCTCGTGCGCCCGCACCAGGTTGCGGTGGAGCTTGCGCCACTTGTTGCCGGGCACCTCGGGGTGGATGAGGTCCTCCCGTTTGATCAGCAGCCGCACCCCGCGCAGCCGGGGGTCGCGGACCTCCTCCAGCGGGGAGGGCAGTCGGGCCGTCAGGTGGCCGCACCCGGTGGACTCCATCCCGCCAGCGTAGGGACCCCGGCGCGGGCGGCGGGACCCGGTCCCGGGGCTCCCTATCCTGGTGGCCATGGCAGAAAACGCCGGCCGGACGCCGTTGAGCGGGGAACTCGCCCAGCGGGTGGTCGATCTCATCGCACCGACGATCAGCCACAACATCAACGTGATGGACGAGCACGGCACGATCATCGCCTGCCTGGACCCCGAACGCCTCGGCACCCTGCACCGTGGCGCCCAGCGGGTCATCGCCGAGGGCCGGCCCGTCCTCATCACCTCGCCCGAACCCGGCACCTCCGACCGGCCCGGCGCCAACGAGCCGCTGGTCATCGACGGCGAGCTGCGCGGCGCCGTGGGCATCACCGGCGACCCCCGGGAGGTCGCCCCGCTCGCCCGTGTGGTGGCGCTGACCGTGCAGCTGCTCATCGCGCAGGAGGACGAGCAGGACGCCGCCACCCGCCGCCACACCGAGGCCCGCGACCTCATCGCCGCCCTGGCCTCGGGCACCGCCTCCGCGGAGTCGGCGCGGGCCCGGTTGGCCGCCGCGGGGCTGGCCCCGCCCTGGTCGCTGGCGCTGTGGACGGCCGGGGCGCCCCGGCCGGACGCGGCCGCGGCCCCGCCGCCGCTGGCCGACACCGCGGTGGCCCGGCTCAACACCGATCTCGGCCACCGGTCGGCCGTGCTGCACGGCGCCCTGTGGCTGGTGGGCTCGGGGGCGGCGCCCGACCTCCCCCTGCCCGCCGGCGTCCGGCACACCGCCACCGAGCCCACCGACGACGTCGAGGCGCTGCTGGCCCACGCCGAGGAGTCGCGGGCGCTGTGCCGCTACGCCGGGCTCATCCCGGTCCTGGGGGACACCGAGCCGTGGTCGCGCGACATCGCCGTGGCCGTGGCCCACCTGCCCCGGCGCAGCCTGGAGCACCTGGCCGGGCGCGCGTCGGTGCTGAGCGAGGCGCAGCGGCGCACCCTGCTGGCGGTGGCGACGACCACCTCCATGCAGGCGGCGGCGGACTCGGTGTACGTCCACCGCAACACGCTGCTCCAGCGGGTGGAGCGGATCCGCGCGACCACGGGGGCGGACATCCGCCGCGCCGACCACCTGGCCGCGTTGCAGATGGCTCTCTACGCGCGTGAAGCCTTGTGCGTTTCGCACACAGACTGAACAAGAAGTCACAGGAAGTCTGGGCGAGACGACGTCGAATCGCACGGGGTTTCTTCTTAGGCTCTCCGACATGTCCAACGCGTTGCACGTACATGACCAGGACTTTCCCGTCCGTGTCGCCATCGTCCCGGACTCCTTCAAGGGCAGCGCCCGGGCCGTGGACGTGGCGGCGGCCATGGAGAGGGGCGTCCGCGACGCCTTCGGCGCGGCGGGCATCGAGGCGACCGTCCACACCCTCCCGTTCGCGGACGGGGGAGAGGGGACCCTCGACGCGCTCCTGGGCGCCTGGGGCGCCGAGGCGCTCACGGTGGACACCACCGACGCCCTCGGCCGACCGGTGCGGGCCCGCTACGGCCTGTCCCCGGACGGCCGGACCGGGGTCATCGAGGCGGCCGAGGCCAACGGCCTGCCGCTGGTCTCCGACGTGCCCCTGCGCCCGCTGACCGCCACCACCCGGGGTATCGGCCCCCTGGTCACGGCTCTGCTGGACGCCGGGGTCGAGGAGATCCTCCTGTGCATCGGGGGATCGGCCACCACCGACGGCGGCACCGGCCTGCTCCGCGCGCTCGGCGCGCGCCTGCTGGACCGGGACGGGCGGGAACTCCCCGACGGGGGCGGGAGCCTCACCGAACTGGACCGGTTGGACACCTCCGGGCTCGATCCGCGCGCCCGGGCCGTACGCTGGCGCATCGCCTGCGACGTCACCAACCCCCTCGTCGGCGACCGGGGGGCCGCCGCGGTCTTCGGGCCGCAGAAGGGCGCCGGCCCCGACGACGTGCGCGTTCTGGACGCCGGGCTGGACCGCCTGGCCGAGGTCCTCGCGCAGGCCACCGGCGAGGACGTCCGCGACCGCCCGGGCCTGGGGGCCGCGGGCGGCCTGCCCGCCCCGCTCACGGCGCTGCTGGGCGCCGAGGTCGTCCCCGGGTCCCGCATGGTCGCCGACGTCCTGGACGCCGAACGCCTCATGGCCGCCGCCGACCTCGTCCTGACGGGGGAGGGCCGGTTCGACGGCCAGTCCCTGGGCGGCAAGGTCGTCGACGCGGTCCGCCGACTCGCCCCGGCGGGACGCCCCGTCGTGGTCATCGCCGGAGACGTCTCGGTCACCCCCGAGGAACTCCGGCGGTCGGGCGTCACCGCCGCCTTCTCCACCGCCCGGGGCCCCCGCACCCTGGAACGGATGAGCGAGGAGGTCCTCGCCGACATCGAGTGGACGACCTCCAACTGCTGCCGGCTCCTCGCCCACCACTTCGCATCCCGCACGCCTAAGGAACACCGACCGTGACCTCGTTGCTCATCCTGCTCGTCCTGGTGGCGGCCATCGTGCTCGTCACCGCGCGCTGGAAGGTCAGCCCCTTCCTCGCGCTCATCGGCGCCGCCCTCATCGGGGCCTTCGCCTACCGCATCCCGATGGGCGAGGTCGTCACCACCGTGACGACCGCCTTCGGCAACACCCTGGGCAACATCGGCCTGGTGATCCTGTTCGGCACCATGATCGGCGTGATCCTGGAGCGCTCCGGCGCCGCGATCGCGATGGCCGAGGCGCTGATCAAGGTGCTCGGCACCCGCTTCCCGAACCTGACGATGTCCCTGATCGGCTACATCGTCTCCATCCCGGTGTTCTGCGACTCCGGCTACGTCATCCTCAACTCGCTGCGCAAGGCCGTGACCCTGCGCACCGGCGTGTCCACCCTGGCCACCTCGATCGCGCTGATGACCGGCCTGTACGCCACGCACACCATGGTCCCGCCGACCCCGGGCCCGCTGGCCGCCGCCGAGAACCTCGGCGTCTCCGACAACCTGGGCATGATCATCGCCCTGGGCCTGCCGGTGGCCGCCGTCGCCGCCGTCGCCGGCCTGGTCTTCGCGAGCACGTTCTCCCGCAAGGAGTTCACGCCGCTGCCCGCGGAGAACGACGACGACCTCACCCGGCAGTCCTACGAGGAGCTGCGCGAGAGCTACGGCCGGCTGCCCGGCGCCTTCGTCTCGTTCCTGCCGATCGTGGTGCCGCTGGCTCTGATCTGCACCTCCTCGATCGTCAAGCTGCCGAGCCGCCCGCTCGGCGAGGGGGTCGCCTTCGACGTCCTCGGCTTCCTGGGCACCCCGGTCATCGCCCTCATCATCGGCCTGGCCGTCGCCGTGCTGCTGCTGCGCGGGCACGGCAAGCTGGAGCGCTTCAACGACCACGTCCAGGAGTCGATCCGTGTCTCGGCCCCGATCCTGCTCATCACCGGCGCCGGCGCCGCCTTCGGCGGCGTGCTGGCCGCCTCGCCGCTGACCGGGTTCCTGTCGGACAACCTCAGCGGCCTGGGCCTGGGGCTGGCGGTGCCGTTCATCATCGCCGCCGCGCTCAAGACCGCGCAGGGCTCGTCCACGGTGTCGATCGTCAGCACCTCGGCCCTGATCGCGCCGATGCTGGGCTCCCTCGGCCTCGACTCCCCGGAGGGGATGGTCCTGAGCGTGCTGGCGACCGGTGCCGGAGCGATGGTCGTCTCGCACGCCAACGACTCCTACTTCTGGGTCGTCTCCCAGTTGAGCCGGATCCCGGTGGCGACCGCCTACCGGACCCTCAGCGTGGCGACCGCCATCGAGGGCACCGCGGCCTTCGCGACCATCTGGGTGATCGGGCTCTTCCTGCTCTGACCCCGCGTCCGTGAGCTTCGGGCCCCCGCCGTACGGCGGGGGCCCGAAGCGTTCTCCGGAGCCGTCCGGGGCTCCCTCACACGCCCGCCCGCAGGGGCGCGAGGGGGCAGTACTCCCCGAGCAGGCGGCAGACCGCGCCCAGTGCGGCCACGGCGGCCGCCGTGACGGCGAGGACGCCGCCGAACGGCGCGGGCAGCTCCATGGCCAGCACGAGGACGCCCATCACCAGGACGAAGACCCCGAAGCCCCGGCGCAGCGCGGCTTCGGGCACCCGGGAGGCCAGGCGCGTGCCGACCAGCGACCCCGCCACGGCCGCGGCGGTGACGGCGGCGACCAGCGCCCAGTCCGGGCTCACCGAGGCCAGGTAGCCGGTGAGCCCCGCGAAGGACTTCATGGCGATCACGAGCAGGGAGGTCCCCACCGCGACCGGCATGGGCAGGCCGCCGAGCAGTGCCAGGGCGGGCACCACGAGGAAGCCGCCCCCGGCGCCCACCAGCCCGGTCACGGCGCCGACGGCCAGGCCGTCGGCGAGGATGCGCCACAGCGGAGGCTCTCCGCGCCGCTCCCCGCCCCCGGCGGGGGACCCTCTGCCCCGCAGCATGGCGGCGGCGGTGGCGACCATCATGAGCGCGAAGGCCACCATCAGGACGGTGCCGGGTACGTGCCCGCCCGCCAGGCCGCCGAGGAAGGCGCCCCCCATGCCCGCGGCGCCGAAGAGCAGCCCCGTACGCCAGCGGACGTTGCCGCGGCGGGCGTGGGCGAACGCGCCGACCAGCGAGGTGGCGCCGACCACGACCAGCGAGACCGCGATGGCCTCCTTGGGCGGCAGGCCCGCGACGTAGGCCAGCAGCGGGACCATCAGGATGGACCCCCCGCCGCCGAGCAGCCCGAGCGTGAGGCCCACCACCGCGGTGAGGCCGACGACGAGGATCATCGGGAACTCCACACTTCACTCCTTCCGTGGCCGGGACCGGGGCCGCCGGGGCGGCCCCGCCCGGACGGGGCCGCGATGGTCAGGCCGCCGTTCCGGCCGCCGCGGCGCCTCCGCGCGCCCAGTCCGCCCAGCCCGCGTAGCTCCCGTCGAGTTCGACCACGTCGTATCCGGCGCGGCGCAGGGCCGAGGCCGCCACGGAGTTGCGCACGCCCGCCTGGCAGTAGGTCACGATGGTGCCCTCGTCCGGCAGTTCGTCCAGGTGCCACAGGACCCGTCCGGCGCTGAGCCGCCGCGAGCCCGGGATGTGCCCGGCGGCGTGCTCGGCCCGGTCGCGCACGTCCAGGAGGAGCGCCGCCCCCGCGTCCTCCAGGTCCGCCGGGGCGACGACCGCGGGCACCGCCGCTGGCAGTCCCTCCAGGGTGGTGGTGTAGCCGCCGACGCGGTCGATGCCGACCCGCAGCAGGTGGTCGCGCACGTCCCGGGCGGTGTCCGCGTCGGGCACCAGGAGGACCAGCGGCAGGTCCTCGGCCTCGGGGTCGTACGCCCAGGCGCCGTAGGTGGCGGCCTTGGCCGGACCGGGGATGTTGAGCGCCCCGGCGACGGTGCCCCGGTGCACCTCGGTGTGGGGCCGGGTGTCCACGAGGACCGCTCCGCCCGCGCTCAGGGCCGCGGCGATCTCCCCGTTGTCCAGCTCCCGCGGCGGGTCGAGCGGGCCGAGGACCCTCGGGCCCCGCCTGTTCTGCCGCTTCATCCGGGCGAAGTAGGCGTGCGCGTCGGGCTGCCCGTCGAGGAGCTCCGCGACGAACCCCTCCTCGTCACCGTCGCGGAGGTAGGGCGCCCACCAGGCGTTGAGGCGCTCGTACCCGACGGTGGTGGACGGCAGGGCGCCCAGGGCCTTGCCACAGGCGCTGCCGGAGCCGTGCCCGGGGTGGACCTGGACGTGGTCGGGCAGTGCCAGGAAGACGTCGCGCAGGCTCGCGTACAGCAGCCGCGCGCCCTCGAACCGGGTGTCCTCCCCGCCCGCGGCCTCGTCCAGCAGGTCGGGTCGGCCCAGGTCCCCGGCGAAGACGAAGTCGCCGGAGAGCAGGTAGCCGGGGTCGTCGCTGAACGCCCCGTCGGTGACCAGGAACGACAGGTGCTCCGGCGTGTGTCCGGGCGTGTGGCGGGCCCTGACCGTGATGTTGCCGACGGTGACGGCGTCCCCGTCGCGGAGGCGCTCGGCCTCGAAGCCGTACTGCCAGTCCGGGCCGCCCTCCCCGGAGACGTGGACGGTGGCGCCGGTCGCCGCCGCGAGTTCGCGGGTGCCGGAGAGGTAGTCGGCGTGGATGTGGGTCTCGGTGACGGCGACGATCCTCATACCGTGGGACCGGGCGAGGTCGAGGTACACGCCGATGTCGCGGCGGGCGTCGACCACGACCGCCTCCCCCGTCGCCTGGCAGCCGATGAGGTAGCCCGCCTGGGCCAGGTCTTCGTCGTAGATGCGTTCCAGCAGCATGGTTCCTCCTGGGTGTGGTGCGGTTCGCTCCCCGGGTACTCCGGGGGGTATGCGGTGGAGCCGGTGCGGCCCCGGTGGTCCGGAAGCGCTCCGGGTGGAAGGGGCGGGCCGTCAGCCGCGGGCGCCGAGCCGCGCGAGCGAGTCCTCGATGTCGATCCGGTTGCGGGGCCGGTTGTAGGGCAGCCGGGCCAGGGCCATGCCCATGGCGCAGGTGTCGGTGACGGCGGCGAAGGCCAGGCCGGCCCCGACGAACCCGGCGACCGCCACCGCGGGCGGCCACAGCAGGGAGGCGAGCACGGAGGCCAGCACGGCACCCCCGGCGACCAGGCGGACCTGGCGCTCCAGGGACCAGCGGGCCCGTCCGCGCACGACCGGCGCGCCCTGGGCCTCCCACGCGTTCATGCCGCCCTCCATGACGACGGTGTCCGCCAGTCCGGCGGCGGCCAGCCTGTCCTGGCACTGCCGGGCCCGGTGCCCGGACTGGCAGACGAGGACCAGGCGGCCGCCGGCGTCGGTGACGATGCGCTCCAGGTGCGCGTCCACGCGCTGGAGCGGCAGGTTGATCGCGCCGGGGATGTGCGAGCCCTCGTACTCGGCGGGGGTGCGCACGTCCACGAGCAGGGTGTCGGGGTCGGTCTCGACCAGGCTGCGGACGCTGTGCACGGCGATGGTGCGGTCGGTCATGTGTCTCCTCGTGGTCGGTGTCCGGGGAGGCCGGGTACGCCCGGGGGTATCCGGGAGGCGGATGTCTCCCCGGGGCGCGCTGGAACGGGGCCGTTCCCCGGTCCGCGGCGCACGGGCTGAAAAGTACCCCGGGGGGTATGCGGAGGGCGCACGTGTGCGCCGACCGGGAACCCCCGGGGGTATGCGGAGGGTGTGCCCGTGCCCCGGTTCGGGGACGCGGGCACGCCGGACCGGCGGACCCGCCCGCGTGGGCGGGTCCGTCAGGCCAGGGCCAGGAAGAGCTTCTCCAGCTCGGCCTCGCTCATGGGCGGCTCCTCGCCGCGCTCGCGGGCCGCGTTGCAGTGCCGCAGGCCCGTGGCCACGATCTTGAAGCCGGCCCGGTCCAGGGCACGGGAGACCGCGGCCAGCTGTTGCAGCGTCTCGGTGCAGTCCTCGCCGTTCTCGATCATCGTGATCACGGCGTTGAGCTGGCCCTGGGCCCGCCGCAGGCGGGTCAGGGCGTCTCCGAGCATCTCCGGTTTGAGGTCCATGCTCATCCCCTCTCGCCGCCCAACATACCCCCGGGTGTATGTCGCGTCCAGTCCGGAGGGAGGCGGGTGACCCGTTCCACGGCCTCCGGGGACGCCGGTCACCGGTGCTCCCCGGGACGGCCGACGGTCGCGCTCACCGCGTTGGCCGCCACCACCGCGGCGATGGCCGCCCAGTCCGGCCAGGCCGGTCGCTGGCCCAGGACCACGAGTCCGGCCAGCGCCGCCATCACCGGGTGCACGCTCATGAACAGGCCGAAGAACCGGGCGGGCACCCGCCTCAGCGCGTACAGGTCGCCCAGGAACGGCACCGTGGAGGACAGCAGGCCCGCCGCCACCGCGCACCCCAGCGCCGCCCACGTCGGCGGCTGGTGCCACAGCACCCACACCCCGACCGGGAGGAAGGCCAGCGCGGAGACCCCCGCCGCGGCCGCCGACCCCTCGATCCCCGGCACCCTCCGCCCGACCGTGCGGTTGAGCAGGATGTACGCCGCCCAGCAGGCCGCGGCCGCCAGCGCCAGCACGACTCCCAGGTGGTCGCCGCTGGGCTGCGGCCGCATCAGCACGGCCACCGCGCCCCCGGCGGCCAGCGCGCACACCAGGTCCGTCCACCGGCGCGAGGAGGCCAGGGCCACCGCGAGCGGGCCCAGGAACTCCAGGGTCACCGCCAGCCCCAGCCCGATCCGGTCGACCGCCGAGTACAGCGACAGGTTCATGCACCCGAAGACCAGGCCCATCGCGACGACCGGCCGCCACTGGTCCCGGGTCAGCGTCCGGAGCCGGGGGCGCCCCACCGCGAACAGCACCGCGGCCGCCACCCACTGGCGCACCGCCACCACCCCGGCCGGGCCGATCACCGGGAAGGCCAGCGCCCCCAGCGAGGCGCCCACCTGGTTGGACACCCCGCCGCCCAGCATCACGGCCACACCGGCCAGGCGCCCGCGGCCGTCCCGTCCCGCGCCCGCCGGGCGCACCTCCGTCGACGTCTCCATGCCCGGATCATGCGGTCCGGCCGCGCATGCGCAAAATGCATGCGACGCCCCTCGCATACGCTGATCGTATGGATGTCGAGCTGCGTCACCTGCGCTGCCTGGTCGCCATCGCCGACACCGGGACCTTCACCGACGCCGCCCTCCACCTGGGCGTCTCCCAGGCCGCGGTGTCCCGGGGCCTGGCCGCCCTGGAACGGGCGCTGGGCACCCGGCTGCTGCACCGCACCAGCCGCGAGGTCACGCCCACCGCCGCCGGGCGGCGGGTGCTGGCCCGCGCCAGGACCGTCCTGGCCGAGGTCGACGACCTGGTCACCGAGGCCACCAGCGGCCACCGCCGGCTGCGCCTGGGCCACGCCTGGTCGGCGGTCGGGCGGCACACCCGCAGGTTCCAGCGGCTGTGGGCCGAACGCCACCCCGACGTGGAACTGCACCTGGTCCGCACCAACACCCCCACCGCGGGGCTGGCCGAGGGCGCCTGCGACCTGGCCGTGGTGCGCGCGGCCGTGGACGGGCGCCAGTTCGACGGCGCGGTCGTGGGGCACGAACGCCGTGTCTGCGCCATGGCCTCCGACGACCCCTGGGCCCGGCGGCGCTCCGTGCGCCTCGCGGAGATCGCCGACCGGCGCGTCCTCGTCGACCGCCGCACCGGCACCACCACCGCCCACCTGTGGCCCGCCGACCGGCGGCCCGCGCTGGAGCACACCCAGGACATCGACGACTGGCTGGCCGAGATCGCCACCGGCCGCTGCGTCGGCATCACCGCCGAGGGCACGGTCGCCCAGTACCGCCGTGACGGGGTCGTGTTCCGGCCGGTGCGCGACGCCCCGGCCATCCCGGTCCGGGCGATCTGGCGGCCGCACGACCCACACCCCGCCGCCTTCGCCGCGGTCGCCCTGCTCGCCGAGGTGTACGGGCAGGCGCCGCCCCCGCTCCCCGCCACGGCGGGACGGGCTACGGCTTCGGGGTGAGCCGGCCCAGGCCGGACAGCGCGCCGGTGACGTCGGCGCCGCCGCCGTTCAGGGCCGAGTCCAGGAAGGCCAGGCAGGCCGCCTCGGTGATCCGAGCCGTCTCCTCCCGCCCCAGCGACCCCACCAGGGAGGGCAGGGGCGGCAGCAGGAACGGGGAGTCGCTGAACCCCAGGTGCGCCGTTCCCGGCACGGTGAGCTCGTACCCGGGTCCGGCGGAGGCCGCGAAGGCCGCGTCCAGCTCCCGGGCGTAGCGGGCGTCGCCCTCCTCGCTGCCGGTCCCGGACGCGGCCACCAGGGCCAGCAGCGGCTGCGGGAGGGAGGCGTCGGCGGACAGCCGCGGCAGGCCGTCCAGGTTCACGACCGCGTGGTAGCGCGGGTCGTCCTCGGCCGCCAGCAGGGCGGCCGCCCCGCCCAGGGAGTGCCCCGCCACGGCCACGCGGCCGGGGTCGGCCAGCCCGGCCGGCGGGCCGCCGTCCGCCTCCAGCAGCCGGACCAGTGCCAGGTCCAGGTCGGCGGCGCGGATGTCCGCCCACTCCCGGGCCAGCCGGTCGTCCCGTGCCGGGTCGCCGGTGGCCGCCACCGCTCCGCGCACCTCGGTGCCGTCGTCGAGGACCACCACCGCCGAGTCGTAGGGGTGGTCCAGGGCCGCCACCACGTAGCCGTGGGAGGCCAGGCCCTCCGCCCACACCGTGTTCTGGGTGCGCACGCCGCCCAGCCCCGGGGAGAAGAGCACCACCGGGTGCGGGCCTGCGGCGGGCGCGGCACCGGTGACCGCTCGGGCGCGGGCGGCGGCCGCGTCGGAGAACACGAACCCCGGCAGGCCGAACCCCGCGGCCAGCCCCTCGGCCACGGTCTCCGCCTCGGCGGCGTCGCGCCCCAGGTAGGCCGATGGCGCACGGTCCCCGGCGCCGTCCGGGGCGGCCGGGTACCAGACCCGGGCCACGACCACCCGGTGGTCCCGCGGGTCGTCGGTCCAGGTCTCCTCCCGGTCGGGGTCCTCCCACTGCACGGTGACCGCGCCGACCGGGTACGGCCCGGAGGGCTCGGGGAAGGCCGGGACCGGGACCGACCAGGCGGCCAGCCCGCCCGCCCCCGCCGCGCCCAGGCAGGACGCCAGGACCAGTGCCGACGCGGCGGCCCGCAGGGCCGGGCGGCGCACCGGCCGCGGCCCCCGCAGGCGCAGGGCCCCCAGGAGGAGGGCGGCGAGCGCGCCCGCAGCGATCGGGAGCCACTGCCAGCGGGGTCCGGCCGGGACCCCGGCCGCGGTGCAGGCCGCCACCAGGGCCATCCCCGAGACGACCGCCGGCCGGCGGACCCGCTCCGGCAGGCACAGGGTGAGCAGCAGCAGGGCGATCGCCCCCAGGAGCAGGGCCTCCGGCCAGGTCATGGACGTCCCCTCGGGTCGCGCCGGACCGGCCCCGGCGGCGGTCCCGCGATGACACTACGAGCGGGTGCGGGAGCGGCGCATCGGCCCCGGGGAGGTGGTCGCAGGCGCGGGCCCCGACGATCGTCGCCGACGAAGGTCGGCCGCACGGGCGGGCCCCGGGACCCCGCCCGGACGGCGGCCGGTTCCCCGGCCGCCCCGTGGCGTTCCGCGATCCCTCCCCGGGGCACTGGTGTACTCGCAGGCAGCGGCCGGCCGGCGGCCGCGGACGAGAAGGAGGAGCACCCCATGGAGTTCGCCGAGCACCAGCAGGAGATCCTGCGCAAGCCCGCGTTCGGGCACGTGGCCACCCTGGGACCGGACGGTGAACCGCAGGTCAGCCCGGTGTGGGTCGACTGGGACGGGGAGTACCTGAGCTTCAGCCAGACCACCACCCGGCAGAAGCTCAAGAACCTCGCCCGGGACGGCCGGGTGGCGGTCTCCGTCCTCGACCCCGACAACCCCTACATGTACGTGGAGGTGCGCGGAGTGGTCGACCGGGTGGACGAGGACCCGGACAAGTCCTTCATCGACCGGATGGCCCACAAGTACCTCGGCACCCCGTATCCCTGGCACAGTGACGAGGAGAGGCGTGTCGTCGTCCGCGTCCGCCCCGAGCGGTTCGTCGGACGCTGACCGGACACGCGGTCCGCCGGGCCGCACGGTGGGCGCCGGGCTCGGGAGAGGAGCGTTACAGGTGACCGGGGAACGGAGGGAGGAGGAGCGGATGGGGCTGCGCGAGCGCAAGAAGGCGGCCACACGGCGCGCCCTCCGGGAGGCCGCCGTGCGGCTCACACTCGAACACGGCCTCGAGAACGTCACGGTGGAGGAGATCGCCGCCGACGTCGGGGTCTCCACACGGACCTTCTTCAACTACTTCGGGACGAAGGAGGAGGCCCTCCTGGGCGAGCTGCCCCGGGAGGTGGACGAGAGCGCCGCCCGGGAGTTCGCCTCGGGCGGCCCCACCGGGGACTTCACCGACGACCTCGTCGGGCTGCTCATCGCGTTCCTCCTCGACGTCGACGACCTCCCCGCCCAGCGGGAGGAGATGGGGCTGCGCAAGCGGCTGATGGACCGCGAGCCCCAGCTCGTCCCCGGCGTGCTGGCCAGGTTCCACGACATGGAGCAGGTGCTGGCGCGGGCGATCGCCGGGCGCCTGGGCGAGCCTCCCGAGTCGGACCGGGCCCAGCTGGCCGCCGTGACCGCGATGGCCGTCATGCGGCACACCATGCGCCGGCTGCACTATTCCGAGGAGGAGGACGCCGAGGGCATCCGCGCCCGGGTCCGCGACTCGTTCAGTGTCCTGGGCGAGGTCTACGGCCGCCGCTGAGCCGGGCCGCGGCGGCCGCCGTTCGTCGTACCCGGCCCGTAGTGTGCTCCATGACTCACCGGTCCGGGGGGAACGGCGGGCGCGTCGGCCGCGTCTCATCGCCGGGCACCCCGCCGGGGTGTCCCCGGGCCCCGTCAGGGGCGTCGGGGGGATGTCAGGGACGCTCCAGGGCTCTCCCCGATGGGCAGCGGCGCCGCGGGCGGGCAGGCTGAGGATATGAACGAGAAACTCCAGGGCAAGCGCTTCCGGCGCAGCAACGACAACCGCTTCCTGGCCGGTGTGTGCGGCGGTATCGCCGACTACCTCGGCATCGACGCCAACATCGTCCGCCTCGTTTTCGTCGTCCTCACCGTGCTCGGCTTCAGCGGCGTCTTCGTGTACATCCTCGCGCTGCTGATCATGCCGGCCGAGGGCGAGCAGCACTCGCTGCTCGAACAGATCATCCGAAACTTCCAGGGAAAGCCGGGACAGAACTGATGTGGAGCCTGCGAGCACATCCGGGTTGGGAACGACGCGACCTCCGGGCCCAGCGGCCCGACCACGAGGCCGAGGAGGAGCGCGAGAACCCCGGCGAGTGCCGCGCCGACGCCGCGGGCCGTCGGCCCCGGTCCTAGGGACGTTCCCGGGCCGGGGACCGGCGCCCCGCGGCGGACGGCCGCGGAGCGCGGGGCCGGACCCCTGGTCAGGCCGGGGCTTCGCTCTCCTGCATCCTGCGCGTGACCTCGTCGCTCATCCGCGACCAGGGCAGGGCCAGCAGCAGCGCGAACACGATGCCCAGCACACCCGCGCCGACCACGACCGTTCCGGTGCCGAAGAACTCCGCGAAGAAGCCGCCCGCCAGGATGCCCAGTCCCTGGGAGACCTGTAGACCCGCGGCGACCAGGCCGAAGGCCCGCGCCCGGCCGTCCGGCGGGACGCACAGCACGAACGCGGCGTTGGCCACGAACTGGTAGGAGGCGGTGGCGCCGGACGCCGCCAGCGCGACCACCATGAGCCACAGCGGCGGGTCGAACAGCCACACCAGCAGGGGCACCGACGCCAGCACGGCCAGCGGGCCCAGCAGCCGGAGCCGGGTCACCGGCGGCACCAGGCGGGTCAGCACCAGGCCGCCCACGAGGGCGCCGATCGACGTCCCCGCCATCACGACGCCGGCCGCGGTCTCACCGCCGCCCGCCTCGGCCGCCAGCGGGGTCGCCAACCCGTAGGGGACCATGTAGAGCCCGGCCAGCCAGGCCATCAGGGCCAGCGTGCGCAGCCGGGGGTCGCCGAAGACCAGCCTGGCCCCGCCGGCGACCACCGTCGCGAAACCGCCGCCCTCCTCCTTCTCCGTGCGCTCGGGGGCGGGCCGCGCCTTGACCCCGAACCGCACGATGAGCGCGGTCACGACGAACAGCGCCCCGTTGCACATCACGGTGGTGTGCGGTCCGAACAGGCCCGAGGTGAAGCCCCCGGCCATGAAGCCCACCAGGATCCCGACCTGGGCGGTGAGCTGGATGATCGCCGTGCTGGCGACGTAGCGCTCGCCCTGGATGATCTCGGACAGCATGGCGGCGCGGGCGGCGGCGAAGGGGAGCGCGGGCAGCACCGAGCAGAACAGCAGCAGCCAGACCGCCCACAGCGGCAGTCCCGGGATGCCGATGGAGACGATGAGCACGGCGCGCAGGAGGTCGCAGACCACCATCACCCGGCGGCGGGGGAAGAGGTCGGCCAGCCCGGAGAGGAACGGCCCGGCGATGAGCGGGGGGAGGAAGCCGAGGGCGATGGTGAAACCCGCGGCCAGGGGCGAGCCGGTGATCTGGTAGACGAGGATGCTCGCCGCGATGTTGAGGAGGTTGGTGCCGATGGTGGCGATGGTGTGGGCCGACCAGATGGCACGGAACTCCCCGAGCGCCATGACCTCGCGATAGCTGCTGCGCCAAGCGTCCTTCTGGGGGGAAGACGGGGGCTCGTGGCCCTCGTCGTCAGGTGTCTTGTCGAGGCGCGGATTGGCCATCCGGCACTCCCTTACTGTTACAGGGTTGAAATCACGCTGTGTCGTGTCCCAATGACCAACCGTCCCGGAACGTGAGCTTCCTCGCAAGGCGTTGCAAGGAATTCGTGTCTGATTCGTTGCTGGGGGTAATGGATCGTCGGGTCACAGGGCCTTGATCCCTATCGGTACTCGGAGCCGTTTCCGCCGCTCGCTGTGGAAACGCCGAAAAGACAGGGGATCCGGGGTGCGCGCCAGTGGTCCGCGGCCGCGGATCCGTGTACGGAGAGCGCTCGGAGCGGTACCCGGTCCCCTCCGGGGGTGGGGGTTTCGGTCGGTCGCGCAGCGCCCATCAGGGCGACCCTGATCAGCCCCAGCCCAGCTCGTGCAGGCGTTCGTCGTCAATACCGAAATGGTGCGCGATCTCGTGGACGACCGTGATCAGGACTTCTTCGACGACGTCCTCCCGGGTCTCGCAGATCGCGCAGATGCCGAGCCGGTAGATGAAGATCTGGTCCGGCAGCACGCCGAAGTAGGAATCCCCCCGCTCGGTCAGCGGAATTCCCTCGTAGAGGCCGAGCAGCCCGTCGGGCGACTCGTCCTGGACGGTGATCACCACGTTGTCCATGAGGCCCGCCAGCTCCGGCGGGATCTGGTCGAGCGCGTCGGCGACCAGTTCCTCGAACTCCCTGCGCGTCAGTTCCACCACAACCGCCATTGTGCCGCCCGGGCGCCGCCCCGCCGACCCCGCGTCCGGGGGCGGGATCGACATAACACTCTGGTCGGGAGGAAACGTTGGGAACGGTCCCCGTCAGCGGCATGATGGGGGGGTGTTGTCTTGGGAAGCGATCCGCGCGTACGACTTCCGCGGCGCCGCCCGGCGCCTCCGCGAGGCCCTGTCCCGGATACGGGCCGGCCGGGCCTGGCGCTGGAGCTGCGTCGTCGTCGCGGGCCTGGTCGGCGGATGGCTCGGCCTGGCGCTGGCCGGCCAGGTCGTCACCCCGATCGGACCCGCGGACGTCACCCTGAGCCTCAGCCCCCAGTGGCGGGGCGAGACCGTCGTCAACGTGGCGCCCCTGGGGCAGCTCGCCTTCGACACCCACAGCGCGCCGCTGCGGCTGGAGGCGACCATCTCCGACATCCGGCTCTCCGCGGCCCAGGAGATGTTCGCCGACCCCGACGCCATCAACCGGATGGCCGCCGGGATCGGCTCCGACCTGCGCGAGGGGGTCATCGCCCTGGTGGTCCGGTCGATCCTCGCCGCGGCGCTGGGCGCGGCCGTCATGGGCCTGCTGCTGTTCCGCAACGCGTGGCGGGCGCTGGCCGGGTCCGGGGTCTGCCTGGCGGTCCTGGCCGGGTCCGGGGCGGCCGCGGGGTACACCTTCAACCCGAGCGCCATCGCCGAGCCCCGCTACACCGGCCTGATCGCGGGCGCCCCCCAGGTCGTCGGCAGCGCCGAGGAGGTCGTGGGCCGGTTCAACGAGTACCAGGAGCAGCTCGCAGGGCTGGTCGGCAACGTCGCGATGATCTACGAGGCGACCTCGGGCCTGCCGGTGTACGAGGAGGACGAGACGGTCATCCGGGTGCTGCACGTGTCCGACATCCAGCTCAATCCTGCGTCGTGGAGCATCATCCGCACCCTGCGGGAGCAGTACGCCGTCGACTTCATCGTGGACTCCGGCGACCTCACCGACCGGGGCAGCGCCGCCGAGGACGTGTTCGCCGACGAGATCGGCGAGCTCGACGTCCCCTACGTGTGGGTGCGCGGGCAGCACGACTCCATGGGCACCCAGCGCGCGGTGGCGGCCCAGCCCAACGCCGTGGTGCTGGACGGGGAGATCCGCGAGGTCGGCGGGCTCACCCTGTACGGGGCGGGGGACCCGCGGTACACGCCCGACGCGACCCGGCTCAACCCGACGGCCGAAGGCGTGGCCGCGCTCGGCGAGGAGCAGGCGGCGGAGGTCATCGGGAGCCGGGAGGAGGTCGACCTCGCCCTCCTGCACACGCAGACGCAGGCGGCGGCGTTCGACGGGGTCGTCCCGCTGGTGCTCACCGGCGGCGACCACCTGCGCTCCACCCGGGTCTCCGACGAGGGCACCCGGTTCCTCGTCCAGGGCTCCACCGGCGGCGCCGGGCTGCGTGGCCTTGATCACGGCCGGGGGCGGCCGACCCCGTACCAGGCCTCGGTGCTGTACTTCGACGCCGAGACCGGGCGGCTGCAAGCCCGCGACGACATCGACCTGGGCGGGCTCGGGCTGACGTCGGCCCAGGTCGAACGCCACATCGAGGCCGACCCGGACCGGCCGGTGGGCGAGCCCTCGCCGGACGCCGACGAGGAGTCCGACGACGGCGGACGGGACCGCTGAACAGCCCGTACGGACGGCGTCGCCGCAGGTCGGGACGCTTTCCCCGGAGTGGGCAAATCGCTTTGGTGTTGGTGGGAATCTCCCCTATGCTGGACCTGTCACACGGGCCCCCATCGTCTAGCGGCCTAGGACGCCGCCCTTTCAAGGCGGTAGCGCGGGTTCGAATCCCGTTGGGGGTACGAGGCGGTTCGACCACTGTCGGATGTCTGGCAGAATGGAACCGCGGACGCGGACCGGGGAGCCCCGGGAAGCGACCGAAACCAGGTCCTGTGGAGCAGTTAGGAGTGCTCGCCACCCTGTCAAGGTGGAGGCCGCGGGTTCAAATCCCGTCAGGACCGCGCTCGCCGATCTCTCGGCGGTACGGCTAGGTAGCTCAGTTGGTACGAGCGTCCGCCTGAAAAGCGGAAGGTCGGCGGTTCGACCCCGCCCCTAGCCACAACCTCAAGACATGCGAAAAGGCCCCGCCACCTGTGCGAACAGGCGGCGGGGCCTTTTTCATGCCTCGGCGGCCGGCGGCGGGTCTCGGTGGGCCGCTGTGCTGAATGCGTACCGAAGCTCCCGGGCTCGGTGGCGGCTGTCCTCCTCGCCCACGAGGTGCTTGGCGTGGGTCTCCTCGAATCCCCCGGTGGTGGGGCGCGCCGCGGGGGTGCGGGGCGGGCGGGGCCTGGCGGGGTTAGGGTCGGCGGGACGCCTACGGGGAGGACGGGGGTCGGCGTATGGCCGCGGGAGAGGCCCACGAGCGCATCGCGGAGGACCTGCGGCGGCGCATCCGGGCCGGGGAAACGGAGCCGGGGGAGCCGCTGCCCGGAGAGGCGGAGCTGGCCGACGGCTACGGCGAGGCGCTGCCCGCCGTGCGCCGGGCCCTCGGCCTGCTGCGGGCCGAGGGGCTGGTCGAGGGCGGGGACGGGCGCGGGGACGTGGTGCGCAGGCCCCGCCGCGCGGTCCGCCGCTCCAACGACCGGCACCAGTGGGAGAAGGACCGGGCCCGGACGGGCCTGGGCGAGCGGCTGTCCACCGGCGCCACCGAGCGCGATACCGGCCTGGAGGTCGACGACCTGGTGTTCAGCGCCGCCTACCACCGGGTGGAGGCCGACGCGGAGCTCTCCAGCGCCCTCGGCGTCCCCGCCGGGACGGCGCTGCTGGAGCGCCTCTACCGGACCCGCCACCGGGACGAGCCCGCCCCGTTCAACCTGGTGCGCTCCTACCTGGTGGTGGACCACATCGAGGGTAACCCCGACCTGCTCGACGAGACGAGGGAGCCCTGGCCCGGCGGCACGCAGAGCCAGCTGCACACCGTGGGCATCGAGCTCGACCGGATCGAGGAGCGGGTGACGGCCCGCCTCCCGACCGGGGAGGAGGCGGAACGGCTCGGCCTGGGCGCGGGCACCGCGGTCATGGTCCTGCACAGGACCTCGGTCGACACCCGGGGCCGCGCCGTCGAGTGGTCCGAGGTCATCCTCCCCGGGGACCGCACCGAAGCGGTCTTCACGACCCCGCTGGAGCGCTGGTAGCCGATGCCCCGACTGATCACCGTCATCACGGCCGTCCACGCGCCCGGGGCGGGGTTCCTGCCGGAGGCCCACCGGTCGCTGGCGGATCAGGTGCTGCCCGACGGCTGGGAGTGGCAGTGGGTCGTCCAGGAGGACGGCGAGACCGACGGGGTCCGCCCGTACCTGCCGGACGACGGCCGGGTGAGCTTCGGGCAGGGGCGGGCCGGCCGGGCGGGCATGGCGCGGACCCTGGGCCTCAGCCGGGCGGAGGGCGAGTTCGTCAAGGTGCTCGACGCCGACGACCGGCTCACCCCGGGGGCCCTGGCCCGGGACATCCGGGCCCTGACCGAGGGGGCCGCCTGGGCCACCTCGCGTGCCCTGGACCTGCTGCCGGACGGCACCACCGAGGGCTTCGACAGCGACCCCGAGGAGGGGCCGATCGAACGCGGCGCCGTGCTGGACTTCTGGAAGGCGCACGGCTTCCGGGCGCAGGTCCACCCCGCCACTCTGTGCGTGCGCCGGGACCTGCTGCTGGCCCTGGGCGGGTGGATGGCCCTGCCCGCCTCCGAGGACACCGGGCTCCTGCTCGCGCTCAACGCGGTCGCCCGCGGCTGGTTCACCGCCGAACCCGGCCTGCTCTACCGCAAGTGGCCCGGCCAGGTGACGGCTGCGGCCGCCCACCGGGACGAGGCCGAGCGCTCCGCCCGCATGGGCGTGGTCCGGGAGCGCGCGGAGGCACTCGCCCTGACCGGCTGGGAGTACCGCGCCCCCGCCGGGTGAAGCGGTGCGGCGGGATCCCTAGTCCATCAGGCCGTGCTCCCAGGCCCAGGCGGCGACCTCCACGCGGTTGCGCAGGCCGAGCTTGGCCTGGATGGCGGACATGTGGCCCTTGACGGTGCTGACCGAGATGAACAGCTCGTCGGCGGCCTCCCGGTTGGTCCGCCCCCGGGCGACGGCGCGGGTCACCTCGGTCTCGCGCTCGGACAGCGGGTTCGCAAGGGCCCGGCCGGGCGCCGCGGCGGTCAGGTGCCGCAGCAGCCGCAGGGTGACCGCCGGTGAGATGAGGGCGTCCCCGGCGTGCGCCGACAGGACGGCCTCGATGAGCAGGGCGGGCCCCGCATCCTTGAGGACGAAGCCCACGGCCCCGCCCCGCAGCGCTCCGTAGACGTACTCGTCGAGGTCGAACGTGGTCACCACGACGACCCGCAGCGGGTCGGCCACACCCGGGCCGGCCAACAGCCGGGTGACCTCCAGGCCGTCCAGGCGCGGCATGCGGATGTCGACCAGGCACACGTCGGGGCGCAGGCGCCTGGCCGCCTCGACCGCCTCGGCGCCGTCCGCCGCCTCCGCCACGACGGTGAGGCCGGGGTGGCTCTCGATGATCCTGCGCAGGCCGTTGCGGATCATCGCCTGGTCGTCGGCCACCAGTACGCGGACGGTCATGGGCTCCTCCGGTCGGCGAGGGGCAGGACGGCGACGACGGACCAGCCGCCCCCGCCGCGGGGTCCGGCCTCCAGTGTGCCGCCCAGGGCCCGGACCCGCTCGCCCATGCCGACCAGCCCGTACCCGCCCGGCCGCGGCCGAGGGGGCGGGCCCGGGGCGTCGTCCGCGACCTCCACGGTGAGCTCCTCCCCGTCCCGGGTGACGCGGACGGTGACCTCCCCGGCGTGCGCGGCGTGGCGCGCGACGTTGGTCAGCGACTCCTGGACGACGCGGTGGACGGCGGCGGCGACCTCGGGCGGCCACGCCGGTTCGTCCTCGGGCCGGTGCAGGCGCACCGGGGGACCGCCCCGGCGCTCGAACCGCTCGACGAGGTCGGTGAGCCGCTCGGCGGGGGAGGCGAGGGAGGCGCCGTCCTCCTCGCGCAGCAGGCCGACGACGCGGCGCATCGCGGCCAGTGCCTCGGCCCCCTCGGCCTCGATGGCGGCGAAGGAGTCCCGGCTCCTCCCGCCGTCGGGACCTTGAGGGGCCTCGATCCGCCCGGCCTGCGCCTCGATCACGATGCCGGTGATGTGGTGGGCGACCACGTCGTGCAGCTCCCTGGCCACCGCCAGCCGTTCGTCGCGGCGCACCCGCTCGGCGGCCCGCCGCCGGCGGGCGGCCAGCAGGCGGGGGCCCAGGCCGGCCGTGAGGCCGCCCAGCCACAGGACCAGGTTCAGCCACACCACGGGCATGCCGGAGGAGGAGCCCACCTCGGGGAGGGCGGCGATCCCGACCACCGCGAGCCCCCCGGCCGCCACCGCGCAGGCCGGGCGGACCGGCAGGCGGCCGACGGCGGAGGCGGTGAGCACCGCCAGCGCGAGGGCCGCGGCCGGGCCGGGTTCCGCGGGCAGTCCGAACCACCAGGAGACCGGTACCGAGGCCGCCGCCACGGTCAGCCCGGCGGCCGCCGCCACCGCCCGGCCGCGGCGGCGCAGCAGGGCGATCACGCCCACCGCCGCGCCCGCGGCCGCACCCGGCCACCAGTAGCCGCCGCCCCAGGTCGACGCGATGCCGTACGCCTGGAAGGCGATCGCCGCCGCGAGGACCGCGGCCAGGGCCGCGTCCGCCGCCCGGCCGCGCCACCGGGACCGCCCCGGGGAGCCGTTTCCACTGTTCACGGGGTTCAGCCTAGGGACGCCCGGTCCGCCGGCGGACCGGCCGAAAGTACTGTCGCGGCGACCGCGAACCCTTCCTTCGGCCGGTGCCCGGAGCCGAGGCGGCCCGTCAGGCTCGGCCCCATGGCAAACGAACCCTCCCTCCCGGGGCGCACCGCTCCGGACCCGCCGGCCCGGACCCGCCTCGTCGCGCTGGACGTGCTGCGCGGAGTCGCCATGTGCGGGATCCTCGTGTCCAACATCCGGCTGATCGCGGGCACCGCCGCCGCCACCGTGGAACCGCCCATGGGCGCCGCGCACGTGTGGCTGGGCCTCCCGGTCCTGTCCCTGCTGTTCGGCATCGGCTTCTCCCTCCTGCTGGAGTCCGCCCGCGACCGTGCTCCCCGCCCGCGGCTCGTGCTGCTGCGGCGCCTCCTGACGCTCCTGGTTATCGGCCTCCTGCACCGGCTGCTGTGGCCGGGGGACATCCTCAGCGTCTACGCCGTCGTCGGCCTGCTGGTCCTGCTGCCCTCGTCCTGGCTGCCCCGGTGGGCGGTCGCCGGGGCGGCCGCCGCGCTCGTCCCGACGGGGCTGCTCCTCGGCATGGGGGGTCCGCTGCTGGTCGCCGGGCTGTTCCTGACGGGGTCGGCGCTGGTCCGCTACGGGGTGGTCGCGCGGATCGACCATTCCACCCGAGGGCCGGTCCTGGTGGGCCTGGCCTGTGCGGCGGGAGCGGTGCTCGCCGGGTGGGCGGCGCCGGCCGCGGCGGGGCCCGGGCCCGTAGCGTGGCAGATCCTCACGGCGGACCTGCTGCGCACCGCGACGTACGTGTGCGTCCTGCTGGTCCTGCTCAGGACACCGCTGCGGCCGGTGCTGGCGGCCGTCTTCGCGCCCCTGGGCCGGATCGCCCTGACCCAGCACCTGAGCGCCACACTCCTGGTCCTGGGCGCCGCCCACCTCCTGGGCCTGCCGATCGCCGACTCCCTCCCGGTGGCGCTGGCGGTCGCCGGGACGCTCCTGGCCGCGCAGTGGGTGTTCGCCGTCCTGTGGCTGCGCCGCTTCCCCCAGGGGCCGGTGGAGTGGCTCTGGCGCCTGGCCACCTGGGGCCGGCGAGGCACCGTCGCCGCTCCCGGGGCCGTCCCGGCGGGCTGACCGCCGCGGCGGACACGGCGGCGCCCCCGCCCCCCGGGGGATCGGGGGCGGGGGCGCCGGCCGTCGGGCGGAGCGGAGGCCGTCAGTCCCGGACTGCGTCGCCTGCGGTGTCGCCGGCAGCGTCCCCGGCGGTGTCCGGGGCGGTCTTCTCCCCGTGGTTGATCACACCGTCGTCCTCGCCGGAGAAGAACCGGCGGCCGTACATGAGCAGGCACAGGACGATGCCCACGGCGAAGCCCCAGGCGGCGCCGTTGAGGGCCAGGACGGCGCCGGTGACACCGGCGATGCCCAGGTCGGTCCTGCTGCGCGCTTCGAGGATCCCGACCTTGACGCTCACGAACCCCTGGATGATGAGGGTGAGGGCGAGCGCCACGCCGAGCACGGGTTCGACGAGCGACACGACCGGCAGCAGCCACAGGCCGGTGTTGGTGCCCCAGCGGAACGATCCGGCGCCGCTGAAGATCGACTGCATCGCGTCGCGGCCCTTCTTGTACCGCTCGGAGATGGCCACGTGCATCGCGGCCCACAGCGGGCCGCACATGGTGACGTCCGGGCCGATCACGCCCATGACGGCGTTGCGGGCGCCGAAGATCAGGTGGGCGCGGTTCGGGTTGTAGCGGACCTTCTCGTCGGTGCGCACCTCGGCGGCCTCGTCGAGGACGGCGCGGGCCTGGAGCACGTCGCCGAAGACCACGATGTAGGCCGCGGCCACGGTCGGGATCACGGTGACCAGCATCGTCAGCGGGGGCAGGCCCACGCCGAAGACGGTGTACTGCGTCCACAGGGTGACGAAGTCGGGGGTCGCGAAGCCCCACTCCAGGGTCGGCCAGGGCGCCTCGCCGAACAGCGGGGCGACGACGACGGCGAGCAGGATGCACGGCAGGATGCCCAGGCTCCCGATCAGCCGCAGCACACGGCTGCGCTTCTGCGCCGCGGCGAAGCCCTTGGAGTAGAGCAGGACGAAGGCCAGCCCCACGGCGATCGAGATCGTCCAGGGGAACGACTCGAACCGGCCGCCCTCGGCGAACACGCTCTGGACGGCGGCGAAGCCCGCGCCCACGACGATGCCCGCGCGCAGGGCGTTCGGGATGAACCGGACCACCTTCGCCGCCAGTCCGGTCACCCCCAGCGTGATCGACAGCGCGGCGAGCACGAGCTGGAAGGCGATGAGCGCCTGGACCCGTTCGGGGCCCTCGGGGAACTGCTGGCAGTACACCATGAGCAGGGGGATGGCCGGTGTGATCCAGCCCGGGACCACGGGGTCGCCGAGCAGGTGGTGGAGCAGGTAGAGCACACCGTTGAGGACGACCACGGCGAGCGCGGCCTCGAAGGGCATCCCGAGGAGCTCGACCAGCAGGGGGATCGCGGACAGGTCGACCGCGCACATGACCAGGCCCTGCGTGTAGTCCTGCCACTGGAACCGGTAGTGGACGAACGGCAGGCGGACCTCGAACGGCCCGGCCTTCCAGTGGGGTGAGGCGGCGTCCGGCCCGGTGGATCTCTTACTCATTGTTCAGTGCTCAGTGCTTTCGTGCGGTCCGGGCACGATGGCGCCCGGGATGACTTCTACGCGGATCGCCGGGTCACTCGTCGAAGACGATGACCTGGCGCACGGCCTTTCCGTCGGCGAGCTCGTCCATGGCCTCGTTGATCTCGTCCAGGCGGATCCGGCGGCTGATGAGCCGCTCCACGGGCAGGCGGCCCTCGCGCCACCACTGGGCGAAGGTCGGGATGTCCCGGGCCGGGACGGCCGAGCCCAGGTAGGAGCCGATGACGGTGCGCGCCTCGGCGGTCATGGTGAGCGGGGAGAGCCGTGCCGTCGCGTCGGGGCCGGGAAGGCCGACGGTCACCGTGCGGCCGCCCGGGGCCGTGGCCGCGAACGCGGTCTCGAACGCGCGCGGGTGCCCGGCGCACTCGATGACGTGGGACGCCCTGATGCCCTGCGCGGACACCTCCTCCGGGGTGTAGGCGCGGGTGGCGCCCAGCTCCCGGGCCAGCTCCAGCTTCTCGGGGACCGTGTCGACGGCGATGACGTCGCCGGTCACCTGCGCCGCGGCGGCCAGCAGCGCGGCCATGCCGACACCGCCCAGGCCCACGACCATGACGCTCTCGCCCTCCCCGGCCCGCACCGCGTTGAGCAGCGCGCCGCCGCCGGTGAGCACGGCACAGCCGAGGACCGCCGCGACCTCCGCGGGGACGTCGTCGTCCACGGGGACCAGCGAGGCGCGGTCCACCACGGCGTGGGTCGCGAAGCCGGAGACCCCCAGGTGGTGGTGGACGGTCTCGCCGTCGCGGGTGAGGCGCCGGCCGCCGTTCAGCAGGCGCCCCTCGTTGTTGGCGACGCTGCCCGGCCCGCAGGGGAGGCGGCCGTCGGTGCGGCAGCCGTCGCAGTCACCGCAGCGGGGGAGGAAGGCCATGACGACGCGGCGGCCCACGGCGAGGTCGGTCACCTCGGAGCCGACGGCCTCGACCCGGCCGGCGGCCTCGTGGCCGAGGAGCATGGGGACCGGGCGGACGCGGTTGCCGTCGAGCACCGACAGGTCCGAATGGCACACCCCGGCCGCCTCGATCCGCACCCGCACCTCGGTCGGCCCCGGATCGTCCAGCTCCAGTCGCGTCACGCTGACGGGGGCCGAGCCGGCGTACGGCCGCGGCATCCCGATCCGCTCCAGCACCGCTCCGGTGATCCGCATCGTCGTCCGTCCTTTCTCGTGTGGTCCGCGTACGCCTCAAGACGAGCGGAAGCCCGGTCGGAACCGACATATGCGGCTTGACCAGGCAACTTACAGAAAGTTAACGGGCCGGTGATGTAGCACACGATGTGCTGGAGGCCATTGATCCTCCTACGATGTGTGCATGGAGCACACCATGCGGCGTTCCCGCGAGGACCTGCTGCGCGTCCTGCTCGACACGGCCACCGACCTCGCGGCCCTGCGGGACGTGGAGGCCGTCCTCCAGGCGATCGTCCGCCGTACCCGCGCCGTCGTCGGCGCGGACATGGCCTACATCAGCCTCAACGACCCCGAGCGCGGCGACACCTACATCCGCCAGTCCGACGGCGTCACCACACCCGCGTACCGCGCCCTGCGGATGCCGCTCGGGGTCGGGGTGCTGGGACAGGTGGCCACCGGCCTGGCGCCCTTCCAGACCACCGCTTACCTGGACGACGCCTCGGTCGTCCACGACCCCGAGGTGGACGAGATCGTGCGCGCGGAGGCGGTGGAGACGATCATGGGCGCGCCCCTGACGGTCGCGGGGCGCGTGATCGGCGCGCTCATCGTGGCCGAGCGCCGTGCGCGCCGCTTCGGGCCGGAGGAGGTCAGCTGCGTCGAGTCGATCGCCAAGCAGGCCGCGGTGGCGATCGACAACTCGCTGCGCTTCGAGGAGACGGCCCGCCAGGCGGAGCTGTTCAACGCCGAGCACAAGCGCAGCGCCGCCGAGCTGCAACTGGCCACCCGGATCCTGGAACTGGACCGCAGGCTGCTGGACGCGGTCATGGTGTCCCCCGACGTCGGGCGGGTCCTCACCGTGGGGCGGGGAGCGCTCGACGACGACCTGTACCTGCGGGACACCTCGGGCGCGCTGATCGCCACGACCGCGGACCCGGCCGGCGGGGTCCCCGAGTCCGGGACCGCCGTCGCGGTCACCGCGGCGGCCGAGACCCTGGGCAGCCTGCACACGGGGCCGGTCCTGGGCGCGGACGGCAGGGCGCTGCTGGAGAGGGTCGCCGTCCACGCCGCCCTGGCCCTGCTCTTCAGCCGGGCCGAGGAGGACACCGACCTGCGCGGCCAGGACGAGCTGATCGACGACCTCCTCTCCGGGACCGGCCTCCCGCACGACCGGCTGGAGCGGCGGATGCGCCGCTGGGGCCTGCACACCGACGACCGCCTGTGGTGCGTGGCCCTGGACGTGCCCGCCGCGCAGGCGCGGCGGTACCGGCAGGTCCTGCGGTCGGCCCTCGGCCGGACCGTGATGACCGCGCACTCCGACCACCTGTGCCTGGTGACCGCCTCGCCCGACTGGGAGAACAGGCTGCGTACGGCGTTCGCCGGCCAGGGCCGACCGCTGCGGGCCGGTGCGGCGGGCCCGGTCACGGCCCCGGGGGACCTGCCCGACGCGCACCGGCGGGCCTCGCTCGCGCTCGGATCGCTCATCACCCTGGACCGGGACGGGGTGCTCGACGGCGACCGGCTGGGCATGGTCCACGCGATCCTCGACCTGGCCCGTACCGGGGGACTGCCGGAGTCGCTCACCCGCGGCGTCGACCCGCTGCTGGCCTACGACCGGGAGCGGGGCACCGAGCTGGCCCGCACCGCCTTCTACTACCTGGAGACCGACGGCAGCGTCGCCCGGGTGGCCGAGCTGCTGCACCTGCACCGCAACACCGTGCGGCAGCGGCTCACCCGGATCGGCGCCCTGCTCGGCCCGGGCTGGGACGCCTCGCCGCGCCGCCTGGAGACGCACCTGGCGCTCCAGGTGCGCGACGCCCAGGTCGGCCTGCGCCGCCCCGGGGGCACGGCGCGGCGGACGGACCCGGGGACCGCGCCGCCCGGCTGACCCGGGAGCCGCGCCCTCCAGCGCCCTCCCGCGGCCGTGCCGCCCGGCCTCCGTGCAGGTCGGCACCGCCGGTGGCCTGAATCGTGGGGTACCCGTCATTGACGCCCCCGGGCGCGCGGCGGAAGGCTCGGAGCACGGGACGCGCCGCCCCCGCCGCCGGGGGTCGGCCGACCGCCGCGGCAGGTTCCGGACAACGAGGGAGCGCGCATGACCACCTACGGCATCCTGGTCTTCGACGGGGTCGAGGAACTCGACTTCGCCGGCCCCTGGGAGGTGCTGGCCACCTCGGCCCTGGTGCGGGACCGCGGCGACCGCGTCCTGCTCATCGCGGAGACCGGCGACGCGGTCCGGTGCGCCAAGGGCCTGCGCGTCCTGCCGGACCACGCCTTCGGCGACCACCCCCCGCTGGACGTGCTGGTCGTGCCGGGCGGCGCCGGGGCGCGCACGACGGCGTCGGCGAACCCCGCCGTGACCGGCTGGGTGGCCGCGGCCTCGGCCGCGGCGGACTGGACCGCCTCGGTGTGCACGGGCGCCTACCTCCTGCACGCGGCGGGCCCCGCGCGCGGGCGGCGCGTGGCCACGCACCGTGCCTGGGAGGACGGGCTGGAGGCCCTCGGCGACGTGACCGTGGTCCGCGACGCCCGGTACGTCGTCGACGGGGACCTGGTGACCAGCCAGGGCGTGTCCGCCGGGATCGACATGTCCCTGTGGCTGGTGGGGCGGCTGTACGGGCGCGACCACGCGCGCACCGTGAGCCGGCTGATCCAGTACGAGCCGGCCCCTCCCTACCTTGCCGACGAGCCCCCGCTCCCCGCCGGGGCGGACGCCTCCTGACGCCCGCGCCGCCCGCCCGGGAATCGCGTTGCGGGCGCGGCGGCCGTTCCGGCAGGCTGGGCGCCATGGACGAGAACGGTGCGGACAAGGGGCTGAACCCCGACGGGACGATCGCGCGCGAGGGCGCCATGGACCGTGTGGCCCCGGTGTTCGCCCCGGTGGTCGAGGCCGCCCGGGAGCGGATCACCGCGGCCTACGGGGACGCCCTGCACGGCGTCTACCTGTACGGCAGCATCCCCCGCGGGACGGCCCGGCCGGGCCGCTCCGACCTGGACCTGATGCTGGTGTTCCACGAGCCGCCCACCGGCGCCGACCGGGAGGCGGCCCGGAGGATCGAGGCGGAACTGGACGCCGCCTTCGAGCAGATCGACGGGGCGGGCATCCTGCTGGAGGACGCGGCGGCGGTCCGCGCCGACCCCGACGACAACGGATTCTTCGTCGCCTGCCTGTGCACCCCGCTGCTGGGGGCCGACCTCGCCGACGAGCTCCCCGCCTACCGCCCCACCTCCCTGCTGGCCCGGGAGACCAACGGCGACCTGCACCTGTTCCCCGAACGCTGGCGGGCGGCCGCCGACGGCGGGGAGGACCCGCGCGCCGTGGTGCGCCGGGCCGCCCGCAAGACCATCCGCAGCGCGTTCACCCTGGTCATGCCGTACTGGGGCGGCTGGACCAGCGACCTGGAACGCTCGGCGGAGATCGTCGCCCGGTACCACCCGCGCTGGACCGCCGACCTGCGGCGCACCGCCGCCGCGGCCCTGGACCCCGTCCCCGACCGGGGGCTGCTGCGGATGATCACCGACGACCTCGCACCGAGCGTCGCCGAGGAGTACCGCCGGGCCCACGGCGTGAAGACGCGGAGGTGACGGAGGTGACCGGGGCCACGGCCGGTGGGCGTTTCTTCGAGTAGTGTCCGGTTCCGTGAGCCACGTGACCGTTTCCGACGGAACCCGCATCTGGTACGACGTCCTCGGCGAGGGCGACCCCCTCCTGCTCTTCAACGGCCAGGCCCTCGACCACGAGATGTGGGACGGGCCGCACGCCGCCCTGGCCGAACGGCACCGGGTGGTCCGGACGGACTTCCGGGGCACCGGCGGCAGCGACGCCCCGCTCGACTCCCCGTACTCCCTGGACCTGTTCGTCCGGGACGCGCTGGAGGTGCTGGACGCGCTCGACATCGGGCGCGCCCACGTCTACGGGTTCTCGATGGGCGGCAAGGTCGCCCAGCGGATGGCGGCCGCCCACCCCGAGCGCGTGGGGGCCCTGGTCCTGGGCGCCACCGCCCCGGGCGGCCCGAACGAGGTGGAGCGGCCCCGCGAGTCCACCCTGGCCCTGCGCCAGGCGAGCACCGCCGCGGGCGCGCGGAAGATCGGCCCGCTGTTCTACACCCCGCAGTGGGCGGACGCGCACCCGGACACCGTCGCCCGCATCCTGCCGCGCGGCCCGCTGCGCGCCCAGCGCCTGCACTTCGGGGCGAGCTCCGAGCACGACGGCTGGGACCTGCTGCCGGACGTCCAGGCGCCGACGCTGGTCGTCCACGGCGAGGACGACGAGCTCACCCCGGTCGGCAACGCGGTCCTGCTGGCCGAACGCGTCCCGGACGCGCGCCTGCTGGTGCTGCCCGGGCTGCGCCACGGCTACCTGCACGAGGGCGGGCCCAAGGCCACCCGCGAGGTCCTCGACTTCCTCGCCGCCCACCCCCTCTAGCGGACAGCCTCCACGGCCGCGGCCCGCCCACGCGGCGGCCCGTCCGCGGACGGCGTCGGCGCCCGTCCGGGGCGAAGGCGTCGCGGCCGTCGGCCCCGGGGGCCTCAGGGGGTCGGGGGCGGCGGCAGGTCGCTGCGCAGCCGGTCCAGCAGGCGCCGGTCCTTCTTGGTGGGCCGTCCCGCGCCCCGGTCGCGGCGGATCACCGGGATCGTCGCCTGCGGCGGGAGCTCGGGGGTGTTGTCCACGTAGCAGCGGACCGCGATCGGCGCGGCCACCCGCTTCTCCAGCACGTGCCCGACCTCCACGATCCGTGTGGTGCCGTGCAGCCGCACCCGCACCTCGTCGCCGACCTTCACCGTGGAGGCGGGCTTGGCCGGGCGGTCGTTGACCCGCACGTGGCCGCCCCGGCAGGCCTGGGCCGCGTCGGAGCGGGTCTTGGTGAGGCGGACGGCCCACAGCCAGCGGTCGACCCGGGTGCTGTCGGGACCGGACGGGAGGGGGACTGCGTCGCTCACGTGTGCGGCTCCTTCGGTTCGGACGGGCTTTCGGGGCGTCATGAGTCACTTTATGGGGACGGCGGTACGAACCACTCCGAAGTCACGCTAGAGTTGTACCTGCAACGAGGTCCTGTGGAGCAGTTAGGAGTGCTCGCCACCCTGTCAAGGTGGAGGCCGCGGGTTCAAATCCCGTCAGGACCGCACGCGAAGGCCCGGTGTCCCAGGACGCCGGGCCTTCACCGTTGTCCGGGGAGGAACACGATGACGTACCGGTACGCGGTCGAGCGCACCGACCACTCGGCGCTCGCGAGCGGCCACGTGCTCCGCTCGGCCCCCGGGTTCCCGGGGTTCCCCGTGCGCCTGGCCGACGAGCTCTTCCAGCGGGCCGCGGTGCACACCGGGCTCCCGGCCGTACGGCTGTGGGACCCCTGCTGCGGGAGCGGCTACCTCGCCACCGTCCTGGGCCTGCTGCACCGGGAGCGGATCGCCTCGGTGCGCGCCACCGACGTCGACCCCGACGCGGTGGAGCTGGCCGGGCGCAACCTGCGGCTGCTGACCGCCGAGGGACTGGCCGAGCGCGAGGAGGAGCTGCGCAGGTCGGCCCGCGACTTCGGCCGCCCCTCCTTCGTCGAGCGGGCGGAGGACGCCCGCGGACTGGCGCGGGGACTGGCCCGGGCCGGGGGCGACCTGCCGCACGAGGCGGCCGTCGCCGACGTGTTCTCCGACCCCGGACCGGTGGCCGCCGACCTGGTCGTCACCGACGTCCCCTACGGCGAGATGACCGCCTGGGCGGGCGAGGCGCCAGGGGAGGACCCGGTGGGCGCCCTGCTCGCCTCGCTGGGCCGGGCCCTGCCCCCCGGGGCCGTCATCGTCGTGACGGCCCGCACGCGCCGGGTCCCCCTGCCCGAGGGTGTGCGCGCCCTGGAGCGGGTCAGGGTCGGCGTCCGGGCGGCGGTGCTGGTGCGCGCCCGGGACGTCGCCTGAGCCCGCGTCAGCCCGACGCCTCCTTGAACGCCCGCGAGGTGTACAGGCCCACCGCCAGCGCCACCAGGGCCAGCAGCACGAAGCCGATGGTGTAGGCGCCCGTCGCCTGGTAGATCACGCCCATCACCAGCGGCGGGAAGTACCCGCCCAGCCCGCCGGCCGCGCCGACCAGGCCGGTCACGGTGCCCACCCGGGACGGCTCCACCAGCTTGGCCACCAGCGCGAACACACCGCCGGTGCCCAGGCCCAGGGTGATCGCGATGAGCACGAACGACACCCCGGCCGGGAACTCCGCCGGCGGGTGCAGGGCCAGGATGACGGCGCACGCCGCGGTGCCGAAGAACGAGATCAGGCACACCTTCACCGCGCCGATGCGGTCCGAGAGGATGCCGCCCGCCGGCCGCGCCGCCACCGCCGCGACGGCGAACCCGGCGGTGCGCATGCCCGCGTCCGACTGCAGGTAGTCGTAGGACAGCGTCAGCAGCGTCGGCAGGTAGGTGGAGAAGGCCACGAAGCCGCCGAAGGCCACCGCGTACAGCAGCGACGCCTGCCAGGTGGCCCTGAGCCGCATGGCCTCGCGCATGCGCGGCAGCGAGGGCCCGGTGCGCGGGGTCCACCCGGGCGCGTTGCGGCAGAAGAACCACATGACCGCGCCCATCACGGCGAGCGCCGCGCACATCAGCAGGTGGGTGGTGAACAGCCCCACCGCCTCGACCAGGCGCGGGGTGAGGAACGCCGACAGCGCCGTGCCGCCCATGCCCGCGCCGAACACGCCGGTGGCGAACCCGCGCCGGTTCGCGTCGTACCAGGCGTTGACGAACGGGATGCCGACCGCGAACGACGTGCCCGCGACCCCCAGGAAGAAGCCCCACAGCAGCAGCATCCCGAACGACCCGCCGGACAGGCCGACCAGGAACGTCGGGACGATGCTGACGAGGCAGACCGCCGTGAACATCACCCGGCCGCCGTAGCGGTCGGTGAGCGCCCCGACGGGGATGCGCCCCAGCGAGCCCACCAGGACGGGGAACGCCACCAGGAGGGACGTCTGCGTCGGGGACAGCCCCAGGTTCTCCGAGTAGGTCTTGGACAGCGGTGCGATGAGGTTCCACGCCCAGAACGTCAGCGCGAACGCGGCAGTGGCCAGGGCGAGGTTGCCGCCCGCCGTACCGGAACGCGTCGCCCGTCGCCCGACTTCCGCTCGCATGGCGGCTCCCCGTCTTTCGGCACCGATCTCGGCGATTCGAATGGATCTGCCGCGATTGTCGCCCGAACCGGTGTGGGAAGCGTGACTTTCCGAGCCGAACAGGCATATTCATTAACGGAATGTGGCGGGTGCGGGAAGTGCGCTGTTGAACGGGGTGTCATCTTCATGGCGGCAAATGGCAAAGCGAGCGACTCGCTGCTCCGCCTCGGTACCTACCTGACCGGATCGGAGTCCCTGGACGGGAACCGCGCCCAGGTCAGAAAGGGTGGCCGTGAAGGTGACGTCTTCTACCGGGACCGCTGGAGCCACGACCGCGTTGTGCGTTCCACGCACGGTGTCAACTGCACGGGTTCCTGTTCTTGGGATGTCTATGTAAAAGACGGGATCATCACTTGGGAAACCCAGGCGACCGATTATCCGTCGGTGGGTCCCGACCGCCCCGAATACGAGCCCCGGGGCTGTCCGCGCGGTGCCGCCTTCTCCTGGTACACCTATTCGCCGACCCGCGTCCGCTACCCCTACGTGCGGGGGGTGCTGGCCGAGATGTACCGGGAGGCGAAGGGCCGGCTGGGCGACCCGGTCGCAGCTTGGGAGGAGATCACCACCGACCCCGCCAAGCGCCGCCGCTACCAGCGGGCCCGCGGCAAGGGCGGCCTGGTGCGCACCACCTGGGCGGAGGCGCTGGAGATCGCGGCCGCCTCGCACGTGCTGACGATCAAGCACTACGGCCCGGACCGGATCGCGGGCTTCTCGCCCATCCCGGCGATGTCGATGGTCTCCCACGGGGCGGGCGCCCGGTTCGTCAACCTGGTCGGCGGCTCCATGCTGTCGTTCTACGACTGGTACGCCGACCTGCCGGTGGCGTCACCGCAGGTGTTCGGCGACCAGACCGACGTCCCCGAGTCGGGGGACTGGTGGGACGCCGCCTACCTGGTGCTGTGGGGCGCCAACGTGCCGGTCACCCGCACGCCGGACGCGCACTGGATGGCGGAGGCCCGCTACCGGGGCCAGAAGGTCGTGGTGGTCTCCCCGGACTACAGCGACGCCACCAAGTTCGCCGACGAGTGGCTGGCCCCGCACCCGGGCACCGACGGGGCGCTGGCCATGGCGATGGGCCACGTCATCCTCAGGGAGCGGTTCGTCGACGCGACCGTCGACCGGTTCGACTCCTACGCGCGCACCTACACCGACCTGCCGTTCCTGGTGGAGGTCGAGGAGAGGGACGGGCGCCGGGTACCGGGCAAGTTCCTCACCGCGGCCGACCTGCCGGGCGCCGAGGGCGTCGCCAACGCCGACTTCAAGCCCGTCGTGTGGCCGCGCGGGGAGGACGCCCCCTACGCGCCCAACGGGACCCTCGGGCACCGGTGGGGCGAGGACGGCGTCGGCAAGTGGAACCTGCGCCTGGAGGGGCGGGTCCCGGAGCTGACCTTCTACGAGGAGGGCGCCGAGGCCGTCGAGATCGCCCTGACCCGGTTCGACACCCCCACCGGAGAGGCCGGCGTCCTCACCCGGGGCGTGCCGGTCCGCCGGGTGGGCGGACGCCTGGTCACCACCGTGTTCGACCTGGTCCTGGCCCAGTACGGGGTGGGGCGGTCGGGCCTGCCCGGCACCTGGCCCACCGGCTACGACGACGCCTCCCAGCCCTGCACCCCCGCCTGGCAGGCCGAGCTGACCGGGGTCCCGGCCGAGCGGGCCGAGCGGATCGCCCGCGAGTTCGCCGACACCGCCGAGGCGAGCGGGGGCCGCGCCATGATCATCCTGGGCGCGGGCACCAACCAGTGGTTCCACGGTGAGAACGCCTATCGGGCCTTCCTGGCGCTGCTGCTGCTCACCGGCTGCCAGGGGGTCAACGGCGGCGGCTGGGCGCACTACGTCGGCCAGGAGAAGTGCCGTACCGCCACGGGCTGGGCGGCCTACGCCTCCGGCACGGACTGGTCGCGCCCGCCCCGGTTCATGGCCGGGACCTCCTACTGGTACACGCACACCGACCAGTGGCGCTACGACACCTACCGGGCCGACGCCCTCACCACGCCGCTGGGACCGGGGAGGCTGCGGGGCCGCCATACCGCGGACCTGGTGGCGGCCTCGGCGCGGATGGGGTGGATGCCGTCCTTCCCCACGTTCAACCGCAACCCCGTCCACCTGGGCAAGGAGGCGGCCGAGCTGGGCAGGGACCCCGCCGAGTACGTGGCCGACCAGCTGGCCGAGGGGACGCTGCGGTTCGCGGCGGAGGACCCCGACGACCCGGCGAACTGGCCCAGGACCCTCACCGTCTGGCGGTCCAACCTGTTCGGCTCCTCGGCCAAGGGCAACGAGTACTTCCTCAGGCACCTGCTGGGCACCCACTCCAACCTCCGGGCCGAGCCCGCGGGCCCCGGCGACCGGCCGGCCGAGGTGACCTGGCGCGACGAGATCCCCGAGGGCAAGCTCGACCTGCTGCTGTCCATGGACTTCCGGATGACCAGTACCACGCTGCTGTCCGACATCGTGCTCCCGGCCGCGACCTGGTACGAGAAGCACGACCTGTCCACCACGGACATGCACCCCTACGTGCACGCGTTCAACCCGGCGATCGACCCGCCCTGGGAGGCCCGGACCGACTTCGCGATCTTCCAGGAGCTGGCCAAGGCGTTCAGCACCCTGGCCGCCGAGCACCTGGGGGAGGTCACCGACCTGGTCGCGGTCCCGCACCAGCACGACACACCCGGGGAGCTCGCCCAGCCGCACGGGGTCCCGACGGACTGGAAGGCCGAGGGCGTGCGCCCCGTCCCGGGGCGCACCATGCCCGGCATCGTCGCGGTGCGCCGCAACTACTCGGCGATCGCCCAGAAGATGGCGGCGCTGGGCCCGCTCGCCGAGACCAAGGGGCTGCCGGTCAAGGGCGTGTCCTTCACCCCCGACGAGGAGGTGGAGTGGCTGCGGGAGCGCAACGGCACGGTGCACGGCGGGGTCGCGGACGGCCGCCCCGCCCTGGACACCGACGTCAAGGTGTGCGAGATGATCCTCGCCCTGTCGGGGACCAGCAACGGCCGGCTGGCCGCCCAGGGGTTCGAGCGGCTCGCGGAGCGCACCGGCACCGACATGGACGAGCTCATCGCCCACTCCGCCGAGCGGCGCGTGGTGTTCGCCGACGCCCGCACCGGTCCGACGCCCGTGGGCACCAGCCCCGAGTGGTCCGGCAAGGAGTCGAGCGACCGCCGGTACTCGCCGTTCACGATCAACCTGGAGCACGACAAGCCCTGGCACACCCTCACCGGGCGCCAGCACTTCTACCTCGACCACGACTGGATGCACGAGTTCGGCGAGGCGCTGCCGGTGTACCGGCCGCCGCTGGACATCTCCCGGCTGTTCGGGGAGCCCCGGATCGGGCCTACCGGCCGGCGCGAGGTGGTCGTGCGCTACCTGACCCCGCACTCCAAGTGGTCCATCCACTCCGAGTACCAGGACAACCTGCTCATGCAGACCCTGTCCCGGGGCGGCCCCACGATCTGGATGAGCACGGCCGACGCCGAGGCCATCGGCGCCGCCGACAACGACTGGGTCGAGGCGGTCAACCGCAACGGCGTGGTCGCCGCCCGCCTGGTGGTCTCGCACCGCATGCCCACCGGGACGGTGTACATGTACCACGCCCAGGAGCGGACCATCGACGTGCCCCTGACCGAGACGACGGGCCGCCGCGGCGGCATCCACAACTCGCTCACCCGGCTGCTGGTCAAGCCCACCCACCTCATCGGCGGGTACGCGCAGTTCACGTACGCCTTCAACTACCTCGGACCGACCGGCAACCAGCGCGACGAGGTCACCGTCGTGCGCAAAAGGACGACGGAGGTGCGTTACCGGTGAGCACCGCGCAGGGGAGCGCCGGGGAGCGGGCGGGACGGCGGCCCGTCGGGCGCGTCATGGCGCAGGTCGCCATGGTCATGAACCTCGACAAGTGCATCGGCTGCCACACCTGCTCGGTCACCTGCAAGCAGGCGTGGACCAACCGCAGCGGTGTGGAGTACGCCTGGTTCAACAACGTCGAGACCCGGCCCGGCCAGGGGTACCCGCGCACCTACCAGGACCAGGAGAAGTGGCGGGGCGGCTGGGTGCGCACTCCCCGGGGGCGCCTGGTGCCGCGGGCGGGAGGGCGGCTCAAACGGCTGGCGACGATCTTCGCCAACCCGGTGATGCCCTCCATCCACGACTACTACGAGCCCTGGACCTACGACTACGACACGCTCCTCAGCGCGCCGCTGGGCGATGACTTCCCGGTCGCCTCGCCGCGTTCGGCGCTCACCGGCGACCCCATGCCGGTCACCTGGAGCGCCAACTGGGACGACGACCTGGCGGGCGGGCCGGAACTGGCCCGGCACGACCCGATCGTGAAGAAGCTCGGGGACAGGGTGAGGTTCTCCTACGAGGAGACCTTCATGTTCTACCTGCCGCGCATCTGCGAGCACTGCCTCAACCCGTCGTGCGTGGCCACCTGCCCCAGCGGCGCCCTGTACAAGCGGGCCGAGGACGGCATCGTGCTGGTGGACCAGGACCGCTGCCGGGGCTGGCGGATGTGCGTCACCGGCTGCCCGTACAAGAAGATCTACTTCAACCACAAGACCGGCAAGGCCGAGAAGTGCACGTTCTGCTACCCCCGGGTCGAGGTGGGCATGCCGACGGTGTGCTCCGAGACCTGTGTGGGGCGGCTGCGCTACCTGGGGGTCGTCCTCTACGACGCGGACCGGGTGGGGGAGGCCGCCGCCGTGGAGGACGAGAAGGAGCTCTACCGGGCCCAGCTGGACGTGTTCCTCGACCCCGACGACCCGGCGGTGCGCGCCGCCGCCGCCCGCGACGGCATCCCGGACCGGTGGGTGGAGTCGGCGTCCCGGTCGCCGGTGTACGCGCTGGCCAAGCGGTTCGGGGTGGCGCTGCCGCTGCACCCGGAGTACCGCACCATGCCGATGGTCTGGTACGTGCCGCCGCTGTCGCCGGTGGTGGACACGCTCACCTCGACCGGGCACGACGGCGAGGACGCCGGCAACCTGTTCGGCGCCATCGACGCGCTGCGGATCCCCGTGGAGTACCTGGCCGAGCTGTTCACGGCGGGCGACCCGGAACCGGTGCGGCTGGTGCTGCGCCGGCTGGCCGCCATGCGCTCGTACATGCGCCGGATCAACCTCGGCCGGGAGCGCGACGCGTCCATCGCCGAGGCGGTGGGCATGAGCGGCCGCGACATCGAGGACATGTACCGCCTGATGGCACTGGCCAAGTACGACGAGCGCTACGTCATCCCCACGGCCTACGGGGTGGACGACGCCGACCGGGGGGTCATCGACGAGATCGGGTGCAGCCTCGACTTCGAGGGCGGCCCCGGCATGGGCGGGATGGGCGGGGTGCCGTTCGGCGAGGCGTCCGGGCGCCCCGACGCGGCCTCGGTCGAGACCTTCCACGCGCTGTCGGACCGGCAGTCCAGCGACGAGCACACCACCAAGAGGGGGAGGGTGAACCTCCTCAACTGGGACGGGAACGGCCGGCCCGACGGGCTCTTCCCGCCCCGTGCAGGCGACCACGACACCGACGGCGGAGGCGGCTCCGGCCGCCCCGCGTGAGGGGGTTGCAATGAGCACCACCACCGACAGGACCGGGTCAGAGGGGACCGGGCCGGCGTCCGGGCGGGAGAGGACGGGCTGGCTCGGAGCCGGCCGGTCCGCACGGCGGGTGCACCGCAGGGCGGTCACCCACCAGGCGGCGTCCATCCTGCTCGGCTACCCCGACCAGGCGTTCTTCGAGCGGCTGCCGCTGGTGGCCCTGGCGGTCGCGGAACTGCCCCGCGGGACCGTGCGCGAGGCCCTGCACGAGTTCTGCGAGCACGCCTGCGCCACACCCGAGCTGGAGCTGTGCGCCCACTACGTCGACGTCTTCGACCTGCGCCGGCGCAGGTCGCTGTACATGACCTACTACACCGACGGGGACACCCGGCGGCGCGGCCACTCCCTGGCCGAGATCAAGGCGGTCTACCGGGAGGCGGGCTGGGAGGTCCTCCCCGGCGAGCTGCCCGACCACCTGGCCGTGCTGCTGGAGTTCGCCGCCCGCGGCTCCGATTCCCGGGGGGAGGAGCTGCTGCTGCGGTTCCGGCCGGGGCTGGACCTGCTGGCCCGGGCCCTGGAGGAGTACGGGACGCCGTACGCGCGTGTGGTGGACGCGGTCCTCCAGACCCTGCCGCCGCAGCGCGCGGCCGACCGGGAGGCGGCGGACCGGCTGGTCGCGCAGGGGCCGCCCGCCGAGGACGTCGGGCTGGAGCCCTACGGGGTGCGCAACCCGCTGCCGGTGGTGGACACGGGCGCCGGGCCGGGCGGTTGCGGGGACGGGGGCTGCGGCCCGGTGCCGCATCCGCGCGCGGCCCGGGACGGGGAGGCCCGGTGAGCGGGTACGGCGGGGCCGACCTCTTCCTGTGGGGGATCCTCCCCTACGTCGTGCTCGTCATCGTGGTGGGCGGCCTGGTCTGGCGGTTCCGCTACGACCGGTTCGGGTGGACCACGCGGTCCTCGGAGCTGTACGAGTCGCGGCTGCTGCGCATCGGCAGCCCGCTGTTCCACTTCGGCCTGCTGGTGGTGATCGTCGGCCACGTGGTCGGCCTGCTCGTCCCGGAGTCCTGGACGCGTGCGCTGGGGGTCTCCGACACCCTGTACCACGTGACCGCGCTGTCCCTGGGGCTGGTCGCCGGGGTGTGCACGCTCGCCGGGGTGGCGCTGCTGGTGTGGCGCCGCCGCACCACCGGGCCGGTGTTCAGCGCCACCACCGCCAACGACAAGGTCATGTACCTGGTGCTGGTGCTGGCGATCCTCACCGGGCTGGGCATGACGGTGTACTTCGCCGGGGTGGAGGTCGCGGGCGGGCACTCGCAGGACTACCGGGAGACGGTGTCGCCGTGGTTCCGGTCCATCTGGATCCTCAGCCCGGACATCGCGGCCATGGCCGCGGCGGAGCTCCCGTACCGGGTGCACGCGCTGATGGGGCTGGCGCTGTTCGCGCTGCTGCCGTTCACGCGCCTGGTGCACATGTTCAGCGCGCCGGTGGGATACCTCTTCCGGCCGTACGTGCTGTACCGCACCCGGGACGTGCACGCGGGCGGGGCCGGGCAGGCCGAGCGCGCCGGCCGCCGCGGCTGGTGACCGCGGGGCCGGAGCACGGCCCCGCGGGCTTTCGAGGAGGAGGCCGAGCATGGAGATCTTTCCGGCGTTCCCGCTCCAGGAGTGGGACGACACCAAGCAGACCATCCACCGGTTCGAGCAGATCGTCGGCAAGGTGCGGCTGCACCACAGCCCGCGGCGCAACCACTGGTGGAACGTGCCGTTCCACCTGACGGGGAGCGGGGTCACGACGCGGCCGATGGGGCTGTCCGACGGCAACCCGGTCTTCACGGTGGACTTCGACTTCGTGCGGCACCGGCTGGTCGCCGCGACGGTGGACGGGAAGGAGGCGTCGTTCCCGCTCCAGGGGCAGAGCGTGGCGACGTTCTACCTGGCGCTGCAGTCGGCGCTGGACTCGCTGGGGGTCGACGGGAGCATCCCCCACGCCACGCCGTTCGACCTGCCGGACCACGGGCGGCCGTTCTCGCAGGACACCGAACACGCCGCCTACGACCCGGACAAGGCGCTGAAGTACTGGCAGGTGCTGAGCCGGGTGAACCTGGTGCTGGAGGAGTTCGCCTCCGGGTTCTCCGGCAAGACCAGCCCGGTGCACCACTTCTGGCACACCTTCGACATCGCGGTCACCCGGTTCTCGCCGGAGCCGGTGCGCCAGCCCCGGGAGGCCGGGGGCCTGGTGCGCGAGGCGTACTCGCGGGAGGTGGTGAGCTCCGGTTTCTGGTTCGGCGACGACAAGACCCCCGAGCCGTGCTTCTACTCCTACACCGCGCCGGAGCCGGAGGGGCTGACGGAGCAGCGCCTGCGGCCGGCCGCCGCCGAGTGGGTGGAGAGCGGGTCGGGGCACCTGGCGCTGTACCGGTACGCGGACGCGCGCAAGGAGGCGGACCCGGTCGGGTCGGTGCTCGAGTTCCTGGAGAGCGCGTACCTGGCGGGGGCCACCCTGGCCGGGTGGGACGTCGCGGGGCTGGCGTGCCCGCAGGGGATCACCGACCCCTACGCGGGCGGGCGCACCGGGGACTGAGCGGGTCCGGGGCCCGGCGCCGGGGCGTGCCCGCAGGAGGGGCGGGGTGTGGGCGGGGGGTCCGAGTGGGAAAGTGGCATTCGTGAGGTGTGCGCACCGGGCGCGCACGGACGAGGGAGAGCCATGGACCTGACGGTCGTCGACGTGCCGGACCGTTCGCGGTACGAGGTCAGCGTCGATGGGAAGGTGGTCGGCTTCTCGGCCTACCACCGCCTGGAGGACGGGGTGCTGGCGCTTCCCCACGTGGAGGTGGACCCCGTCCACCAGGGGCGCGGGGTGGCGGCCGAGCTCATGCGCCGGTCGCTGGACGACGTGCGGGCCAAGGGGCTGAAGGTCATGCCGGTCTGCCCCTACGCGCAGGCGTACATCGCCAAGAACGAGGAGTACGCCGACCTCGTGCAGTGAACGGGAACGCCCACCCGGCAGGGGATACCGGGATGAGGGGGACGCGCGGGCGCTTTCGTGATTTTCCGTCCATGTGATTGCATCCGTGTTCTTTCGGTCACGGCGAATGACCGCTAGTGTTCTGGGTCACAGTGGCGGTCATTGTGTTCGAGAGGGAGCCCCCCATGTCCATCGTCTCCATCGAGCCCGCCACCGCCGAGCGGTGGGACGACCTGGAGAACCTGTTCGGGCCGACCGGAGCCTACGGGCACTGCTGGTGCACCTTCTTCCGCAGGCGGGCCAAGGACTACACGGAGAGCACCACGTGCGAGCGGTCCAGGCGGGGTGCGGACAACAAGGAGGAGCTGCGCAGGCTCACGCTCGACGGCCGGATCCCGGGCCTGCTGGCCTACGACGAGGAGGGCCCCTGCGGCTGGGTGTCGGTGGCGCCCCGCGGCGACTACATCCGGCTGTCCCGGTCCCGGACGCTGCGCCCCGCCGACCCGGACGAGCCCGGGGTGTGGTCCCTGGTGTGCTTCTGGCTGCCGCCGCGGCGCCGCCGCCGCGGGATGGGCGGCCGCCTGCTGGACGGGGCGATCGAGTACGCCCGGGCGCAGGGGGCGCGGGTGCTGGAGGCCTACCCGGTGGACACGGCCGGCGGCCGGGCGCCCAGCGCCGAGGTGTACGCCGGAACGGTGGAGATGTTCCGGCGGGCCGGTTTCACGCTGGCGGACCACCACACCAGTGAACGGATCATCGCCCGGCTGGAGCTGAAGCAGGAGTAGCCCCCGGGGGTGCTCGCACGGGGGCCCGGGCCGTGCCCGAGGCCCCCTTCCTTTGCCCACCCGGTACCCCCCTGGGGTAATGTGCGGAGGGACACGTTCATCGCGGGCGGTCCCGCTTGACGAATTCATACCCCCTAGGGGTATAGTCGGTCGTGCTGGGACAGTCGCACGTCACTACAGGAGGCGAAATGGCCACCACGACCACCGCTGTTTACACCGTCGACGGCATGAGCTGCGGCCACTGCGTCAACTCCATCACCCAGGAGGTCGGCACGGTCGCCGGCGTCACCGACGTCCAGGTGGACCTGGGCTCCAAGAAGGTGACCGTCACCGGCGAGGGCGCCGTGGACGACGCCGCCGTGCGCGCCGCCATCGACGAGGCCGGCTACGAGGTGCGCGACTGAGACGCGGACGGCCACGGAGCCGGGGCGCGGCGCCCGCGGCCTCGTGGCCGGAGCCGGCCCGCGGGCCGGACCCGTATCCCGCCGCAGGAGGGGGACAGGACGGATGAGCGCACCGGCCGCACCGGTCGAGCTGGCGATCGGCGGCATGACCTGTGCCGCCTGCGCCAACCGTGTCGAGAAGCGCCTCAACAGGCTGGACGGCGTCACCGCCACCGTCAACTTCGCCACCGAGAAGGCCAGGGTCTCCTTCGACGGCGAGCCCCTGGCGGTGGAGGAGCTGATCGCCCAGGTCGAGAAGGCCGGGTACACCGCCGAGGTGCCCCGCCCTCCCCGGACCGGCCCGGAGCCCGGCGCCGAACCGGACGACCCGGCCCGGCCGCTGCGCGACCGGGCCGCCGTCTCCCTCCTGCTGTCGGTGCCGGTCATCGCGATGGCGATGGTCCCCGCGCTCCAGTTCACCTACTGGCAGTGGGCCTCGCTCGCGCTGGCCGCCCCGGTCGTCGTGTGGGGCGCGCTGCCCTTCCACGTCGCCGCCTGGAAGAACCTCAGGCTCGGCACCGCCACCATGGACACCCTGGTCTCGCTGGGTGTCTCCGCCGCGTTCCTGTGGTCCCTGTACGCGCTGTTCCTCGGCACCGCGGGCGAGCCGGGCATGACGCACCCGTTCGAGCTCACCATCGCCCGCACCGACGGCTCCGCCGACATCTACCTGGAGGTCGCCGCCGGGGTCACCTCCTTCATCCTCCTGGGCAAGTACTTCGAGGCCCGGTCCAGGCGCCGGGCCGGCGCCGCCCTGCGCGCCCTCATGGAGCTGGGAGCCAAGGAGGCGGCCGTCCTGCGCGGTGACCGCGAGGTCGCCGTGCCCGTGGACCGGCTCGTGGTGGGCGACCGGTTCGTGGTGCGGCCCGGTGAGAAGGTCGCCACCGACGGGACCGTGGAGGAGGGCACCTCCGCCGTCGACATGAGCATGCTCACCGGCGAGTCCGTGCCGGTCGAGGTCGGCCCCGGCGACGCCGTGGTGGGTGCCACCGTCAACGCCGGCGGACGCCTGGTCGTGCGCGCCTCCCGCGTCGGATCCGACACACGGCTCGCGCAGATGGCCCGCCTGGTCGAGGACGCGCAGAACGGCAAGGCCGAGGTCCAGCGCCTCGCCGACCGGGTCTCGGGGGTCTTCGTCCCCGTCGCCATCATGATCGCCGTCGCCACCCTCGGCTTCTGGATCGGTGTCGGAGAACCCGCCACCGCCGCCTTCACCGCGGCGGTCGCGGTGCTCATCATCGCCTGCCCCTGCGCCCTGGGCCTGGCCACGCCGATGGCCCTCATGGTCGGCACCGGACGCGGCGCCCGGATGGGCATCCTCATCAAGGGTCCGGAGGTGCTGGAGAGCACCCGCCGCATCGACACGGTCGTGTTGGACAAGACCGGCACCGTCACCACCGGCACCATGGCGCTGGTGGAGGTCGTCGCCGCCGGGGGCGAGGACGGGGACGAGGTGCTGCGGCTGGCCGGGGCGCTGGAGAACGCCTCCGAGCACCCCATCGCCAAAGCCGTCGCCACCGCGGCCGCCGCCCGCGGTACCCTGCCGGTCCCCGAGGACTTCGCCAACGTCGAGGGCCTGGGCGTGCAGGGCGTCGTCGACGGCCGCACCGTCCTGGTGGGCCGTCCCGCGCTGCTCGGGGAGCGGTCACAGCCGCTGGGCGAGGACCTCGTCCAGGCGGTGAAGGAGGCCCGGAACCAGGGCCGCACCGCCGTCGCCGTCGGCTGGGACGGCGCCGCCCGGGGTGTTCTCGTGGTCTCCGACACCGTCAAGCCCACCAGCGCCCAGGCCGTCGAGCAGTT